>JANXWJ010000117.1 GCA_025351185.1 Candidatus Nanopelagicales bacterium
GATCCCTACTCGAGTCCGGCGGATTCCGACCGCAACTACACCCTAAATTGTGAAGAGCCGGTTTGCCGCACGGTCGACCCGCACGATCGTGCCGGTTTTCAGTGACAGATCAGCCGCTGCCGGCTGGGGCCCGGGTTGTCCCGGAAAGGGCAGCCCGTTTGAGCCACGAAATCGTCTCGCCATGTGGAGTGATCTGTCCCACTCAGTGGACACAAGTGCATCCTTGCCACATGCGCACAGCCCCGAACAACAAGGTCTGGGACGCCGCCGGCTACGACGCGTCCTTCGGGTTCGTCACGGCCTACGGCGCTCCGGTGCTTGATCTGCTCGCCGCCCAGCCCGGGGAGAAGATCCTTGACATCGGTTGCGGCACAGGGCATCAGGCGGCATGGATCGCCACGTCCGGCGCCCACGTCATCGGCACCGACAGCGATGCAGCGATGCTCGAGGTCGCGCGTCGAGAGCACCCGGAGGTGACGTTCGTCCTCGCCGACGCGCAGGACCGCGTTGCGCTGCGTGCCGCTGCTAGCGATGCGGTCTGCGACGCCGTGCTCTCCAACGCCGCGATGCACTGGATGCCACGGCAGGACGACGTCATCGCCGGCGTCGCGGCAGTGCTGCGACCCGGTGGCCGTCTCGTCGTGGAGATGGGCGGTGTCGGCAACGTCGAGGCCATCAGTGCCGCGATCCGTGGCGCCCGAGGAGACATCGGTCTCGACGCCGACGTCGCGTCGTCGTGGACCTTCCCCACCCCGGGCGAGCAGGCCGCGCGGCTCGAGCGTCACGGGTTCACCGTGCGCCTCGTGCAGCTCGTCGACCGCATGACGCCGCTGGCGCCCGGCGACTCCGGCGCCGACTGGGCGCGGATGTTCGGTGCGGTGCTCGTCGACGACGTGCCCGACGACCGCCGTGCCGAGTTCGACACCGGCGTCGATGTGCACGCTCGCGCCGCGGGGCTCGACGTGCGCCCCGACGGCGAGCCCGGCTGGTGGATCGACTACGTACGCCTGCGTTTTGTCGCGGCCCGCATCTGAGGCCGGTGCACTCAGGTCGCGGCGAGCTCGCTCACTGCGCTCGGGGCGTCGTTCCCCGTCGCCGATGCGCGCACGTTGATCGGCAGCTCCACGGTCACCGTGCTGCCCGCGTCCGGCGAGGACTCCATCTGCAGGCTGCCGTCGTGCGCGGCCACGATGGCCTGCACGATCGAGAGCCCGAGACCGCTGCCGGTGCCGTTGCGGCGGGTACGCGATGGATCACCACGATAGAAGCGCTCCGTGGCGTGAGCGAGGTCGTCCGCACTCATGCCTGGTCCGGCGTCCGACACGACGATGCGTACGACGTCAAGGTGCTCCGTCACCACGAGGCCGACAGGTGATCCGGCGGTCGTGTAGACGCGAGCGTTGGTGAGCAGGTTGTCGACGACCTGACGAAGTCGCGCCGCGTCACCGACGACGCTGGCGGATTCGGGTGCGGTGACAGCGACCTCACGGTCGGGGGCCGCTGCCCGCAGACCTGCGGCGGCGGCGTCGACGAGCTCGACCACATCGACGTGTCGACGCTCGAGCGGTCGCTGCTGGTCGAGGCGGGCGAGGAGAAGCAGGTCGTCGACGAGCACGCCCATCCGTACGGCCTCGCCCTCGATGCGCGCGATCGCGGCAGCTCGATCGGCCTCCTGCGTGATGGCACCGTTGCGGGACAGCTCGGCATAGCCGCGGATGGTGGTGAGCGGGGTGCGCAGCTCGTGGCTCGCATCGGCGACGAAGCGGCGCAGCCGGTCCTCGCTCGCGGTGCGCTCGTCGAAGGCGTGCTCGATCTGGGCGAGCATGCCGTTGAGGGAGGCCGAGAGGCGTCCGATCTCGGTGCCGGCCGGCATGTCCGGGATCCGCTGCGAGAGGTCACCGGCAGCGATCCGCTCGGCGGTCACCTCGACGTCGTCGAGCGGTCGGAGCCCGATACGGATGACGACACCGGCGAGCAGGCCGACGAGGCCGAGCGTGAGCAGGCCGACGGCGAGCGATGCCAGCGTGGCTCGCTGGATCGTGGCGTCGATCGACTCCATCGAGATCGACTGCACGACGGTCCCGCTCCCGTCCGGGAACACCGCGACGGCGGATCGGTAGTGGACCGTGGAGTCACCCACCCCGACCGAGTCGAAGCGCGCTGCGCCCTGCGCTCGGGCCCGCTCCACGGTGAGGCCGGCGAGGTCCGGCAGGGCCGACGTGACCTGAGAACCCTGCTCCTGGCTGATCACAGCTCCGGTCGGATCGAGCCTCGTCAGGACGAAGGGACTCGGCAACGGTCGACCGGTCGTGCGCGCGGGTGAACCGGTCGGCGCCTGGGGGAAGGATGCCCCGTCCGCGAAGCGTGCGACCCCCTGCAGCTCCCGATCCACCTGGTTCACCAGGTAGCTGCGCAGGAGCAGGGTCCCAGCCGTTGCAGCGAGGACGAGGCCCAGCGCGGTGAGGACGAGCACGCCCATCACGAGGCGAGTGCGCAACGACCCGAACCGGGACATCACGAGCCGGCCCGCGCAGCCGCCGGTGTGGCACCTTGCGGCTGCCGCAGGGTGTAGCCGACGCCGCGAACAGTGCGGATGAGGGCTGTGTCGAACGGGGCGTCGACCTTGCGGCGCAGGTAGGAGATGTAGGACTCGACCACCGCACCGTCGCCACCGAAGTCGTAGTGCCAGACGTGATCGAGGATCTGGGACTTGGACACCACGCGACCCGTGTTGAGCAGGAGATAGCGCATGAGTGAGAACTCGGTCGGCGTGAGGTCGATGGCGACGCCTGCCCGGCTCACCTCGTGTGCGTCCTCGTCGAGCACGAGGTCGGCATAGCGGAGCAACCCGTCGTCGATGTCGGACGGCGCATTGCGACGTAGCAGCGCACGCACCCGCGCGACGACCTCCTCGAGGCTGAACGGCTTGGTGACGTAGTCATCGCCACCGATGGTCAGCCCGGCGACCTTGTCCTCGACCGCGTCGCGAGCGGTGAGGAAGAGCACCGGCGTCTGGCGGCCCTCGCCCCGCAGACGGCGAGTCACCTCGAAGCCATCGACGTCGGGCATCATCACGTCGAGCACGATGAGCTCTGGGCGCCAGTCGCGCACCAGGGTGAGAGCCTCGAGACCGCTCCTCGCCGTGCGCACGTCGAAGCCGACGAAGCGCAGCCCGGTGGCCAGCAGGTCCGCTATCGAGGTCTCGTCGTCGACGACGAGGACACGTGCCTCAGGGGCCCGGGAAGTGCTGTCACGACCAGTCATGCGACCAGTGGACCGCAGAAACCTGTGAGATTCCTGGGAGCACCCTGTCAGGCCGAGAGGTGTCTGAACCTCCGGTCGGCCGGGTCAGGCGGTCGGTGACGCCGAGGGCTTCTTCGTCGGCGTCGGAGTCGCGCTCGGATTGGCGGTGCCCGACACGGACGGCGATGGTGACGCCTTCGCCGGGTCGGTGCCGCACTTCACGGTCGGGCTCGGGCGGTAGCGGGTCGTGATCTTCTCCCGCTTGACCTCGACGCCGTCCTTGACGAACACGCGGTAGACATCGATCGAGAACCCCTCGCCGCCCTGCTGCGCGTGGCAGGTGGGGGTGCTGTCGTACTGGATCGCGCCCGCAGGAGAGACGTTGTAGCGAGGGCCGGAGACGGCCTTGATCTTGTCGTAGGCCTTGGTGCCCCAGATCTGCACGGTGATCGAGGTGTTCTTCATGATCGTGGTGACCAGCACAGCATGCGGCGTGTCGTTCTTGAAGCTCATGTCGAACGAGCCCCACGCGACCGTGGCCTCCAGGCCGGCGCGATAGCGCGAGATCCAGATCGAGTGCGCCTGGGTGTGCACCCGCTCCAGACCGGCGTAGAAGGCGGCGGTCCACGTCGCGGTGGCGCTGGTCGAGACGCCGCCGCCGAGGTCCTCCTTGAAGACCCCGCCCGGGCCGATGACGAAGCCCTTGGTGTAGCCGTGGGCCGCAGTGCGCTCGCCCAGGGTCTTGTTGAGCGAGAACGTCTCTCCGGGCAGGAGCAGCGTGCCGTTGATCGACCGGGCTGCCTGACCGATGTTCTGCACGCGGTAGGCGGCATAGGGGAAGCGCTGGGTGAACGTCGACATCTGCTCCGTCACGCCGAGTGCCTTCGCGGCCTGGGTGGTGAGCTTTGGCTCGATCGTGCCGATCTGAGCGTCGATGGCTCGGTCGGCGCCGGTCTTGCCGAGCACCGTGAGCACGTCGGCGGCGAGCAGGTCGACGTTGACGCCGCGGCCCACCTTCGACGCCACGATGACAGGCTTGCCCGAGACGATGCGGAAGGACGCATCCCGGCCCGGCGTCTCGGTGCCGGCCAGGGCCGGCGCGATCGCGGTACGCAGCACGGTGCCGTCGAGCGCGGCCTTGAGCTGGCCGTCCTGCGGGGCGAAGGTGAGCGCCTCGCCGATCGTCGATGTCGGGATCGTCGCGGTCACGGTGCCGACCTCGACGGTGACGGGTGCGGCGACGGCCGCCTGCGCGAGGGCCAGCGCCTGAGCCGACGAGTCCGACGACACGGTCGGCTCCGAGGTGACGACGGGGAGCGTCACCGGGTCGGACGACACGAGGTAGGCCGCCGCCAGTGCCTCGGCCGCACCCTTCTGGTCCACGACCGAGCCGGGCGTTCCCGGGGTCAGGGCGGCCGTGGCTCCGCGTACGACCACGGTCGGTTCGGTCGCTGGTGCGTCGCTGTCTGCGGCGAGCGAGGTCACGGTCTCGGCCAGCTTGGCCTGGTCGACGGCGGTTACCGGCGCCCGCTGGGGGCCACCGGTGAACTGCGAGAACAGGGTGATCGGGTTCCAGATGCGGCCGGCGAGCCCGGAGACAGTCGCGGCGGTGTCGAACGTGAGACCGGCATCGGCCGGGACGACGGACACGTGATCGGTGCCGACCACCGCGGCCATCGGAGCCGTCGCGCGAGCACCGAGCGCCGTCGTGAGGGTGGCGGCCGCCTGCGACTCGCTCTGCCCGCCCACATCGACCCCCAGCACGTGGGTGCCCCGCGGCAGGCCGTCTCCGGTGGCGGCCACGAGCGCGATGTAGACCGCGGCGACGACACCGGCTGAGGTGCCAGCGATGAGCACGCCACGGCGGCGGGCGGGTCGGTCGGAACCAGAAAGGTCCTCGACCAGGGAGGTCGGGGGCGAGGTGGTCACTGCACGTCCTGACACGGGCGGGTGCGCGTCTCGACCGGGGGGCGCACCGCGGCGGGCGCTGACATCCGGTCGCGGCGAGCACGATGGGGGTGGATCCAGAGTACGGGACCGACCACGAGCCTGTGACATGCCCGATCTGCGGCGTGGCGCACACCGAGGCTTCATGACACGCCGTCAGCCCCGGTGTTCGCCTTCGGGCGCCAGGACGCGGAATCGGCTGCGGTAGTAGACGAGCGGCTCTGCCTCAGGTCCTACGACCACCATCTCGAGGACCTCCCCGATGACGATGTCGTGGTCGCCCGCGACGTGGACAGCCGTGGTCCGGCAGTCGAGGGTGGCGATCGCGGTGTCGAGGTGGAGCGCACCCGAGACAGCCGACCGGTGGGTCGGCGTCGTGTCGAACTGGCCCACCAGCGGTCGGCCGCGGGTCGCGAACCATCGCGCCCGACCTGCCTGGCTCGCATCGAGGACGTTGACCGACCAGCGGTCAGCAACCGTCACGGCCTCATGGAAGCGGGAGTCGTTCTCGACGCAGAACAGCACCAGCGGCGGATCGAGCGAGACCGACGTGAACGAGTTGGCGGTCATCGCGTGGTCGGACCGGCCCTCGGCGCAGGTGATCACGGCGACGCCGGTGGCAAAGCGAGCCATGACCTCGCGGAAGGCGTCCGGCGTTACCTCGCCGGGCAGCTGCTCCGCGTTGGTCATGCAGCGACCCTAGAGCGGCACCACTCTCGGGCAGGAGGCCGGTCAGGGCTCGAGCAGGCGACCGGTCAGGCGTGCACGCCCGAGAGGCGGGCGTGATCAATGACGACAGCAGCAGGTGAAGCGACGAGGCGCAAAGTCGTGAGCGCGGACTCGCCGAAGGCGTTCGCGACCCCGCTCGAGAGCGCAAGCAGCCCCATCATGCGACCGCCGGCTCGCAACGGCATCGACAGGAACGTCGCCATTCCGGGGCTCTCCAGCCCGTCGGGGTCGGCAGCACCCAAGCGGTCGTGCGCGTCCGCGAGCATCGGCGAGAGCTCCGACATCGAGGTCGCTCCGCCGGTGGCCTGCTCGGACGCCTCGGCAACAGCAGCGAGGAAATCGCGATAGTGCTCGTGCGTCACCTCACGGGAGACCGAGACGTACGTCGCCTCCGGGGCGAGGCCGTCGGCGCCGAGCAGCATCACGCTGACCAGGTCGCAGTCGACGATGCGCTCCATGGACTCGAGCACGGCGGCGACCGTCTCCTCGAACCCGTGCACGTCGGTCGCGATCGACGTGACGTCCTGCGTCACCGATGCCTCGAAGAGGTTGCGGTCGAGCAGGTCGCACACGCGCACGAGGACGTCGTCGTCGCTGAGCTCCAGCGGGTCGGCCTTGAGCGCAGTGCGACCACCACGTGCCGCTCGGGCCTGCTCGATGGCGGAGGTCACGGCCTCGACCAGCTCGGGCGCCTCGAAGTCCTTGGTGAGGAATCGATCAGCGCCGGCACGCGCACCCCAGTAGCGGTCACTGGCTGCGTTGAGCGAGGTGAGGAACAGCACCGGGATGTCTGCGGTCTGCCAGTCGTCCTTGAGCAGCCGCGCTGCGACGTATCCAGAGACACGGGGCATCTGCACGTCGAGGATGACGACGTCGGGCATGGTGCGGAACACCGTCTGCACAGCCTCCACACCGTCCTCGGCGAGGACGACGTCGAACCCGGCGCCGCTGAGGACGCCGCCGACGATGCGACGCATCGTGGGGCTGTCGTCGGCGACGACGACGGTCACCTGGCGGTCGTTCATGATGTCCTCCGGAGTGCTTGGGTGCGTCGAGCTGTAGGGGGTCGCGTGGTCATCGCCCGACGAGACGTCGGACGGTGTCCACGAGAGCGTGCTGGTCGAACTCGCTCTTGAGCAGGTAGGCGTCAGCGCCCGCGTCGAGACCCGCGCGCTTGTCGGCGTCGTCGCCACGCGAGGTCATGATCACGACCGGGACGTTCTCCCAGCCGCGCGTCTTGCGGATGGTGCGGGTCAGGGTGAACCCGTCCATCCCTGGCATCTCCACGTCGGACAGCACGAGGTCCACCACGGGCTGCTGCAGCCGGGCGGCACCGTCGAGACCGTCGACCGCAGTGATGACGTCATAGCCCGCAGCCTCGAGGATCGTGCGCTGCAGCTCTCGTACGCCGACGGAGTCCTCGACGACGAGCACGCGTGGGCGACCGGTCTCCGACGCGCGCCGCTGCCCGCGCGGTCGCCCGCCGTCGGTGTCGACGCCGGCGTCCGGTCCGTCGTCGAGCACGTCGGCCGACGATGGCAACGAGGTGGCACCAGCGAACCGGGAGGCGAGCTCGCGCAGGTCGACCAGCAGGAGCACCGTGCCGTCATCGTCGATCGTGGCACCTGACGTGCCGGGCACCGCGCCGAGGAACCCACCGAGCGAGGTGACGACGACCTCGCGCTCGCCGACCACCTCGTCGACGGACCACGCGAGTGCCGCGCCGCTCGGTCGTGCGAGCACGGCGACGCGCGCGTTGCGGCTGCCGACCACACCGAGCGCCACGCCCAGGTCGGCCAGCGGCACCGTCTCGTCGTGCCGAACGACGACGAGCGCGCCTCCGACATCGTGAACGTCGGCGTCGGCCAGGCTCACCGTCTCGAGGACACCCGGGAGCGGAACCCCATAGCGCTCCTGGCCGCAGCGCACGATCAGACAGCGCACGACACCGAGAGTGACAGGCAGGGTCAGGACAAAGCGGGTGCCCGCACGCGGGTCGTTGGCCACCTCCACCGTGCCACCGAGCGCTTCGACCGACGTGCGCACGACGTCGAGACCGACTCCGCGACCTGAGGTCTCGGTCACGTCGGTGCGGGTGGAGAAGCCCGGCTCGAACAGCAGCCGGTGAAGCGACGACGACGAGGGCTGGGCAGCAGCGGCCACCGCCGCACCGTCGAGCAGACCCGCACGCACCGCGGCATCGCGGAGCCGGTCGTCGTCGATGCCCGAGCCGTCATCCGCCACCTCGATCACGACGGTTGAGCCAGCCTGGCGAGCCGACACCGTGACGGTCGCGCGGCGTGGTTTGCCCGCGAGCGCCCGCTCCCCCGGCGTCTCGCAGCCATGGTCGACGGCGTTGGTGACGAGGTGGCGAAGGGCATCCGCGACACCGTCGAGGACACGTACGTCGAGCTCCACCTCGGCGCCGACCGTCACGAGCTCGACGTCCTTGCCGGTCGACGTGGCGATCTCGCGCACGAGTGCCGGGAAGCCGGCGACGACACGGCGCACGGGCACCATCGCCAGACCCATCGCCCCGTCGCGCACCCGCGCGAGCCGCTGCAGTGCGTCTTCGCTGCGCGAGCGCAGGTCGCGGCTCACTGCCTGCAGGCGGTCGGCGACAGCGACCATCGACGTGACGGCGTCGGACACCTCGGACTCGCCGGCCCCGCGCAGCACTGCCTGACGCAGACCGCGTACGAGCTGCTGGTGTTCGGCGATCAGAGCCGATGTCTGCTGGGCCTGGCGTTGCATGCGGCGCACGTCGAGCTCGGCCTCACCCACGACGTCGAGGAGGCCGTGCACCCGGCGGGTCGGCACGCGCACGTGCTCGCCGGCCCGTCCGGCCGCGCTCACCGACACGACATCGTCGTCGCCGTCGAGATCGACGCCAGCGTCGCCGCCGTCACCGAGCCGCGGGATCGCAACCGGGTCGGCGCCGGCCAGCGCCGAGTCGAGTGCGGCGACCACCTCGGCGAGCGATGTCGATGACACGGGGCGGTCCGCACCGGGCAACGAGCGGCCGATGGCCTCGGAGGTGACGAGCAGCAGGTCGACAAGGTCACGACGCACACCCAGCCGCCCGTCGCGGAGCATGCCGAGCAGGTCCTCGGCGCGGTGCGCGAGGGTCACCACCGAGTCGAGACCCAGCATCCGCGCAGATCCCTTGACCGTGTGGGCATCGCGGAAGAGCGACTCGATCACCTGACGCGGTGACCGGTGCGCCTCGAGGCCGAGGAGACCGTCGCGCAGCGACGCCAACCGGTCTTCCACCTCCGCGCGGAAGGTGGCGACCAGCTCGGGATCGTCGGCCCAGCCCATGTCGATGCCTACGCGACCCGGAAGCGCGAGATCGACTCGCGCAGCTCGTCGGACAAGGTGTGCAGCTGAGCCGCCGCGGCGGCCGACTGCTGGGAGCCGACGGCGTACTGCCGTGACACATCGGAGACCTGCGTCATCGCCGCCACGACCTGGTCGGACGCGGAGCGCTGCTGCTGGGTCGCGATGGAGATCTCCCGCGCGGCCGTGGTGGTCTCGTCCACCATGCCCGAGATCCGCTCGAGCGCCTCGACGACCTCACGCGCGAGATCGGCACCGGCGTGCACCTCGCGGGCGCCGTCCTCCGTCGCCAGGATCGTCGCGTGCGTCTCGGTCTGGATCTGGGCGACGAGCGCCTGAATCTGCCCGGCCGACTCCTGCGACCGTTCGGCCAGCTTGCGCACCTCGGCTGCCACGACAGCGAAACCGCGACCGTGCTCGCCTGCACGAGCTGCCTCGATGGCGGCGTTGAGTGCGAGCAGGTTGGTCTGGTCCGCAAGGTCGTCGATCACCTCGAGGATGCGTCCGATCTCCTGGCTCTTCTCGCCCAGCGAGAGGGCCCGCGACGCGATGGAGTCGACGCGGTCGGCGATCTGGTCCATCGAGCGCACCGACGCGGACACGGCCTGTCGGCCCTCCTCCGCATGGCGCAACGTCTCCGCGGCATAGCGTGCGACGGCCTCCGCGGTGTCGGCGATCTGCGCCGCCGTTGCAGCGAGCTCCTCGATGGTCGAGGTGGTCTCGGCGACTGCTGAGGACTGCTCGGTGGCACTCGCCGCGTGCTGCTGAGCGGTGGCGAGCAGCTCGACCGCGCTCGTCGAGATCTGCTCGCCACCGGATCGCACCTGCTCGACGAGGGAACGCAGGCTGTCCAGAGCCTGGTTCACCGACGTCGACAGCACGACAACGGTGTCGTCGTCCTCGGCATCGCTCGCGGCCATGGCCGAGACGTCGACACCGGCAGTCAGGTCGCCCGCAGCCGCCCGCTCGAGCTGGGAGGTGAGGGCGTCGACACGAGCGCTGAGCTCCTTGCGCTCACGCGTCGACTTGCTCTCGAAGGCGAGGACCGCCTCCGCGAGCTGGGCGTCGATGAGGGTCATGGCGGGCAGGGCCACGAGGGCAAGCAGCCCGAGTGGTACGGCGGACCCGGTCCAGGTGTGCGTCACGAACCCGGTGAAGGCCACGCTCACGGCCTGGAGAAGGGCGAAGCCGGCGAGCAGCCAGCCGGAGAACATGAGCGAGGCGAAGAGCACCGTCACGGCGAGCAGCGCCGAGGTGGGGCCGAGGAGGCCGCCGCTTGCGCACGCCATGCCGGTGATGCAGACGACCACGGCGAGCAGGATGACCCGGCCCAGGGTGACGACCTGGCGCAGCTGTGCACGGGCCCGTCGGGCCCGGACTGCCAGCGCCGTCGTGACGGCGGCGACGAGGGTGCCGAAGGCTGCCCACGCCACGACCTGGATGACGTCGACCTCGGCATCGGGGACGAACACGGCCGTGAGCACGGCGGACACGACCCCGCCGACGACGATCCCCCAGGTGGCGACGCACGCGATCACAGCGATGCGCTTGCTGAACTCCACGACTGCCTCACCGTCCGATCACGGTTACGGGGCCACACACCCCACACTGCTGCTTCGGGACGTCCGGGCATCACCTGAAGGGGTGAACGGCCACGTGCTCAGAACAGTCCCCCGTGCCACGAACGGTCGAGGGAGCCGTCGTACGCCGGTCAGCGGCGGGCGAGGCGGACGCGCAACGCCAGCAGGGCCGCCGTGGAGAGCACCGCGACCGGGCCGCCGAGGTCGCTCGGCGCTAGCCCGAGCAGCAGGTCGGAGGCGGTCGCAGGGAGCGTCACAGGCGTGGGAGCGAGGTCCTCGGGCACCTCGACGAGCCCGGCCACCGCCTCGGCGACAACGCCGACCTCGACGTCGTCGACGGAGACCACCACGAGCCGGGCGCTCGACGGCAGCGGGGTGACGGGCATCCCCAGGACCGACCGCAGGTCGACGAGCGGCAGCACGTGGCCGCGCCAGTTGCCGACACCGACGACCCACGCCGGGGTCCCCGGGACCCGGGTCGCATACGGGACGGCGACGACCTCGGCGACGTCCGGGGCGCAGATGCCATAGCGACCGCTCCCCAGCCGCAGCACGACGTGGTCGACACCGCTGGCCTCAGGTTCGACGACGTCGTCGTCGAACCACGTAGGCATCCCGACCAGGGACGGGCGCGGGGGCAGCGTGACTGTCACCTGCGGAGCATCGGCCTCGGAGGCTCAGCCCTGAAGGCCGTCGAGGTCACCGGATCCGACCGGCTGCTCGGGTGCCGGCGGCGTCGCGACACCACCGCGGACGAGAGCCCGCGCGCCGCGCGGGAGCGGCCAGACGCTCGCCAGGAGGACCAGGACGCCTCCACCGATGAGATAGACGTAGGTCCGGGTGAGATCAGGGAGCAGGACGTCGCCGCCCGGGTTGGTGCTCGCTAACAGCATCGTCGGGGCGACCCAGCCCAGCGCCACCGCGACAGCGCCGGTGCGCGAGCCGACGAACCAAGCAGCGGCCCGGACGCAGACCGGCAGCGCCACGAGCATCAGCACGAGGCCCCACGGCACGACGTTGCCGTGCACCTGCGTGCGCACGGCCGCGAGCCCGACCCCGAGCACGCCGAGGAAGAGCCCGCCCGCGACCAGGCCGACGTAGGCCAGCGGGCCGAAGCTCCGCACGGGGGCGTCGGGGACGACGTCGTCGGACGCAGCACTGTCGTCCAGAACGCCGCCATCACTGACAGCCCCGTCGCTGACAGCCGCTCCGGTGGCGAGTGCAGCGTTGGAGTGCTCCGCGTCGTCGGGCCGCGCGTCGTTCACCTCGTCCGTCACGCTGGCGAGCCTACGTGGCCCGCACGGTAGGTCCCGACGTACGGGGTCAGGCCTCCAGGCCGGCGGCCTCGACGCCGGTGCCGACGAACGCCGGACGGTCGCGCAGGTCGACGGTGCGCGCCGACTCCGCCGCTGCGGAGAGGACGTCGGTGATCTCGCGACCGATGAGCTCGTGCCGCTCGAGCAGCGCATCGCGCAGCGCCTCGACGAGGTTCCTGTTCTCGTCGAGCAGCGCGAGGGTGAACCGCTTCTGCTCCTGCAGGATCTTCTCGACCCGGCCGCGACCGTCGGAGTCGCCGAGGACTCGACCGACGATGTTGGTGTCCGACAGCGCGCTGCCCTGGATGGCGGAGTAGGAGATCAGCGTGTCCGTCATGCCGGCGGCTCCGACCATCTGAGCGGCGACGTTGGTGGCATAGAGCAGGTCACCGGCCGGACCGGTGGAGATGTCGTCGAAGAAGAGCTCCTCCGCGGACTGACCGCCCATGGCGATGCGGATGAGGCCGAGCATCTCGGTCTTGGACCGGGTGAACACGTCCTCGGCGTCGCCGTGAGCCAGCATGCCGAGCGCGTCGCGACGCTTGACGATGGTGAGCACCTCGAGCCGGCGGTGCGGTGCGACGAGCCAGGCCGTCACGGCGTGGCCGGCCTCGTGCGTCGCGATGAGGTGACGCTCGTGGTCGGTGTAGGCGACCGGTTGCCCCATGCCGACCTCCTCCACGAGGCGGGCCCGCTCGACGTCGGCGCGCGACATCGCGTGGTCACCACGACGCAGGGCATTGACGAGTCCCTCGTCGAAGAGGTGCTCGATCATCACCGGGGTATAGCCCTGGGTCACCGACGCGAAGGAGTCGCGGACCTCATCGGAGTCGAGCTCGACGTGGTGCGCCTTGCGCGTGAGGAAGAAGTCGACGAGCTCGCGACGTCCGGCCTTGGTCGGCGGCTCGAAGGTCAGGCGACGGTCGAAGCGACCCGGGCGCAGCAGCGCCGGGTCGAGGTTGTCGGCACGGTTGGTCGCGGCGATGAGCAGCACGTTGGTCGACGGCGGCACCGGACGCGAGAGCTGACGGTGCGGCGGGAGGAAGAGGTTGATCTGGTCGATGAACCACGTCTGCATCTTCTGCCAGCCGGTCGGGTCGTCGAAGGACTGCATCTGCACGAGCAGCTCGTTGACGACACCGCCGACGCCCTCGCTCGTCATGGAGCGGTTCGTGACCGTGCCCGATCCGTGCGTCACGGCTGCCGAGGCGTACGACGAGGGAAGTCCCTCGAGGCCGCCACAGCACAGCGACTCGCTCGAGCGCATCGGCAGGGGGGTCATCGACAGACCGCCACGCGCCATCGCGATCGCATCGATCTCCTCGATGAAGCCGATCGCGCCGCCTTCCTGGCGAGCCGCCTTGCGCAGCGCCTTGAAGTAGGACCGGATCTTGCGCGCTGTGGCGCCGTAGTACATCGACTGGAACGACGTGGCCGAGACGAAGAGGAACGGGACTCCGGCCTCGCGGGCCATCGCCTTCGCGAGGTAGGTCTTGCCGGTGCCGGGCTGGCCCTCGAAGAGCAGGCCGCGGCGCGCGGTGCCACCCATCTCGGACGCGAACGCCTTGTGAGCGAGGAAGAGGTTGAGCGACCGGATGACGTCGTCCTTCACCGCGTCGATCCCGATGACCTCGTCGAGCTTCACGTCGATCTGCTCGGGCCGGTAGGTCACGTGCGGCGAGCGGCCGGCACCGACGGTCGAGCCCACCAGCACGCCGATCAGCGCGAGGAAGAACAGTCCGGGGATGAGCATCAGCGGATCGATGGTCGGCCAGGTGATGTTGGTGATGTCGAAGCCGTTGCCACTGACGATCCGGACCCAGAGGTACACCGACGGCACGAGGAGCAGCAGGAACAGCCGTCCGAGCCGACGCCGGCGCGACTTCTCGCGAGAGACGCCCACGTCGGCCTGGTTGGCGCGCATGGTCGTGGAGTCCGCCAGGAGCACCGAGGTCGGCGGCGCTGCCACGGCGCTCGCGCGCGTGGTCGTGGTGCTCGACGCACCGTGGCCGATCAGCCCGTGAAGGCGCATGTGGCTCTCCATCCCCGTGTGCCCGTCTCACGCCCAGGAGGGCGTGCACACATCGTCACCGACGCGGGCCCGGAGACCCTGCTCGAAAGGCCGTTCTCACCCAGGTGGAGTACCCCGGGCGGCCCAACTATGACTGCCAGTGACCGGATCCTCGCTCTGGCATCGGCCGAACGGTCAGATCCCTGCGAACAGGTCGGTCTCGCGCCCGAGCTCGTCGAGCTCGCCGGCAGTCTCGCCGCGTACGAGGCGATAGAACTCGACGCCGATCGCGCGTGAGCCGAGCTTGTTCGACAGGGCGAAGAAGCCGTCCTCCACGCTGATCTGGGTCGCATGGGCGCGCATCGCTGCCATCTTCTTGTCGGACTCGCCCTGGGCGTCGATGACGGTCGTGATGATCACGTCGTCGCACGCGAAGGGGATGTCGTCGGGGTCCATGGCCGCGAAACCGGTGTCCTCGCCCATCGCGCGCAGGGCAGCGATGCCCTCCCGGACGAACGACTTGGGGAAGGCAGTCCAGTAGATCTTGGCGATGTCCCACCCTGCGCCGAGGTCCGGGCGGAAGGACGGGGCGGCGGCGAGGAGCGAGGCGTACATCGCCACGCGGTGGGCCTGGATGTGGTCGGGGTGGCCATAGCCGCCGAAGTCGTCATAGGTCACGAGCACCTGCGGTCGGACCTCGCGAATCACGGCGACCAGGTCGGCCGACGCGGCGAGGAGGTCCGCCTGCCAGAAGGCGACCGGGTCCTCGTTGTCGGGCAGCCCCATCATCCCGGAGTCGCGGTATTTCCCCGCGTGCCCGAGGAGTCGGTGGTCGGTGACACCGAGCGCGGCCATGGCGTGCGCCAGCTCGATCGCGCGGTGCTCACCGAGGCTGTCATCGCGGTCGGCCGCACGATGCGCGTGGTCGTCGACGAGGATCTCGCCCTCCTCGCCCAACGTGCAGGTGACGAGGGTGACGTGGGCACCCGTGGCGGCGTAGTGCGCCATCGTGGCGCCGCTGCCGATCGTCTCGTCGTCGGGGTGGGCATGGACGAGCAGGAGACGATGCTCAGCGGTGATCACGCAGGCAAGCCTAACCCGCGCCCGAGCGCCCGGGCCGGGCGTTCGCTCGCAGCGTGTGCCGAGGCCGCGGCGCCTGACAGACTCGCGTCCATGTCGGATGAGTCCTACCCCAGCCACAGCGCACGCACGCGTCACTTCACTGCGGGAGCGCCGCGCAGCTTCACCCTGTCACCTGACGGTGCTCGCGCGTTGTTCGTGCGGTCGGCGTCAGGCACCGACGCTGTCGGTCGACTGTGGGAGGTCGACGCGATCACCGGCGCCGAGCGCCTCGTCGCCGACCCGACCGCTCTGCACGCGGGGCCAGAATCGCTCTCGCCAGAGGAGCGAGCCCGCCGCGAGCGCATGCGCGAGGGCAACTCCGGCATCGTCGGCTATGCCACGGACCGTGCCGTGAGCCGGGCCGTTTTCGCCCTGTCGGGCGGGCTCTACGCCGTCGACCTCGATGGTTCCGGCGGCGTGCGCGCGCTCGACGTCCCCGGGCCGGTGATCGACCCTCGGCTCTCGCCCGACGGCGCACACATCGCGTACGTCTCTGGCCGATCGCTGCGGCTGGTCGCCGTCGACGGCAGCTCCGACCGTGCACTCGCGGAGCCGACGTCGGATGACTCGAGCGCCGGCCTCGTCGACTTCATCGCAGCAGAAGAGCTCGACCGTCAGCGAGGCTTCTGGTGGTCACCTGACTCCGACGCCGTCCTCGTCGAGCGGGTCGACGAGTCGGGTGTGCAGGAGTGGTGGATCGCCGATCCGGTGCACCCGGAGCAGGCGCCCTACCGCCATCGCTATCCCGCAGCCGGCACCGCAAATGCGTTGGTGTCACTGGAGATAGCGCGACTCGACGGATCCGTCACGCTGGTGCCGTGGGACGTGGCGACCTATCCCTACCTCGTCGACGTGTCGTGGACGAGCAACGGCGACCCGCTGGTCGTGGTCACGACACGCGATCAGCGTGAGCAGGTCGTGCTCGCGATCGACACCGCGACCGGAGCATCCCGCACCGTCGCGACGATCACCGATGACGCCTGGGTCGACGCCTGGCCAGGCGCCACCCAGTGGGCACCCGACGGTCGACTCCTCACCCTGCGAGCCGACCGCGTCACCGACACCTACCGCCTCCACCTCGGCGACGACTGGCTGACGCCTGCTGGTCTCCAGGTGCGCGGTGTCGTCGAGGTCGACGACACCGGCGTGGTCGCGTCCTTCGCCCCGCGACCGACTGTGGCATCCGTCGCGCACGTCGGGTGGGACTCCACCATGCGCGCAGTCACCCCCGAGTCGGGCTGGAACGTCGCGCGCGTCGCCGGCGCCACCGACCTCGTCATCCGGCGCACCCTCGAGTCGATGTCACCGGTGTACGAGCTGCACACGTCGGCGGGCACGACCCTCGTCACGAGCCACGCGGAGACTCCGCACGCGCTGCCCGTCGTCACGATGCTCGAGGCGGGTGAGCGAGGTCTGCGCACGGCGGTGCTGTTCCCAACCGGCCACCGGACGGGGTCGCGTCGCCTCCCGGTCGTGCTGAGCCCCTACGGCGGCCCGCACGGTGCTCTCGTCGCCGAGATGCTCGGTGCGTACGGCGAAGACCAGTGGATCGCCGACCAAGGGTTCTGCGTCGTCATCGCTGACGGCCGAGGCACACCCGGTCGCGGGCCCGGCTGGGACCGCACCGTGCTCCACGACCTCGCGACGCCGGCGCTCGAGGATCAGGTCGCCGCGATCGAGGCGGTCGCGGTCGCCTATCCCGACGATGTCGACGCCACCCGGGTCGGCATCCGCGGCTGGTCGTTCGGCGGCTACCTCGCGGCACTCGCCGTGCTCCGCCGCCCGGACGTCTTCCACGCTGCCGTGGCCGGCGCACCCGTCACGGACTGGCGGCTCTACGACACGGCCTACACCGAGCGCTATCTCGGCGATCCGACCGAGAATGCCGCGGTGTACGACGCGTCGTCATTGCTGCCGCTGGCAGCAGGCCTCACCCGACCGCTGCTCATCATCCACGGCCTCACCGACGACAACGTCGTCGTCGCCCACACCCTGCGCCTCAGCGGTGCCCTCACGGTGGCGGGTCGCCCCCACCAGGTGCTCCCCCTCTCAGGAGTCACCCACATGACCCCTCAGGAAGAAGTGGCCGAGAACCGCCTCATCCTCGAGCTCACCTTCCTCACCCAAGCCCTCAACGCCTGACCCCAGTCGCCCCCCAACCACCCCGTTGATGTGTAACCACAACCGCCTATGGCTCGTCCTGGCTACACATCAACGGGTTCGCGCGTGGGGCCGGCAGCAGGCTAGCTCTCCAGCGTCTCGTGGTGCGTCGGCTCGATGTGCTGGGTGGCGGTCTGGGCGCCCATCTCGCTGGCGACGCGCAGGACCTTCGGCGGGTTGACCTCGTCGGGGAGCTGCGGACGTACCTGACCGTCGGACGGGCCGACGACCGAGCCGATGACGACCTCGACCGGGAAGTGGCACGCGACCTGGTGTCCCGGGCGCAGCTCGCGCAGCTCGGGCTTCTCGGCCGAGCAGCGCTCCTGCGCCTTCCAGCAACGGGTGTGGAAGACGCACCCGGTCGGCGGGTTGATCGGGCTGGGCAGGTCACCCTGCAGCAGGATCCGCTCGCGCTTGCTCGATGCTCCGGGGTCGGGCACCGGCACGGCCGACAGGAGCGCGTGGGTGTAGGGGTGCAGCGGCTGCTCGTAGAGGGAGTCGCGGTCGGTGAGCTCCATGATGTGACCGAGATACATCACGGCGACGCGGTCGGAGATGTGGCGTACGACGGAGAGGTCGTGCGCGACGAAGACGTAGGCGATCCCGAACTCGTCCTGGATGTCCTCGAGCAGGTTGATGACCTGAGCCTGGATCGAGACGTCGAGCGCTGAGACCGGCTCGTCGCAGACGATGAGCTTGGGGCGCAGCGCGATCGCTCGCGCGATACCGATGCGCTGCCGCTGCCCGCCGGAGAACTCGTTGGGATAGCGGTTGTAGTGCTCGGGGTTGAGCCCCACACGCTCCATGAGGTTCTGCACCTCGGCCTTGACGCCGCCCTTGGGCTCCACGCCCTGCACGCTGAACGGCGCGGAGATGATCGTGCCGACCGGGTGGCGAGGGTTGAGCGAGTTGTACGGGTCCTGGAAGATCATCTGCGCTTCGCGCCGAAAGGGCACGAGCTCCTTGCGGCTCAGCTTCGTGATGTCCTCACCGGCGAGCTCGACCTTGCCCGCGGTCGGCGACAGCAGCCGCAACATCGACCGGGCTGCGGTGGACTTGCCGCAGCCGGACTCGCCGACGAGACCGAGGGTCTCGCCCGCTGCGACCTGCAGGTCGATGCCGTCGACGGCGCGGACCTGGCCCACGACCTTCTTGAAGATCGCACCCGAGGTGATCGGGAAGTGCTGCTTGAGCCCGGTCACCCGCAGGACGGGCTCGGCACCGGCGGTCGTCGTCATACCGACTCCTCCTGACGGTGGCCGAGTCGCTCGGCGGCGATGGTGCGACGTACGTCGGCGGGCAGGTGGCAGCGCACCTCGTGGCCAGGTCCAGACGTGAGCAGGTCGGGCCGCACGGTGTCGCAGACGCCTGCCGGCGCGAGCTGGTGATAGGTGCACCGCGGTCGGAACACACATCCCTGCGGCAGCCGGATGAGCGACGGGGGAAGTCCGGGTATGGGGTCGAGCCGGTCGGCGCGGCCCTTGTCCAGCCGCGGCATCGAGGCGAGCAGGCCGAGCGTGTAGGGCATCTCCGGGCGGTGGAAGATGTCGTCGACCGAGCCGTGCTCGACGAGGCGTCCGCCGTACATCACGACGACCTCGTCGGCGACATCGGCGACCACGCCGAGGTCGTGGGTGATGATGATGATCGCGGTGTTGAACTCGGCTTGCAGGTCCCGCAGCAGCTGCAGGATCTGGGCCTGCACGGTGACGTCGAGAGCCGTCGTCGGCTCGTCGGCGATGAGCAGAGATGGACCGTTGAGCAACGCCATCGCGATCATGACGCGCTGACGCATACCGCCGGAGAGCTGGTGGGGATAGTCGTCGATCCGCCGGTCGGGGTTGGGGATGCCGACCCGGTCGAGCATCGCGATCGCTTGCGCACGAGCGGCCGCCTTGTTGACGTCCTGATGCACGCGGACAGCCTCGACGAGCTGCTTTCCCACTGTGTAGAACGGGTGCAGGCTCGAGAGCGGGTCCTGGAAGATCATCGACATCTTCTGGCCGCGCAGCAGCCGGACCTCGTCGTCGGTCGCGGCGACGAGGTCTTGCCCGTCGAGGATGACCTGACCGGTGACGTTGGCCGTCTTGCGGTTGTGCAGTCCCATGATCGCCTGCGAGGTCACGCTCTTGCCGGAGCCGGACTCACCCACGATCGCGAGCGTGCGACCACGGGCGACGCTGAAGGAGACGCCGTCGACGGCGCGCACCATGCCGTCCTCGGTCGGGAACTCCACGCGGAGGTCGCGGACGTCGATGAAGGGACCGGTGGCTCCACCGGTCGTGTTGGTGCTCATACCAGCCTCACCCGCGGGTCGATGACGGCGTAGAGCAGGTCGACGATCAGGTTGGCGACGATGATGAAGGTCGCGGTGACCAGCGTGATCCCCACGGTGAGAGGAAGATCGGCGTCGACCACGGAGTTGACGGCCAGGCTGCCGATTCCCGGGAGGCTGTAGATGCGCTCGGTGATGATCGCACCGCCGAGCAGGCCGGCGAGGTCGAGCCCCGCTGCCGTCACGATCGGGGTGAGGCCAGCGCGGAGACCGTGGCGACGGATGACGATGCGCTCGCGCAGGCCCTTGGCCCGTGCGGTGCGGATGTAGTCCTCGCCGAGGGTGTCGAGCATCTGGTTGCGCGTGAGCCGCATATAGAAGGCGGCGTAGAGGAACGCCAGGACGATCCAGGGCAGCAGCATGGTCTGGAAGAACTGCAGTGGATTCTCGAACGGCGAGACGTAGTCCGGGTAGGGCAGCAGCTGCCACTTGAGGATCACGAAGAAGAGCAGCACGAGGCCGATGAAGAACGACGGGAGCGAGTAGCCCACGAGCGAGACGCCCATGACGAGCTTGTCCTGCCACTTGCCCCGGCGCAGGGCTGAGTAGATGCCGAGCGAGACGCCGCTCGTGATCCAGAGGATGAAGGCACCGATCGCCAGCCAGAAGGTGGCCGGGAAGCCCTCCTTGATGAGGACCGTGACCTGCTCACCGCGCTTGAAGGAATAGCCCAGGCACGGCGCGTCGCAGGAATAGGTCGCGGTGCCGGAGCCGAAGGTGCGGCCGACGAAGATGCCCTTGAGGTAGACCCAGTACTGCTCCCACACGGGCAGGTCCAACCCCAGGTTGTGCCGGTTGGCTGCGACCACCTCGGGGGTGCAGGCCTTGCCACAGGTGAGCCGAGCCGGATCGGTGGGCAGCACGCTGAACAGCAGGAACACGACGAGGGTGAGCAGCAGCAGCATCAGCACCATGCTGAGCACCCGCCGCACGATGTACCCGGTCACGGGCGCACGCCTTCCATGTCACTCGAGATCCGGATCGCAGAACGGTCGGAGAGCGACCGTGGCGCGCCGGGCCGGGATCGGCCCAGAGGACGAGACCAGGTCCGGGGGCGGGGTGGGTCTCACCCCGCCCCCGGACCTCTAGATCACGACGTCTTGACGTACATGTCTCCGTACGGCCACGAACCATAGGCCGGCCAGAGGTACGCGTTGCCGATCTTCGAGCCGGGGAGGCGCTGGTCACGACCGAAGCGGGTCGGGATCGCGTACACCTGCTCGGCTGCCTTCTTGTTCAGTGCCTGCCAGGCGAGAGCCTGCTTCGCGCGGTCGAGCTCCACCTTGGCGGCGTCAGACGCCTTCGTGAACTCCGGGTCGTCAACCTGCGAGAGGTTGAAGCCACCGGCCTTGGTGAACAGCTCGGGGATGACCGTCGAGGCGTTGGGCCAGTCCGGGCCCCAACCCGAGTTGATGAGCTCGTGCGCCTTCTGCGGGTCGAACACGATGCCGTAGTACTGGCCCGCCTCGATCGGGTTGGGCTTCACGGTGATGCCGGCCTTGGCCTCGGACGCCGCGATGATCGAGGCGGCCTTCTCGTTGGTCGGCGTGTTCGGGTAGTCGAACGTGATGGTGGGCGCGGGCTGGCCCGAGTCGGTGATCAGCTGCTTGGCGTACTCCGGGTCACCCGTTGCCGGGATCGTCTTGCCGAGCAGACCGTCCCACAGGGTCGTGGGTGCGAAGTCGACGCCGATGTTGGGCTTGATCACACCGTCGGCGAAGTCACCGGCGTAAGCGCCACCGGCGTTGGTGCGCAGCGCGTCACGGTCAAGAGCCACAGCGATCGCCTGGCGGATCTTGAGGTTCGGCACCTTCTTGACGTTGACCGCGAGATAGCGGACATAGGGGTCGAACTCGTTGGTGCGACGGTCGGCGAACTTCGGGTCGTTGAACACGATCGGAAGCGATGCCGGCGTCAGACCGGTCGAGATCGCGGTCTGGTCGGCAGACGCTCCGGCGATCAGGCGCTGGTCGACGACGGACGAGTCGAGGCCGAAGTTGACCTCCCACGAGTCCGGGTAGGCGTGACGGTAGGGGTCGGACTCCTGCGTCCACTTGTCGTTGCGGACGAGGACCATCGAGCCGCCCTTGCCCTTCTTGTACGACTGGATCTTGTACGGGCCGGACGAGATGGGGCTGGCGTCGTACTTCTCGCCGGTGTCCTTGGCCGCCGGAACGGGGGCGAAGGCCGACAGGGTCGTCGTGTAGTTGAAGTCCGGCACCGGACGGATCAGGCGGAACGTGATCGTCTTGCCGTCGGCCGAGCAGGTGACGGCCTTGTCGAACAGCGCCTGACCGGTCTTCTTGTACGGACCCTTGTAAGCAGAGCCGCCCGCGGGGTCAGCCGGGATGTCGAGCATCGACACCGCGTACTGCGGGCCGCCGGTGATGATGTCGGTCGCGAAGGTGCGCGAGACGCCGTAGGCGATGTCGGCGCACTTGATCGCGTCACCGGTCTCGAAGGTGGCCCCGTCGCGAAGTGTGAACGACCACGTCTTGCCGCCATCGGCCACCGTGCCGGTGTCGGTCGCCAGGTCGGGAACGACGGAGGTGCCCTCTGCCGGGTCGTGCGAGAACTTGTACGCGGTCAGGGTGCGGAAGATGGTGCCGCTGAAGAACGCGAGGTCCTCACCCGTGTAGACCCGCTGCGGGTCCACCTTGTCGAACTGCTCGCCGATCTCAAGGTAGGTGATCTTTCCACCCTTGGTCGGGGTTCCGCCGGGGGCCCCGGACGTGCTCGGGCTGGTGCTGCTGCTACCGCCGCAGGCCGAGAGCGCGAGCGCTCCCACTGCGACGACCACGGCGGCACGGATGGCCGGCCTGGCTTTGCCCATTTCTCCTCCTGGTTGTCTGCCGAGGCTCTGTCCTCGACTTGTCACCCACGCGAAGGGGGCGCGGGGTCGCCCCGCCCCGTGCGCGCGGGAATCTGTGGTGGTCCTCATCGACTCAGACCCGTCCGGCCCGAGGGTCGAGGGCATCGCGCACGGAGTCACCGACGAGGTTGAAGGTGACGACGAGGATCGCGAGCAGCGTGCCGGGGATGAGGAGGTAGGACGGGATGATGCTCATGTAGGTCACCGAGTCGGCCAGCGTGGCACCGAAGCTGGGCGTCGGCGGGAGCAGGCCGACGCCGAGGAACGACAGGGCTGCCTCGGTCGCGATATAGGTCGGCAGGGTCAGGGTCGCGTAGATCATGATCGGCGCCCACAGGTTGGGCAGGATCTCCGTGAACAGGATCCGACGGGTGCCCGATCCCATGGCCACAGATGCCTCGACGAACTCGCGCTCGCGGATGCTCAGCACCTGACCGCGCACGATGCGAGCGAGATAGGGCCAGCCGAAGATGCTCAACACCAGGATCAGATACGTGATGCGTGCGGGGTTGCCCTCGGGCACGCCCATCGCCTCGAGGCGCTGGGTCAGCACACCGGAGAGCGCCAGGATGATGAGCAGCTGCGGGAAGGCCAGGATCAGGTCCATGAAGCGGCCGATGAGGTTGTCGGTGCGTCCGCCGACGTAGCCCGACACGATCCCGAACAGCGTCCCGAGCAGCACCGTGACCGTGGTGGCGGAGAACGCGATGAGCAGCGAGATCCGCAGGCCGTAGAGCATGCGCGCGAACAGGTCGCGGCCGGTGCCCGGCTCCACACCGAACGGGTGCTCGCGGGAGATGCCGCAGAAGAAGCCGGAGCTGGGGAGACCGCAGCCCAGCGGGACGCCGCCGTTCTCCTTGTCGAGCGCGTCCGGGTTGAGGCTGTACGGGTCGACGCTCATGACGTTGGTGATCACGGGTGCGAGCAGCGCGCAGAGCAGCAGGAAGATGAGGATCCCGAGGGCCCACATGCCGACCTTGTCGCGGCGGAACCGCCCCCAGGCGATCGCGGACAACGATCGTCCCTGGATCTCCTCGGGCACAGCACTCTCGGTGGGAACCGAGGGCTCGGTGTCGACGGCAGTTGCCATGGAGAGCGCGGTGCCTTCCTGTCCGAATCCCGGAGATCTTGCTGCCGCGACGGGGGCCGACGACAGATCAACCTAGTGAGGACACGTGGTACCCCCCACACCTAAGACTCGCGAAACCTACGTCATCAAGGGGGGTGGGTGAAGCACCACCCCTCCCCGTGACCGGATCGTGATCGCTCCAGGTCGAATCGGGACCTTTCCGACACCTGCCAGATCCCTGGCCGTAACGCACGACCTGCGCAGACACCGCTATCTCCGTCGGAGGCCCGACGCGCGTCGTCCACGCAGGTCAGCCGCCCTATCGTCCGATGATCGGACTGATAGAGCGGCTGTACACCTGTATCCGAACGGTGGGCTGAGATGCAGCGGCGCTTCGTTCTCCCTGACGCTGCCGATGGACACGCGAGGAACGCCACCGCCGCGCGTGTCGCGGCCCTCCGCGCTCACTGACCTACGACGGGAGTCAGTTGCCCTTCTTGGCACGTGCCGCCGAACGGCCGCGCTCGGTCTGGTCGAGCACCACCTTGCGGATGCGCACGGTGGCCGGGGTGACCTCCATGCACTCGTCCTCGCGGCAGAACTCCAGCGCCTGCTCCATCGACATCTGCTTGTGCGGGATGAGTGGCACGAGGACGTCGGAGGACGACTGGCGCATGTTGGTGAGCTTCTTCTCCTTGGTCGGGTTGACGTCCATGTCGTCGGCCCGGGAGTTCTCACCGACGATCATTCCTTCATAGACCTCGGTGCCGGGGCCGACGAACAGCGTCCCGCGCTCCTGGAGGTTCGACAGCGCGAAGCCGGTCGTCGGGCCGCGGCGGTCGGCCACGAGCGAGCCCGTCGGACGCGTGCGCAGCTCGCCGTGCCAGGCCTCGTACTTGTGGAAGACGTGGTGCAGCAGGCCGGTGCCACGTGTCTCGGTGAGGAACTCGGTGCGGAACCCGATGAGGCCGCGGGCGGGCACGACGTATTCCATCCGCACCCAGCCGGTGCCATGGTTGACCATCTGCTCCATACGGCCCTTGCGCAGCGCCATGAGCTGGGTCACGACGCCGAGGTAGTCCTCGGGGATGTCGACGGTGAGGTGCTCCATCGGCTCGTGCACCTTGCCATCGACGATCCGCGTGACGACCTGCGGCTTGCCGACGGTGAGCTCGAAGCCCTCGCGGCGCATGATCTCGACGAGGATCGCTAGCTGCAGCTCGCCGCGGCCCTGGACCTCCCACGTGTCGGGGCGCTCGGTGGGCAGCATGCGGATGGAGACGTTGCCGACGAGCTCGGCCTCGAGCCGGTTCTTGACCAGCCGCGCAGTGAGCTTCGATCCGCTCTGGCCGGCCAGCGGCGAGGTGTTGATACCGATCGTCATCGAGATCGACGGCTCGTCGACAGTGATGAGCGGCAGCGGTCGCGGGTCCTCGGGGTCGGCGAGGGTCTCACCGATCGTGATCTCGGGAATGCCTGCGATTGCAACGATCTCGCCAGGTCCGGCCGACTCGGCCGGCACCCGCTCGAGCGCGTGGGTCACGAGCAGCTCGGCGATCTTGGCGCGCTCGATCGTGCCGTCGTGACGGCACCACGCGACCTGCTGACCCTTGCGCAGCGTGCCGTTGTGCACGCGGCAGAGGGCAAGGCGGCCGAGGTAGGGCGAGGAGTCGAGGTTGGTCACGTGCGCCTGCAGCGGCGCATCGGGGTCGTACGACGGCGCCGGGACGGTCTCGAGCAGCGTCTGGAACAGCGGCACGAGGTTGTCGGCGTCGGGCATGCCGCCGTCGTCCGGACGGTTGCGCGAGGCGCGACCGGCCTTCGCCGAGGCGTAGACCACGGGGAAGTCGATCTGCTCGGCCGTGGCGTCGAGGTCGAAGAAGAGCTCGTAGGTCTCGTCGACGACCTCGGCGATGCGGGCGTCCGGACGGTCGACCTTGTTGATGAGCAGGATCACGGGGAGGTTCTTCTGCAGCGCCTTGCGCAGGACGAAGCGGGTCTGGGGCAGCGGACCTTCGCTCGCATCGACGAGCAGGAGCACTGCGTCGACCATCTCGAGGCCGCGCTCCACCTCACCGCCGAAGTCGGCGTGTCCGGGGGTGTCGATGATGTTGAACTGCACGCCGCCCTCGGGTGCACCCTCACCGACGTAGCGCACGGTGGTGTTCTTCGCGAGAATCGTGATGCCCTTCTCGCGCTCGAGGTCCATGGAGTCCATGACCCGCTCCTTGACCGACCCCTCGTCGGCCTGGTGCGAGGTGAACGCCCCGGACTGCCACAGCATGGCGTCGACGAGCGTGGTCTTGCCGTGGTCGACGTGCGCGATGATCGCGACGTTGCGCAGGTCGTGACGAACGGCTGAGCCGTGGGCAGGCATGAGGAACCTCGGGTTCGAGAACGGGGAGTCCCCTGAGTCTACCGGCGTACGCCCCCGCCCCCGACCGTTCGCTGGGCCACCACCCCCCGCTCAGACTGATCATCCGGTCGTTTCCAGGGCCGGGAAGCAGCCGCACGATCAGTCTGAGCGGCCGGGATACGCCGCGGGAGTGGGACGCGTCACCCGGCCGTGGTGCGGACCTCGAAACCGGAGTCGGTCCTGTCCAGGGCGATCCGTACCCCGCCGAGCGCGCCCAGGTCGCTCACGTGGGTGCCGCCGCAGGGGATGACCGCTGGGCCGCCCGGCACGTCGCACCACCAGCGGCGGCGGGCCGACAGGGTCGGGTCGCCGCCGGTGTCGACCCGGCTCAGTGCTGCCGTCCCCACCCAGGCGTCGAGCAGCGCATTGGCCGCCTCGGAGACGGCGTGGGTATCGACCAGGAGCGCCTCGGCGTCGAAACCGGCCTTGCGCAGCGACTTGCCGCAGCGATAGGCGTCGTAGGACGCACCGGGCGAGATGCGCGAGGTCTGGATCGCGATCTGGTCGAGGTAGGGGAACCCGCGAGAGTCTCGCCTCGGCGGCTCCTTCGTCCAGAAGCGCGCGGTGACCTCGTTGAGTGCGAGCGCCGCGAGGTGGCAGGCCGAGTGTCCACGTGAGAGGGCAGCACGGCGCATGGCATCGACCGCCAGGTGCACCCGGTCACCGACCGCTGGCGCGTCCGCCGCGTCGAGCACATGGACGACGACCCAGGTCCGCGAGGGGTCCCCTCGGCGTACGTCGATGTCGGAGTGGACCTGCAGCCGTCCGTCATCGTCGAGCGCACCGGTCAGGCAGTCGTGGACCGTGGCGAGCCGTCGGGCACTTCCACGGGACGCGTCGCCGTCGGGAGCAAGGCTGATAGTGCCTGTGTCTCCTGGCTGGTCAGGCCATCCGTGGTCGAGCGGATGGAACGGCGTACGGTCCACGACAACAGCCACTCGGCGGTCGGGGTCGGGCGTCTCGTCCTCGCCGAAAGCGACGCCGGGCAACGGCGTGACGAGTGTGACGAGCCCGTCGCCCTCGGTCGCACCCGCCGGGAAGCCGACCCAGGTGTCGAGGCGCAGCGCAGCCGCAGCTGCGGGTGCGACATCAGGAGCCAGCCACGCGACGGACCCGATCTCGTCGCTGGCGAGCCACCGGATCTCGTCGTGCGCGACCCCTGGCTGCGGCTCGCCGCGCTCGAGGCGCACCCGCATCACGCGCAGCACAGAACCGGTATCGAGCGGCCAGTCGCCGTCGATCGGGCCACGCACCCGACCCACGACGTACGCATCGACCGAGAGCTCCTCGCGCAGCTCGCGCACGAGCGCCTGCGCAGGCTCCTCCCCCGGCTCCACCTTGCCCCCAGGGAGTTCCCACCCCCCAGCGAGCGCCGCGGGACGAGTACGCCGGGCCGACAACAACCGCCCCCGACCCTCGACCGCCCCAGCCACCACAACCTGCACCCCCCAACCCTGTCACCCCCCACCCCACCGACCCGGCCTTTCCCGCCTTTCCTGATGAATCTGCCCGCAACGGCGTGCGAGGGTGGGGGGATGGCTAGGTGGTTGGGTGATGAGGAGCTGGCGCGGCAGCTGGTCGGGTTGCCGGCGTGGGTGGGTGACGCGCTCGGGATCGGGCGGTCCTATGAGCTGCCGGACTTCGCCACGGCGATCCGTGCGGTCGACGAGATCGCGGTCGTGGCCGAGGAGATGAACCACCACCCCGACATCGACATCCGGTGGCGACGCCTCGATCTCACCCTCTCGACACACGATGCCGGCGGCGTCACGCAGCTCGACATCGAGCTGGCGCACCGGATCCACGAGATTGCCCGCCAGCTCGGTGCGACCGACCTCGACGGATGAGCCCGTGCCGTACTTCGTAGCGATGACCCTCCCTGCGCTCGTCGTCCTTCTCGTGGTCGCGGGTGTGATCGACGTCCTCGTCAGACGACGGCGGCGCAAGCGCGGGCACCCCGCGGCGAAGGCGCACGTCGCCGAGATCGGCTTCGACGCGCTCGGTCTCGCACTGGCGCCGAGCCGCAAGCACAAGCAGGAGCACGACGAGTTCATGACGCTCAAGCGCGACGAGGAGGGCGACGGCGCGCCGCCCCGGAGCACTGTCGACCTCGACGCCGGGGTCGCTCGCATCGTCCTGCCGTCGCACGAGTCGCGCCCGTCCTGACAATCGACAGGCGCTGACTCATTCATCCCACTACGTTCGGGGCCACCGGCGATCCCCCGTCGGTTCGAGGCCCGGATTCGGGCGTGGAGGGACCAGGCTGATGGACGACTCGGTGCGCCGGCACAAGTACACGCTGGACGAAGACGAGATGCCGACCCGCTGGTACAACATCGTGCCGGACCTGCCGAGCCCGCCGCCGCCGGCGCTGCACCCCGGCACCCTGCAGCCGGCCGGCCCGGAGGACTTCGCGCCGCTCTTCCCGATGGATCTGATCCTGCAAGAGGTGTCGCAGGAGAGGTACGTCGAGATCCCCGGCGGTGTGCTCGACGTCTATCGCCAGTGGCGGCCGTCGCCGCTGTTCCGCGCGCACCGCCTCGAGGAGGCGCTCGGCACCCCGGCCCGGATCTACTACAAGTACGAAGGCGGCTCGCCGGCCGGATCGCACAAGCCGAACACCGCGGTGCCGCAGGCCTACTACAACAAGCTGGCCGGCGTGAAGAAGCTGACGACCGAGACCGGCGCCGGACAGTGGGGCACAGCGTTGGCGCTCGCCTGCGCGATCTTCGGCCTCGAGTGCGAGGTGTGGCAGGTGGGTTCGTCGTATGACACAAAGCCATACCGCCGGTTGATGATCGAGGCTTTCGGTGCCACCGTGCACCGCTCGCCCTCAGACCTCACCGAGGCGGGTCGCCGTCTTGGCGCCAACCCGAAGAACCACTCGGGATCACTCGGCATCGCGATCTCCGAGGCTGTCGAGGTCGCGGCGCAGGACCCCGAGATCCGTTATGCGCTGGGCAGTGTCCTCAACCACGTGCTCATGCACCAGACCATCATCGGCGAGGAGGCACTGCTGCAGATGGCGAAGGCCGGGGACACCCCGACCCACATCGTCGGCTGCACCGGTGGCGGCTCGAACTTCGGCGGTCTGTCGTTCCCGTTCCTGCGCGAGAAGATGGCTGGCAACATCAACCCGCGGATCATCGCGGCGGAGCCGGCGTCGTGCCCGTCACTCACGCACGGCGTCTATGCCTACGACTTCGGCGACACCGCAGGCATGACGCCGCTCATGAAGATGCACACGCTCGGGCACGACTTCATCCCCGACCCGATCCACGCGGGTGGGCTGCGCTATCACGGCATGGCACCGCTCATCTCCCACATCTACGAGCTCGGGCTCATGGAGGCGGAGGCGATCCCGCAGACCGAGTGCTTCGCGGCCGCAATCGCGTTCGCGCGCACCGAGGGGATCCTGCCGGCACCCGAGCCGACGCACGCGTTGGCGCTCGCCGTACGCGAGGCGCTCAAGGCCAAGGAGACCGGTGAGGAGACCGTGATCCTCACGGCGCTCTGCGGTCACGGCCACTTCGACCTGCCCGCCTACGACGACTATCTCAACGGCCGCATGGTCGACGAGGAGGTCAGCGCCGAGCGATTCGCCGCGGGCCTCGCCACGATCCCGCCGGTCCCCGTCGGCTGATCGGTATGGCATCCGAGAGCCCGGCACCGTCACGGTGCCGGGCTCTCGCGCGCGGTCGACCTCGCTCAGCCGACGAGAAGGTGACCGAGCAGGTCGTGGACGACGAACGCCGGCCACAGGAACGCCTTGAGGATCGACCACAGGTGGTCGCCGAACCCTGATGCGTTCTGCCAGTATGAGATCAGGGCGCCGATCGCGCCGAGCCCGTAGACCGCCCCGCCGCCACCCGCTCCGGCCGCGTGGGCCGACGACGACGTCCGTGCCATGAGTGCCTCCCGATGTCGGCACCAGTCAGCGCTGCCGACCCCTCGACCGTACGCCGGTGCGCGCCCAACCGACGGGTGATGATGAGACTTCGCGCCCGTGACCAGGAAGAGGTGTGTCGTGACCTTCACTCCACCCACAGTCGTGATCGTGCGCCTGTCGTGCACCGTCGACGAGCTCGCAGGTCGTCTCCACGAGATCAAAGGTGCGAGCCTGGTGCGTGCCCTGCCTCCCGACGGCGCTGTCGTCCTCCTCGCTAGCCCGAGCGACGAACAGTCGCTCGTCGTTCTTCCCGGCGTCGTGTCGGTGCAGCCCGATACGCTCGAGCACCCGACGCGACGTCGCCACTGAGGCGCCACGCTCACCAGGCCACCTGCCGGACTCACGCACCCGAGCAACGACGAGAGCCCCGCCCGCGCAATCCGCGGACGGGGCTCTCGTCGAGTGCTCAGTGCGCAGTGCTACTTGGTGATCGTGATGTTCGAGCGCACGATCGTCGAACCCGAGACCGAGGGAGAGTCCATCGTGCTCGTCACGACGCCGGCACCCTTGTCGTCACCCTTGACCTTGACCGTGTAGGTCTGCGACCCACCGGGTGTCGGCGCGGTGCTGGTGACGACGAGGTCGCCAGCGGGAAGCCCGGAGTACGCCTGGCCAGCGCCTTCGGAGTTCTCCACGCCGATGGCGAACGGCTGACCAGGGTCGGTCGGCTGCACGCCGTAGGTGATGCTCACGTTCTGCGTCGTGCCCGCCAGGATCCAGATCTGCATGTGCTGGCGGTTCTGCCCGCCCCAGATGTTGACGTCCCACTCGGCGACGATCCACTTGTTAGGACCGTCGTTGAGCGTGGCCACCGTGACGCCCGGGGTGCCTGTGCCGTCGAGGTCGGTCCAGAGCGGGGCGACGATGTTGTTGGGCCGCGAGCTCGCAGGCAGGATCACGCTGCAGCACTCGTTGTCCGTCGACGTACCGCCACCGACGACCGCATAGCCATTGGAGTCGATGCCGATGCTCGAGTACGACCGCCCGTTGTAGACAAAGCTCGGGGTGTCGTAGTTGAACAGCTGCTCGTCGCCGATCGTGTCAAACGGCACGCCGAAGTCTGCCAGCGCGTTGAACCCGAACGGGCTGAGACCATCAGCGATCGACGGGACACCCGGGTGGGCGCCGCCGAGGGTGACGGTCGGAGCCTGCACCGAGCGGCTGCCGGTCTTGGTGGCACCCGTTGCCGACACGACCTTGAGCCGCTCGCTCACCCTGGTGGCCGTCGACACCACGGCGTCGGCCGCTGAGTTGTTGGTCGTGGTGATCGTGCAGTCGGTCGTGGCGTCCGTGCGTATCGTGGCCGCGGCACAGCTGCTCGAGAGGTTGATCTCAGCCTGCTGCGGCACGAATCCGACCGGCAGGTGCAGCTTGGGCAGGGACTTGCTCTCGGGCTTGAGCTGGATCTCGCCGAAGTACTGCCCCGTAGGAGCCGACGACGTGATCGTGATCCGGAGCGCGACCGAGCGGCCGGGACGGACCGAGAACTCGCGCGGCGACACGGTGATGCTGCTGTCGGCCGGAGCCGTGGTCGTCACCTTGTAGGACTGCGTGCGGTTGGTGACGTTGACGGCAGTACGCACCGTCGTGACCGTTCCGGGCATGACCGTCGCATTGATCGACGGCAGGTTGAGATCGATCACGTGGACCTGGTCGTTGCCCAGCGCCGCCATGTTGACGGCGGTCTCGTCGAACGTGAGGCCCGGGTTGTCTGCCTGGGTGAGGTCCACCCGGCCGCTGCCGTCGTCGAACGGGTCGGTCGGGGTGACCCCGTCCTCCTTGACCACGCTGGTCTTGGCGGTAGTCATCATGGCCGACTTGATCTGGCCCGGCGTCCAGGTCGGGTGCAGTGCCTTCTCGAGGATGGCCGAGCCCGCGATGTGCGGCGACGACATCGAGGTGCCGGCGATCGCCTGGAAGTACTCACCGGGAGGGCCGGTGGTGATGGTGTCCGGCGTCGGCGTGTGGCCGGCGAGGATCTGGACACCCGGGGCGGTGATGTCCGGCTTGATGCCGAATCCGCCAGGGCCGCGCGAGGAGAACGCCGCCATGACGTCGCCCTGGCCGTTGGCCTTGACGCCCGCGGTGAATGCGGCCGTCACACCGGTCGTGTGCGTCGCAAGCCAGGTAGCAGCTCGGCACCGTCGGCGAGGTGCACCGCGGGGAGCCAGTGGTTGTCGGTCTCGGTGTCAGCGAGGACGGGGTTGTAGAGGATCATCCCGGCAGCGCCACCCGCGGCGACGTTGTGGCCCTTGGAGACACGGCCGAGACCGCCTCCGCCACGGGCGCAGACGACGATCTTGCCGGCGTAGAGGTCAACTGCAGGAGTGGCCTTGAGGCAGAACTTGTCGTTGTACGGCGCGTCTGCCGCGATGACGACCGGTGTCTGGGCAGCGACGCCGCCCATGATCGATGAGCCGGTGAGCACGAGAGTGTCGGCACCGGACTGCAGGGTCAGGGTCGAGGAGAACTCGCGCGTCTGGGTCGACGCGGCCACCGTGGTGACCCACGGGGAGACGTGGTCGGTCGTACCCGCACCGGGGCCGCTGTTGCCGGCCGAGGCCGAGACGAACACGCCGGCGGCGTAGGCGTCGAGGAAGGCGAGCTCGACCGGGTCGGTGAAGGGGTTGGAGCCACCGGAGATCGAGAAGTTGATGACCTTCACGCCGTCCTTGATGGCCTGCTGCACGGCAGCCGCAGAGTCGGAGCCGAAACAGCCCTCGGCGCCACAGACCTTGTAGACCGAGACCCAGGCGCCGGGAGCGACACCGCGGATCGGGCCACGCTCGACACCGAAGACCTTGGCGGAGGCGACCACGTCGCCGGCAGAGGTGCTCGCGGTGTGCGTGCCGTGACCGTCGCTGTCGCGGGCGGTCTTGCCATAGACCTCGCCGCCGACAACGGTCTGGTAGGTGTCGAGGAAGCCCTGACCACCGATCAGCTTGTTGTTGCAGACGAAGACGTCCGCCGCGGCCGTCAGGGGGTTGTCACCGAAGTTGCAGGCACGAGCGGTGCCGTCAGCCTTGGTCGGCGGTGCGCTGAGGTTGCCGTTGTCGGCGAAGGAGGGGTGCTCCGGCCACACGCCGGAGTCGAGCGATCCGAAGATGACGCCCTTGCCAGCGTTGGCGGCGCCACCGAGGACGCCGTTGAGCGAGTCGGCGCCGATGAACTTGGTGCTCGAGTCGGTGAGGGGCTGGCGCATCTCGTCCTTCTGGACGGCGACGACGCCGGGCACTCGCAGCAGCGCGCTGATCTGGTTGGCCGGCACGACCGCGGCGAAGCCGCCGTAGACGGTGCGCAGCGAACGTCCGAGCTTGACGCTGGGAACTGCCTTGCGCAGGTCAGCGGAGAAGCGGGCCTCGCGACCGGCGATGTAGGACTCGTACGTCTTCTCGTTGGACGCTCCACGAAGCGCCTTGCCGGTGACCGATGGGCTGGTCGCGGCGAAGCCGCGGAGGTCACCGGAGTAGGTCGCGACCGAGTCGTAGTCGAGCTTGATCATGACCGGGACCTTGGTGCTGTCCTTGCGTCCGAGAAGTGATTTGTCGGTCTGCGCAAGACGGCTGGTGCTGGCCTTGTCGGCCTTCACAGTCGACGAGGGCGAGATCTTCTGGTCGAGGGTCAGGGTCCGGCTGGTGCTGGCCCCGGCTCCGCTCGCGGCGGTGACCGCACAGAGCGGGACGATCAGTAGTGCTGCTGCGCTGGCGCGCAACCACGTGCTGGGCCTCATGAGGCGCCTTTCCTCCGTGGGTGGTGGCGGACCGGCGCATCGTGACACGGACCTCACCCTCGTGTGTGGAACTTCTCGCAAGCGACACACGTCACGTCCGGTCACCGGCCATCACAGCGACCACCACCGCAATTCCTCCGGCCCAGCGCGTCTCGCACGACCATCACCGAGAGCCACGGCATACGCACGCTTCGGCATCGAAGGCACCACGCAGCGCGGTCGGCAACTCACTGAAAGGAGTCGACTGACCCGATCGGGTGGACTCTCACCGCGACGTACGGCGATCGACCTCGTGGGAGCGCGCCCACCGTGCGACCGGCCCGCGCTCGACAGGCTGCGATGCTCGGCCCACGCACCCGCAGCCGGGTGGCGCCGGACGACGAGGAGACAATCACCATGACCGACGTGACCCCTGCGCCCGGGCCCGGCACGAGACATCCGGGACACCTCGAGGTCGAGCGCCAGCGGGCTGCCGACCTTCAGCTGCGGATCGCGGACCGGGTCACGGCGTTCGCGGGGTCGATGAGCTTCGTCTATCTGCACGCGGTCGCGTTCGCCGT
>JANXWJ010000227.1 GCA_025351185.1 Candidatus Nanopelagicales bacterium
TGTACGCGGTGCGCGCCGGTTACGTCACCGGTGCTGCCGTGAGCGTGGCTGTCCGCATCAGGTAGCTGCATAGGAGGCTTCTCGCCTCCTCACGACGGGCCGTCCTCTTCGAGGGCGGCCCGTCGTCGTCACCGGTCGGAAATCACCTGTGTGGCTCAGTGAGGTGACAATGCGCAAGATGTCCGCCACTCATGGTCACGCGACCACCGAATGTCGCTGTCCGTTCATGTTCAAGGCGCCGCGTCGTCACCGGCAGCGGGATCCACGTACACCCGCGCTCGGGATGTTGCATGCGCCTCGTTGTCGAGGTGTCCGTCCGTGCAGGAAGGCGAGAGGTGCCACAGCCCGTTCGTGCTCTGACAAGTCTTTCCGCCCTCGTTGCGGCCACTGTCGCGGCTCTGGTCTGCGTCATGGTCGTCGTGGGAAACGCACCCGTTTCGGCCGCTGCTAGCGGACCGGAGAGCGCCACGGTGACTCTCACCGCAGAGCCGCGTGGAGCCGTCTCGACCTATACGAAGGTCACCTTCACGATCCGCGTAACACCCCGGGCCACGGCTGGGATAGTCCGACTGCTGGCCAATGGTCTGCCCATCGGCGCCGGGATCTTGACGTCCGGGCCGCTGTCGATGACAACCAGCCAGCTCCCGCTCGGCACTCTCTCCATCGTCGCGGAGCTCACTCTGAACGGCAGGTCTGCGCCGGTCACCTCCTCCCCCGTGATCCTGGTGGTCGCCGCCGAGCCCCAGATCTGGCTCACGTCGACCACAGGTGTCCTCCTGCCTCCCGGCGGCGGAATCCGCGGTGGGACCGAGGTGATGGTCCACCTGGCTCAGTTCAGGCCGATGGGTGTCGTCGACGTGTACGCCGGGACCCGGAAGCTCGTGCCCGCGACCGCGATCGATGCGTCGGGCGGCGCCGTGTTCGGCGTGACCATTCCGAATGATCTTGCCTCGTCGGTGAATCTGCTCACGGTCTTCGGCGAGGGCCGCACGGCGTCGTTCCCGTTCTACGTCTCCAACCAACCCGGCGTGAATGACGACGATCCGAGTCCGTCGCCGACCGCGACGCGAACGAAGACCCCGTCGCCGACTCCGACGCGAACGAAGACTCCGTCGCCGGCACCCTCCACCACGGGGCCAGACAACCAGAACCTGACCGTGGTCATTCGCCGCCAGAGTCTCCCCGATACGGGCGGTGACCCGAACCTGGCCCACACCGGAAGCGATGCACAGGACCTGCTGTCCCTCGCCGCAGTAGCATTCGCAGCAGGAATCGTCCTCGTGATCGCGTCGTCGAGGCGGCGCTCGCGCGGACGCCACCTCCGCGCGTGAACGCCGACAACCCACCAGGCGGATGAGGGAGGTCCAGGCGATGTCCGACATCCACCCGACGGAGAATCCATCAGTCGCGTCTGCTCTCCCGCCCGCGGTCGCCCCCGATGCAGCACCCAGGCCCACCCGATCCGAGCTGAGGCGCGCGCGCGAGGCCGGTGACCAGGGACCTGTCGCCGCGTCACCGAGCGCACCCCGCGGCGGGCGTGCCCAGCAGCGGGCAGCGACGACGGGTCGAGCCTCTGGCGCCGGGCGGCGTTCGGTGCTCACCAGCTGGTGGTTTGTGCCGCTCCTCGTGCTCATCGCCGTGTCGGTCTATCTCGGGGTGAAGTCTGCGACCCCGTCCGGGGTGAAGGTGCCGGGCGTCGTGGTGTCCTCCGCGCCCGCATCCCCGTAACGACCACGCCGCAAAGAAGGCACCGCTTCACCTGTCGTTCATGATCTTGTCGCCCTGCGGGGGGTTCGCGTGCACCCGTGAGCGGCGCGGACGCGACAGGCTCCCCACATCATGCGTCATCTGCGTCCGCAGCGTGCTCGGGGCAACCCGCACGTCGGCCTGCGTGCCGGAGCACCGGCCGCGCTGGCGCTCGCCCTGGTGCTGACGGCAGCTCATGTCTGGGGCTCCATGGGGGCCACGCAAGCCTGGGTTCGCACCGCTCGTCCATCCTTGCCGCCCCTCAGTGCGGTGTCGCCGCCGCCCGAAGGGGTCCAGCCGTCGCCGTCGGCATCCTCGCTCGCGCGAACCTCCGGCACTCGGCCGGCCACACCGTCAGCGACTTCGGCACCGAGGTCGGACGTCGTTCCGGAACCCTCGACCGTCGTGCTGGACACGCCATCGGTTCACCCCGTGGAGGTCGGAGCCGCAGTGACGCTGTCGGCCCATGTGAACCCTGCGCGCGCGAGCGGGACCGTGCGCTTCTTCGACGGGACCGCACCGATGGGGGCGCCGGTTCGAGTGGTCCGTGGTGCCGCACGATGGGTCACAAGCGACCTGGCTGCGGGGCCGCACGCGGTCACCGCATCGTTCACCCCCGACACACCGACCCTCGCCGCCGCGTCGTCCTTGCCGGAGTCGGTCGTCGTCCGCACTCCGACCGCGATCACGGTGCCGACCGTGTCGATGTCAGTGACTCCGTCTGTGCGAATCGTCGCAGGCAGCGACCTTGTGCTGTCGGCGACTGTGGGGCCCGAGGGCGCAGTCGGTGATGTCTCCTTCTTCGACAGTGACGCGCAGATTGGTGCCTCGGTGCCGGTGGTGGCTGGCGTGGCTCGGGCGCACACCGCCACGCTCGCCGTCGGAGTCCATCGGGTTAGCGCGCGTTTCGTCCCCCCTGACAAGCGGTGGCTCCCGCTCACGTCGGCCTGGTCGTCGGTGACAGTCACGAAGCCGGCCGGCGGCCAGAGTTCGACCGGACTCACCGTGTCGCCCCAGGGCGCCGTCAGGCGCGGCACGCCACTCACACTGTGGGTTGCGACGTTCCCCTCGACGGCTTCCGGCAGCGTGACCCTCTACGACGGCGACGTGGCGCTGGGGGACCCAGTCACTGTCGCGGGCGGACAGGTCGACATGGACGTCCGGACGTTGTCGCTCGGGACCCACCACCTGACCGCTGCCTTCGCTCCCGATGGGAGCGTGCGACCCTCGAGGTCGGGTCAGGTCAGCGTGTCCGTCGTGGCGACGACGACCGCGCGGCTCGCGACTCAGACGGCGTTGCTTACCCCGCGTGGAGCGATTGTGCGCTTCGGCATCCCGGTGCCTGTCACAGCAATCGTCTCGACGACGACCCCGGGTCGCATCGACCTGTTCGACGCCGGGGTTGTTGTCGCGGGCGGATTCGTGAGCCGAGGCCGGTGGACGGACTCGGTCACGCTGCCGGTTGGGAGACACACCCTGGTAGCGCGGTTCGTGTCGTCTGATCCCTCAACCGTGGCGGGGTCAGCGAGCCCGACGGTGCCGCTGACCGTTGAGCGGGCACCCGCGACGGTGACGACGACGTCGCTGGCGGCGGGGCAGGGCGGCTCGGCACAACCAGGTCAGTCCATGACACTGACGGCCACGGTGTTGCCGCGAGACGCGCTAGGTTCCGTCACCATCCTGGACCGGGGACGGCCGGTGGCGCTCGTGACCGTGGCAGGCGGGCAGGCGTCGTGGACGGCTGTTGCAGCGACCGGGGCGCACGACTTCACGGCCCGGTTCACGCCGTCAGACCCGCGGTTTTGGACGCCGGCGACATCAGGGGCTGCCAACGTCATAGTCCCTGTCGTGACGGCGCACGTCATGACGCCGTCGCCTGCGGCGGTCGCGGCCGGACGTGCATCGCCGCTCCCACAGTCACCCGAGCTGTCTCCCGTCGCCCTTGAGTCGTCGATCCCGACCGATGCCACGACGAACGTCGCGATCGTCAAGAGCGGGTCGGACGTGGCAGACCTGGTGGCGATCGCGGTGCTGTCGCTGGTGGTGGGCGTGGTCCTTCTTGCGCTGTCAGGTGGGCGCATGTCGCGACGCCGAACGGAACCGGAAATTGCGGATGCTGCGCACCGCAGGCACGCCCGTTGAGCTTCTCGTCAAGGCCTTCGCGTGTGTGTCGTCGTGCTAGCGGACTCGTGTCTGGAACACCCTGCCGTCAGACAGCAGCACACGTACGACCGAGCCTGGCTGCGCGTCGCAGGTAAGCCAGCTGACCACGCCCTGCACCAAGGTCACCGGGCACCGGCTGCCCGGCATGACGTAGGCGCTACCAGTCACAGTGGGGTCGGCGAGCAGCACAGGTGTCCTCAGCGTCCCGTCGACGGACCGGACGTCCCGAGCCAGCGACACCGGAGGGATGCTGACGGTGACGTTCGTCGTCGCTGACTGTGCGATGCCGGCAGGAGCTGGAGTCTCTGTCGAGATGTTGGCGGTGACAGCTGGCATGTCCGCCGCGTCCATCGGGTCGGTCACGGCTGTCACAAGCCCGAGCGCGAGCAGCGGCGGCACCACCAGGCGCAGCACGTTGCGCTGAGACAGAGTCATGACCCGCTCCCTCCGTGTGCGGACAGAGGGAGGATCGGCCGTTCGCTGGGCTGGTCTGGAATTGCGTACGCCATACGGCTCAGCAGCGTGAGCGAAGTGTGAGCCAGGAGACTCGACGACGCTTCGCCTCGTGTCGTGACGCTCTCCGCCGCCTCACCGGCACGACCATGGGGACGTGGATCCAGCGACCAAGTCCCGACGACGCGACACTTATGAGCAGTGGTCGGCCGTCCCGCTGTTCTTCCTCGGGATGCTGTTCCTCGTCGGGATCGTCGAGTTCTCGACCGGACAGGGCGACACCTCGCTCGGGGTCTGGCTGATGGCCATCGCATGGGTGGGTTTCGCGGCCGACCTCGTCATCACGTGGTGGCTCGACGAGCAGCCGAGGACCTTCGCCCGACGGCACGCGATCGGGATCTTGGCGGTGCTCGTCCCAGCGTTCCGGGCGCTCATGGTGTTTTACATCTTCGTGCGGCTGGCCCGGGGGCGTCGTCGGTTGCAGTCACGGGTGCAGCTCTACGCCCTCTACCTCACGATCCTCGTCGTCACGTTCGGCGCTGCGTTGGTGCTGACGGTGGAACGGCCCTACCCGGGCTCCAACATCCACACCTATCCCGAGGCCGTGTGGTGGGCGGCGGTCACGGTGACGACGGTCGGCTACGGCGACTATGTGCCTGTCAGTCCGATCGGGCGCGTCCTCGCCACTCTCATGCTCGTCAACGGGGTCATCGTCATCTCGGTCATCACCGCCACGATCGCCGCACGCTTCGTGGCCACGCCCGACGACGGCGAGCGACCCGTGACGCTCGATGATCTCGGCGAGCGGCTCGAGCGCATGGAAGCGGTGATCGCGACGATGGCCAGAGCTCAGGGCATCGCGGCCGACGCCGCCGTGGTCGAACGCCTTCCCGATCACGGCGGCTCAGGCGATGCGACTTCCGCGTGACACGTCATGCTCTCTGGCGCTACTCCGCCGTCGCGACGAGCAGGGTGCGCATCTCTGCGAGCTTGGGGACGCGGCCTGCGACCACGACCTTCTCGTCCACGACGAGAGCCGGAGTGGACATCACGCCGTAGCCGGCGATCAGCGCGTAGTCCTCGACCTTCTCGATCGTGGCGTCGAGACCTAGCGCGGTGACGGCTTCGCTGGTGACGCGTTCGAGGTTCTTGCAGTTGGTGCAGCCGGGGCCGAGGACCTTGATGATCACGGTGTACTCCTGGATGTGTGAGCGACGTCAGGTGGCGAGCAAGAAGTTGAACAGGTAGCCGACGATGACGATCCCGGTGCCGACGACTGCCACATAGGCGGCGAGCAGCTGGGGTTTGAGGACGCGTCGGAGCAGGATCATCTCGGGTAGGGAGAGTGCGACGACGGCCATCATGAATGCGAGGAGCGTCCCCATCGGGAGACCCTTCTCATAGAGGGCCTGCACGAGCGGCATGATGCCTGCGGCGTTGCTGTAGAGGGGAATGCCGATGCCGACTGCTACCAACACG
>JANXWJ010000242.1 GCA_025351185.1 Candidatus Nanopelagicales bacterium
CCACGATCCGTGGCGTCTGCGAGTCACGCAGCAAGCCACCCACCGTGACAACCTCCACGTTCGGATCAGCGAACGAGCCGTTGTCCTTCATGCGGTTGCCCGCGCTCTCGGCCTTGGCGAGACGCTCATTGATGAGGTCGAGTTCAGTCTTCTTGACGGGTGGTTCAAACCCCGCGGTCCCGCCAAGAAGGGTCCGGAACACGTCGGAGCGCTCGTCGGCTCCGACGGTCGAGCGCACCCAGGAAACGAGTGCCTCCCAGGTGCTGAGGTCTCGGGCGCGGGGAGTCTCGAACGCCGACTCGTTGATCACTCGGGCGAGCGACGCCCGCCCGTTCAGGTCGGCCCACACCACACGCTGATGGCTCGCGAGGCGAGACCAGCGCTTGGGACCGGCCAGCGCGACCGTGAGCGCAACAAGGTTGTCGCTCAGTGGCAGGGACGTGCCGGCCAGGCTGACGAGTTCCACGAACGTGCGCACAGCGGCGTCGTGGCGCGCCAGCTCAGAGATCGCGACGGGTACCCCGTCCCACTGCGAGCCGTTCAGGAGGGAGACGCCAGGGACAGCGACACCGAGCCCGCAGAAGAGGGCGACGTCCATGCAGACGACGCCGGGCCGGTCGCCCGTGCAGTGCGGCGCACCGAGGCAGAACCACGTAGCGCCCATGAGGGCAGAGCGGATCTCGCGCCACTGGGTGCCCTGGAACTTCGCCCAGTCGATGCCGTACTCACCTGTGATGACGGCGATCTGCGCCGCCGACTCGGAGAGCATCCGGTCGCGGTCGCCGTGAGCGCCGATCGCGTAGTCCATCGGCTGGCTGTGATAGTCCCACTCGCCGCGCGTGTGTCCGAGGAACACGTGCACGAGAGGAGCCACGTCGTGACGGGAGCACAGCGCCCGACCCTGGAGCGCTGCGCCCCTGTTCGCTGCCGCGATCAGGTCGAACAGACCAGGGATCGCCGGGAGGAACTTGGCGCTGCGCTGGATCGCGAAGTGCGCCTCGACGGCCTTGTCGGCGATGGGCTTGTAGTACGTGTGCCCGTCGTGCTCCACGATGTTGAGCGCGGCCTTGGCCTTGGCGACCTTGGCGTCGGCGCGTGCTCGTCGCTCTTCCTCCCGTGCCGTGATCTTGTGCAGGTCGAACGCGGCCTGGATGCGCGGGTGCACGGTCGGGTTGGCAGGCCAGGCCTGAGGCGGCGTTGCCGCTGCGGCCTTCTTGGCTGCCTTGACCGGCTTGGGTACCGGGGCTGGCTTGGTCATCAGATCCCTCCGAGATTCTTGAGGTCCACCCGAGAGAGCAGGTCAGACCAGGCTTGGTGGACTTCCTCGTCCCGTTGGCGCTGCTGTTCGACGCGAGCGACCCTGCGGCGCTGCGCTTCCTTGAGCGCATCCGCGTATCCGGTGCGCTTCTTGCCCGCGGCCGCACGCAGGGCGCGCTTGCCGGTATCACTGCGCTCGGCCGCCTCCTCGAGGTGCCGTCGCTTGAGTTCGGCGAACCGGCGCTGGACCGCGACCATGCGAACCTCGTTGGCGCGAACCACGAGAGCCTCGGCCTGAGTGACTAGCTCGTGGGCCTGTGCCTCGTCGCCACGGTCGAGATGGCGTTTCGCCAGAGCCGTGTACCCGTGCGCAGAAGCGATCAACTCGGCGGCCTCGACGGGCAACTGCCCACGAAGGACGGCGCTCTCGATCTTGGCCACGGCGGCGTCACCGATGCTTCCGCACAGGGTGAGATCCCGGCAGGCGTCATCCATGGGGACGTGGTGTGCGCGGCTCTCGCGGAACTCAGCCCACGTCGGCAGGTAGTTGTAGGTCATGACGACACCGGCTGACTGCGGTCTACCCGAGCACCCACCGGCTTGTGCAGTGCAGCCTGTGCGCTCGACACCGACTTCTGGCGGCTCTTCGACGCGACGTTGAGAAGCCAGTCCTGCTCGGCGATCATCTCGTCGATGCGCGCCGACTTGGCACCCTCAGCGATCCGCGAGTTGGGCTGGCGTGAACGCTCGGAACGCCTTGCTTGTGGCTGGGTCCGTGTACGGCTGGTTCAAGTCGAGCAGGAACCTCTCGGTCTCGAACTCCACGCGCTTGCTGAGCAGCCGGAAACGCAGAGCCTGTGTGCTGGGTGCGGTCATCGGATACCACTTCCTACTCGCTGGACGTGCTCGCGGATGAGCTCCGAGACCTCGCCGTCCGTCAGGTGCTCGCCGTAGGCGGGAGGCTCTGTCGTGAGGCGGTCGAGCACTTCCTCGACCGCCTCGGCACGCCGCTGCGTGGCGAGCCAACGAGTGGAAGGACCTGCTGCCTCGAACAGCGCGAAGGCCTCGGCCAGAGCACGGTCTGCCTCGCGCTGGAGGCGCTCCGCCTTCCGGAAGCGCTTGCGAGCGCTCGACCGGAGTTCAGCGAGCGTTGGGTCGACTGCGAACGTCGCCGTCACCTGAACCTCCTTGAAGTTGGTGGCGGGCCAGTGTTCGAGCACAGACCCGCCTGTCTCGGTTGCGCGGTTACCAGCCGCGTCTTCCGAGACGGTTGGAAGGCATCGGCGGTGTCTAGTCGCCTACGGCCTTCTCAGGGAGCGGGCTCCAGGCCCCTAGGCCCATCCATCCCGGCTTAGCGCTTGTGGTTCTCTGCGTGAAGCCGCGCCGTTGGGCGCTTGACCACCACAAGCGAGTCCGCTCCCGTCCCGAGTCCCGTCGGGTTCCGCGCCGACTGGACCCGGGAGCGAGAAAGGACACGACGCCTCCGAAGAGATGTCGTGTCCTGTCGAGATTATGGTTACGCCTGGAACGCCATTCGTACACCCGTACGGATACCCTGCGGGTCCATTGTTATCGCCTTGTTATGTGACCTTTGGATCGCCTATTACACGAGGGCGGCTGGACGATCACCGCCACCGACCTGCCTCCCACCGCGACGGGCAACTGGGCCTTCGCCCCACCGAGACCTCGGCCCTGACCAGCAGGGCGCACGACCGCACGACTGCTCGACGTTGACGTTGACGTTTTGACCAGACCGCCTCCTGTGGAGACCGGTCCCGTCGGGATGTCTCGGGGTCGACCTGCCCGTGCAAGATCGGCCGCGTCTCGACGATGGCCGACGCGCGTTCGATCCAAGGCCAGCCTCGTCGATTGGCGTTCGGGTACTCGAGGCCGCGTGCGTCACGACCGAGACCACACACGATGAGGTCTCGCACCTGCGAGATTCTGCCGGGCGTGCGCACCTGGTTCCGCAGCGACCCGCAGCGAGACTGGCGGTTCGGTGTCGCCACTCGTCGGCGGACGGCAGTATTCCGATGATGCGAAACCGGCCGCCCTCCTCCGACGTTATGGCTGGGAGGGATGTCGCGTTCGCCCTCGCAATGCCACGGCAGTCCAGCCACTCGATCTGGGAGGCACCGTGAAGCTTCTGCTCACGTCCGGTGGCGTCACCAACCCGAGCATCCGCGACGCGTTGGTCGATCTCCTGGGCATGCCGATCGCCGAGTGCGACGCCCTGTGCATTCCGACGGCGGAGTATGGCCACCCCGCCTGCACTCCCGCCTCGGTCTGGCGCTTCATCTCCGGCCAGCCGCCGTCAGCCATGATCGCCCTGGGCTGGAAGTCGGTGGGCGTCCTGGAGCTCACCGCACTGCCGGCCATCGGCGCCGAGCGCTGGGTCCCCTGGGTCCGCGAGGCCGACGTCCTGCTGGTCGACGGCGGCGACGCGACGTACCTCTGCCACTGGATGCGGGAGTCCGGGCTGGCTGGCCTCCTGCCGTCCCTGCCCGACACGGTGTGGGTCGGCGTGAGCGCCGGAAGCATGGTGATGACTCCCCGCATCGGGGAGGAGTTCGTGGCCTGGACGTCGCCCGACGAGAGTGACGCCACGTTGGGGGTCGTCGACTTCTCGGTCTTCCCGCACCTCGATCACGGGCTCATGCCCGACAACACCATGGACGCGGCGCAGAGGTCGAGGGCAGACATCTGTTGTCCGGCGTACGCCATGGACGACGCGACCGCGATCCGGGTCGTCGACGGCACGCTCGACGTCGTGTCCGAGGGGCAGTGGAGGTACTTCCCCCTGACCGACTCCTGATCTGCCCTCCTCCGGAGCGGGAGCGGTCGTCGGTTCCGGCCTGATCGTCGGACACGGGCTGAGGACTCAGCGACCTTCGTCACGGCGGCCTTGACGGGTACGGGTCCGGGCTGAGGCCGCGAACGCGTCGTGGAAGGTCACGGTCGAACTTTGCCCGGTCGGGCACCATGGTCGTATGGACGATTCACCGGGGGCCTTAGCGCTGCGGCTGGAGGTGGTCGACGACGTCTACCTCGACGACGAGGTGCGCGCGTCGGCCGAGGCGCTGTGCTATCTCACGTTCGCGCACTGGTACGACGACGAGCCCGACGAAGCCTTCACCGTCGACGACTGGCAGCACACGTGCGGTGGTGTACGGGTCCTGTTGCACGACGGTGCGGAGCTCGTCGCGCACGCCGCGATCGTCCCTCGCGCGATCGACCTCGGCGATGACGACTCGGCCCACACCTACGCCGCTGGCTACGTCGAGGGTGTCGCGGTCATCCCGAGCCGGCAGCACGCGGGCCTCGGCACGATCGTCCTGGACGTGACCAACGAGGCGCTGCGCGCCGGGTTCGAGCTCGGCGTGCTTTCCACGAGCTTGTGGTCGTTCTACGAGCGGCTCGGCTGGGAGCGGTGGCAGGGTCCGTCCTACGTCGTCCGCTCAGGCATCCGCACGCGTACGGCCGACGAGGACCACGGGCTCCTCGTGCTGCGTTGCGACGCCACCAAGCATCTCGAGCTCACCGCGGCGATCACCTGCCAGGAGCGCGTCGGCGACGACTGGTAGCGGCCCGGAACGCACGCAGGCACGAACGCGCCGACGGCCGGGGGAGCAGGCCGTCGACGCGTTCGCGCCTTCTCAATCAGTGCGGGTCGTGCCGGTCGTGCAGCGAGCAACTGTCCGTGCAGGTGGTGCCTGTCGTCCGAGGTGTCAGGCGGCGGGGAACCGCACGATGTTGACCGGCACGGTGCCCGGGCCCTGAGCAGCGGCACCGGTGCTGTTGACGACGTGGTCGATCGTGCCGACCCCGCCGAGCGAGACGGTGAGCACGTCGTGGAGCACGACGCCGGGCGTCTCGGGGACCTCGAAGGACCGGGTCGCGTGGATCGTCGGGTCGACGTTGAAGAAGCAGTAGCTCCCCAACCCCCACGCCTCGTGGTGCTTGACCTTGTTCGAGACCTTGTACGCCGCGTAGCCGAGCACGCCATCGTGCGACCACGCCGCCTGGTCGGGTGCGTCGTACGGCAGCTCGTTCTGGAAGAACACCGTGCGACCGTTCTCGCCGTTCCAGATCACGTTGTACTTCTGGAAGTGCTCGACGAACAGGCCGTACGCCGACACGTTCGCGCCGTTGACCACGAGGCCGGTGTCGGCAGTGTTGACGGTCCATCCGACGCCGTTGCCGTGGTCGGCCCGCCACAACCAGATGTCATCGAGGATCACGTTGTCGCTGTTCACCACGACGCTGGTCGTCGCCTTGCCGGCCGCTGCGCCGCCGATCCGGACGAACACGTCCTGGAGCGATGTCGGGTTGTCAGCACTGCCCGACGCCTTGCCCTTCTCGCCGACCCGGATGAGCACCTTCGAGTTGACCGCGCCCGCGTCGACCATGAAGCCAGCGAGCTTCACGCCGGCGACGTCGCCCACCTCGACCACGGCGTTGCCCCGGTCAGGGATGAGGGTCGCGAGGCCGAGCCCGAGCACGATGGTGTTGCGACGCTTGATCTCGAGCGCGCTCCTCAGGTGATAGATGCCCGGTGTGAGGAGCAGGCTCTTGCCACTCTCGAGCGCGTCGTTGAGCCGCGAGGAGGAGTCACCGGGCTTCGCGACGTAGAACGACGAGAGCGGGAGCGAGCTTCCCGGGGTCGAACCGCCGGCCCACGTGGTGCCGGTCGAGTTGCGCTGCAGCGACGGGACGAACACCCGGTAAGCGCCGTCGCCGTCGACGTAGAGATACGGCTTCTCACGAGAGATGGCCGTCGTGTCGAGGGTGGTGTAGGGCTGCCCGGCACCCGTGTCGGAGAACGACTGGGCCGGCGCGCCGGCAACGCCCGAGAACACCTGGTTCCACACGGCGTTCGACCAGCCGCCGACGCTGCTGTTGCGGACGTAGAACTGCTGCTGCGACCCGTTGATGGCGAACCCGGTCTGCGAGTCGGCCATGTATCCACCGCTGGCAAACTGCGGGCCGGCGGTGCAGTAGTCCATGAAGGTGATGTTGCCGCCGGTGATGTTGACCCGGCGCAGCGGCGCAGCCTGGGAGACGGCCCAGAACTCGCCTGAGGAGCGGCAGCCGTCGAGGCCGGTCACGTTGATCGTGATGTTGGACATCGAGCGCCAGAAGTTGTCGAGCGCGATGCAGTTGTCGGCGGCGAGGCAGCGGTTGTAGACGTCGACGTGACCGTTGATCGTGACGTCCGTGGGATTGAGACCCAGGCCGGCCACCTCGGTGTAGTAGCCCACCTGGAAGGTCAGGGGAGTGGCAGCGCTGCCGTAGGTTCCCGGCTTGAACAGCAGGGCGTAGCGCGCCGAGCCCATCTCGTTGTCGACCTGCTCCGCAGCCACGGCGTCGACCGCAGCCTGGATCTGCGCCTGCGGCATCGAGGGGTCGAAGACCAGGACGTGCGCACCGAGATCGGGCGCGGCTGGCTGCGGCACCGCGGTGGCGGCGGGGGCCGCCGCGAGCGCGGTGAGACCCAGCGCTGCCGCCAGCACGAGCGGGAGGACCGTGCGGCGGCCTCGCCCGATGCGATGTTCCGGGCGGTTCGAGCGGCGTGAGAGAGCGCTCTCTCGAGGGAGGTGCAGAAGCATGGGACAGTACCTGCCTTGGCTGGACGCGACGTACCGGACGGCGTGCGGATCGAGGGCAGCAGGCGCGAGGGAGGGACTGCGACTCGTGCGTGTGACGTGACGTGACGCGTGCGTGGTGACGTGCGCCAGGGCCGGTCCCGAGTGTCCGACCGATCTGCCTCCGCGCCTTTCTACCCGGCTCCGGGTGCGACTGCAATCGTTTCGGCAGATGTCACCGAATGTGTCCCCGGCGTGTCGGCCCGAGGGCGCCAGGTGGGCTATCGGTCTTCACGCTGAATCACGGACGACGAGGGAGACGGGAAGCACGACATGGTCGACGCCGCGCAGCTCGGGCAGTCCCTCGACCGGCTCGGGCAGCAGCTCGGGGCGCTCGCGGCCGAGCAGGAGGCGCACCATCGCGCGGCCCTGGAGCACCGTCTCCTGCCGCACGGTCGTGAGCGGGGGCTCTGAGTGCGCGGCGGCATCGATGTCGTCGAACCCCACGACGGCCACATCGTCGGGCACCCGTCGCCCCGCCCGCGCGAGCGCTCGCAGCGCGCCGAGTGCCATGAGATCGGACGCGACGAACAGCCCGTCGAGGTCCGACACCCGCTCGAGCAACCGGGTGGTGGCGGTCTCGCCACCACGCATCGTGAAGTCAGCGTGCTCGACCCGGCGCACCCGATGGCGCCGGCCGAGCGCGGTCGCGAACCCCGTCAGCCGGTCGATCCCGGCGGCCATGTCCTTCGGCCCAGCGACGGTGCCGATGACGGAGCACCCACGCGCCATCAGGTGCGCGCCCGCAAGGTGTCCGCCGTGGACGTTGTCGTTGTCGACGTACGGCGACGGAGCCTGCTCGTCGAACGGCCGGCCACCGATCACATAGGGGATGTGGGCGCGTCGCAGCGCTGCGGGGAGCGGGTCGCGCTGCGCGTGCTCGGAGATGAGCAGAACACCGTCCACCGGGGCGGTTCGCAGGTAGTTCTCGATGCGGTCGAGATCGTCGAAGGACTGCGCCATGAGCAGCATGACCTGCAGCCCGGCTCGGATGCACTCCTGACTGACGCCCCGCACGATGCCACCGAAGAACGGATCGCCGAACACCCGGTCGTCGGGTTCCGACGCGACGAGGGCGACCGTGTCGGTCCGCCGGGAAGCAAGTGAGCGTGCCGCGGCGTGGGGCACGTAGCCGAGCTCGGCGATCGCCCGGTCGACCTTCTCGCGCAAGGCCGGGTCCACCGACGGCCAGTTGTTGACCACACGTGACACGGTCGCCCGCGAGACGCCGGCGAGCTCCGCGACCTGCTCGAGGTTGGCGCGTGACGGTGGTGGCACATCGCTCCTCTCACCGCTGTCATGGTCAGTGGCTCGACCCTAGTGGCGGGTGGTGCGTTGACTCCCGCGAAGGCGGCAGACCGTGCCGAGGGCTTCCGGGTCAGGCGCGTCCGATGAGCTCGGCCACGATCTCGGCCGACATCCCGACGAGCGGCAGGCCACCACCGGGATGAGCCGATCCTCCGACGAGGTAGAGACCGGGCACCGGTGACACGTTTGCCGGGCGCAGGAACGCTGCTCGGGCACCGTTGCTCGAGGTGCCGTAGATGGATCCACCGGGTGCTCGGGTGTCGTGCTCGAGATCGGCAGGAGTCCGGATCTTGCTCCACAGCAAGCGATCCCGGACGTCGTATCCCCGCGACGCCATCACGGCGAGGATCCGGTCGCGGTAGGACTCGGCGAGACCGGGTGCGGTCCAGTCGATCGTGCCGCGTTCGCCGGTGGTCGAGTGTCGCGGAGCATTGACGAGCACAAACCATGACTCGTGATGCGCATCCGGGCGCATGCGATCGTCGTCGGGTGCGCAGACGTAGACGGTGGGGTCGTCGACCGGATGCGCGTCGCGTCCGAAGATCGCATCGAACTCCGCATCGTAGTCGGCGGGAAACCAGACGTTGTGGTGGCGCAGGTCGGCAGTGCGTCCTTTCACGGCGAGGAGCAGCACGAAACCCGACAGTGAGGGGGTCGCAGATCGTAGGCGTCGCAGGGGCTTTGCTCCTCGTGGGTCTGTGACGAGATCGCGGTAGAGATGCGTCGCGTCGGCGTTCGCGACGACGATGTCGGTCGACAGCACCTCGCCGTCGACCAGGCGCACCCCGGTCACGCGTGCGGCATCACTGAGCACCGCGGCGACATCGGTGCTCAGTCGATAGGTCACGCCGCGCTCGAGGCTGCGCTCGTGGAGGGCATCGGCAAGCACCCGGATCCCGCCACTGATGTGGAACGCACCAAAGGTCTGCTCGACGTACGGCACGGTTGCCAGGGCTGCCGGTGCCTTGCGCGGGTCGGACCCGGTGTAGGTGGCATAGCGGTCGAGGAGCATGCGCAGGCGTGGGTCGTGCAGGTGGCGGCGGCCGACTCCTCGCAGGCTCGTGAACGGCGCGACGGTGCGTACGTCGGACAGGTGGCGGGCCATCGGCAGCAGGTCCCGCATCCCGGTCAGCGGTGACTCGAGGAACGGACGCCGGGTCAGCTGCCAGACGTCGGAGGCGTGCCGCATGAACGAGCGCCAGTCCTCCGCGGCGGTGCCGCCGAGCGCCTCGCCGAGTGCCGTGGCACAGCGCCCGGAGTCCACGCCCGGCATGTCCAGCGCCGTGCCGTCCGGGAAGCGATAGCGGAACGCCGGGTCGAGCTCCACGAGGTCGAGGGTCTCGTCGAGACCGGTGCCGGTCTTGTTGAACAGGTCGCGGTAGACCGCAGGCAGCGTGAGCAGCGACGGGCCGGTGTCGAAGACGAAGCCGTCACGCTCGACGCGCCCGAGCTTGCCGCCGTAGGTCGGTGCCTGCTCCACCACGGTGACGTCATGACGCTTCAC
>JANXWJ010000270.1 GCA_025351185.1 Candidatus Nanopelagicales bacterium
CCAGTGGATGGCGGTCACCGAGCACCAGGTGCACGTGGTCGACGGTGACTTCCGGGTGCTCGCGCTGCGTGACATCGGCGATGCCGTCAAGGCCCAGGTCGAGCTCGAGCATGCGATCGGTCACGACCCGCTGACCGGTGAGGCGCTGGTGCGCTGGGTGCGTCCGGACGGCACGACGGTCGAGCCGGGCGCCTTCCTGCCGGTGGCGGAGCACAGGATGCTCATCACCGACATCGACATCGACCTCGACATCCTGCGACGTTCCATCGACGCGCTGAGCACCCTGCCGTCGCACCTGTCGATCGCCGTCAACGTGTCGGCGGCGTGCTTCGCCCGCGCCGACTATGCCGACCAGGCGATGGAGCTGCTGCGTACGTCCGGGATCGACGCGACCCGGCTGCACCTCGAGGTGGACCGAGACTGCGGTGCTCCACGTGCCCGAGCAGGTACGCGCCACCATGCAGCGTCTCGCCGACGCCGGGACCAGCTGGTTCATGGACGACTTCGGCACGGGCTACTCCTCGATCGGGCACCTGCGCGACCCTCCCATCGCGGGCATGAAGCTCGATCGCTCGTTCACCTCGGGGATCGGCGTGGGCTGCGAGGACTCCACCTCGGACCGCCTGGCCCAGGCGGTCCAGGGTCTGGTTGTCGGCCTCGGCCTCGACCCGGTCGCCGAAGGCGTCGAGGCGCGAGCAGGCCGAGCGCCTCGCGGCGTACGGCTGGGTCCACGGCCAGGGCTGGCTCTACGGCAAGGCCGTCCGCCTCACCTGAGAGCACTCCTCCAGTGCCCGCGCACCTCGTTCGGCGCGGTCACGGGGATGCTGTGGCGCGGAGGTCGGGAGGAAGTTGGGTTCACCCACGTGGACTCCGGGGCGATCAGCCTGATCATCCTGGGCCTGACGGTGGTGCTCTTCATCTGGAACCGCCTGCCGGTCGAGATCGTCGCCCTCGGCACAGCGCTCGCCCTCGCGACGACCGGCGTCCTGACCCTCACGCAGTCGCTCGCCGGATTCGGCGATCCCGTGGTCGTGTTCATCGCAGCGCTCTTCGTCGTGAGCGAGGGGATCGATGCGACCGGGCTCACCACCTGGGCCGGTCAGAAGCTCATCGACGTGGCGGGCGACCGACCAGGACGACTCGTCGTGCTCGTGCTGCTCATGTGCGCGGCCCTCACCGCCCTCATCAGCCTCACCGGTGCCGTGGCCGCCCTCCTCCCGATGGTCGTGGTGCTCGCGCTACGTCTGGGCAAGCCGCCGGCCCACCTGGCCATGCCGCTCGCTTTCGCCGGCAGCGCGGGATCGTTGCTCGTGCTCACGGGCACACCGATCAACGTCATCGTCAGCGAGGCATCGGTCGACGCGGGCGGCCAGCCGTTCGGGTTCTTCGAGTTCGGGATCGTGGGCGTGCCTCTCGTCATCGGCACCATCGCGATCTGCGTGCTCCTCGGACCTCGAGTCCTTCCCGTGCGCACCGCGATGGTGGCGCCCTCGGACCTCGGCGGTCAGGCCCGCACCCTCGTCGAGCACTACGCCAACGAGAACGACCTGTATCGCCTCCGGATCCGCGACCGCTCACCCTTCGTCGGCGTACGCCGGGAGGCCCTCTACATCGCCGGCTACGACGGCCTGACCCTCGTCGCCGTGCAGTCGCACGGTGAGATCGACGTGCGCCCCCTGGACTCCGCGCTGGCCGAGGGTGACGTGCTCGTCGTACGCGGCGCTGCGGAGCAGGTGAGTCGGCTGGTCGTCGACGCGCACCTCGCCGTCGGATTCGCCCCCGACCCGGACGGCGCCGAGTCGGCCCTCATCGGTCGCGAGCTCGGAGTGGCCGAGGTGGTGATCCCGCCGCGATCGAGGCTGGTCGGGCAGAAGGTCTTCCCCGGCATGGTCCGCACCGACGACCGGGTGGTGCTGGCGGTGCATCGGTTCGGCCGCGACCGCGACCCGTGCCGTCGCGGTCGAGCAGGCCTATCGGTCGATCTCGTGGACGACCATCGTGCTCGTCGGAGGACTCATCCCGCTCTCCGTCGCGATCCAGACGAGCGGTGCCGCTGACACCATCGCGCACGCGCTGCTCTCGATCGTCGGAGACTCCAGCCCCTACGCCCTGCTGATCGGGCTGTTCGTGCTGACCGCCGTGCTCGGCCAGGTCGTGAGCAACACCGCGACCGCGCTGATCATGGTGCCCATCGCCATCGCTGCCGCGCATGAGCTCGCGCTGTCGCCCCGGCCGTTCCTCATGCTCATGAGCGTCGCCGCCGCCTCCTCGTTCCTCACCCCGATCGCGACCGCCGCCAACATGATGGTGATGGGACCGGGCGGCTATCGCTTCGGTGACTACTGGCGACTGGGCCTGCCGGTGATGCTCTGGTTCCTCATCGTCTCCGTCGTGGTGATCCCGCGGGTGTGGGCCTGGTGACGGGCCCGCGCCGAGCACCCCTGTCCGGAGATCCGGTCGACATCCAGGACTGACGTCGCTGGGTGCGGTTGCACCGAACCTCGGTGCGACCGCTGACCGGTCGCGAGGCGTGACGACGGCCTCGTCGCGGTAACCCGTTCGGCCCAATGACGTACGCCGCCTTCAGCCGCAGCAGGTCAGCGCCGAGGACAGGAGGGTGACACGGCGCAGGCACCTCCACCGGAGCATGGTGATCGCGATGAGCGCTGCGCTCTTCGCTGTCGCTGCCTCCGGCTCCGCACTGGCGGTCAGCACCGCCACCCGAAACGCACCTGCTGGCGCCGTGAGCCCCGTGTCCGTCGCAGCGTCGGCCTGGACCCAGGCGGGTGCGACCTTCGCGACCGCGCAGCGGGCTCTCGCGCCGGTGTCCGTCACCGTGCGCACAGTGCCGGCTCCCAAGCCCGCAGCGAAGCCCACCGCGACGAAGCAGGCACCGGCCTCGGTGACCCGTGCGCCGAGCGCACCGACCCCGGCTCGCGCCCACCGCACGGCTGCGCCCTCGACACCGACCCACCAGCCGGCTCCGGTCTCGGGCCGTCGCACGATCGCCCGCTATCTCGACGCGCCGGGCTCGCAGAAGGCCATCGACCGCTGCAACCTCGTGCTCTGGACCCACCACCCCTACTGGCTCGCCGGGCACAACTACTGCGGCTTCCAGTGGATGGCCTACCTCACGTCAGGCAGCCTGGTGACGGTCAGCTCAGGTCCCGCCCGGGGCACCTACCGCGTCACCGGACACGTCCGGCTCAACCGGCAGTCGGGCAGCCTCCCGCACGTCAGTGCCGACCTGGTGCTCCAGACCTGCGTGGGCTCCGCCACCGGCCTCACGCTGCTTCGCCGGGTCTGACCCATCCCGTACGCCGTGCTTCGGCCACGCTGACGACCTCGTCGCAACGGCCGCTGGTCTGACGGTCTGCCTGAGCCGACCGGGGAGACTGTGCCACGCTGACTGGCGGTCGTCGTCGGCGGAAGTGGGAACCCTCGTGCGTGCCGTACCCATCGTGTTCTCGCACTACGACCGGCGGTGGCTGGCACCTGACCTCATCGCCGGCGTGACGCTCGCGGCAGTCGCGATCCCCGAGGTGATGGGCTACACCTCGATCTCCCGGACACCTATCGTGACCGGCCTCTACACGGTCATCTTCCCCACCATCGTGTTTGCGCTGCTCGGCTCGAGCCGGCTGCTCGTCGTGGGAGCCGACTCGGCCACCGCGGCGATCCTGGCCGCCGGCCTCGCCGCGCTCGGCATCGCCGGACTCGTCCCGCAGTCAGCGGAGTGGGTGTCCTTCGCGAGCCTCGTCGCCCTCGTGACCGCCGGCCTGCTCGTCGTCGCGCGATTGCTCCGCCTCGGCTTCATCGGCGACTTCCTGTCGGCGTCGGTGCTCATCGGATTCCTCACCGGCGTCGGGGTGCAGGTGCTCACCGGCCAGCTGCCCGACATGCTCGGCATCCCCAAGGGCTCAGGTGGCTGGCTCGAGCAGCAGTGGCACCTGATCACCAACCTCGGCGCGGCAAACCTGCCCACGCTGGGCTTCGCGCTCGGCTCGCTCGCGATCATCCTGATCTGCCGGACATGGGCCAGGCGGATCCCGGGCGCGCTCATCGCGGTCGTGCTCTTCATCTCCGTGTCGGCGGTCACGGACGCGAAGGCCCACGGAGTCGCCGTGGTCGGGAGTGTGCAGGGCGGCTTCCCACCGATCGGTCTGCCGACCGGGCTCGCGTGGTCCGACGTCCCCGCAGTGTTCGCGGTGTCACTGTCGTGCCTCGTCCTCATCATCGCGCAGAGCGCGGCGACGGCTCGCAGCTTTGCGATGAAGAACGGCGACCGGGTCGACGTCAACCGCGACATCCTCGGCCTCGCCGGTGCCAACGCGGCCGCCGGCCTCACCGGCACGTTCGTGGTCAACGGCAGCCCGACGAAGACGGAGATCCTCGACGAGCAGGGAGGTCGCAGCCAGGTGGCCAACCTGACGATGGCGGGCATCGTGCTGCTCATCACCCTGTTCGCCACGGCCGCACTCGCGCCCATGCCCAAGGCGGTGCTCGGCGCGATCGTCTTCCTCATCGGCTACGGCCTCGTCGACCTCCTCGGCCTCCGCACGATCCGCGACCGGGCACCCCTGGAGTTCGCGATCGCCACAGTCACCGCGGTCGTCGTCTGCGTCGTCGGGGTGGAGCAGGGGATCGTCCTCGCCGTCGTGCTCTCGATCCTGCAGCTCGTGAGTCGGCAGTACCGCCCGTCGAACTTCGTCGTGGGTGTCGATGCCGACGGCGAGCCGACCTACCAAGCGGCCGAGCCGGGCCTGCAGAGCCGACCGGGTCTCATCGTCTTCCGCTACGACGCCGAGCTGTTCTATGCCAACGCCAACCGCTTCGCCGACGACGTCGAGGCGCTGGTGCAGGCCGCCCCCGATCCGGTGCGCTGGGTCGTCCTGGACTGCTCGGCGATCGACGACGTCGACTATTCCGCCGGGCTCGCGCTCAACCACCTCGTCGACTTTGTGCACGCCCACGGCGCCCACTTCGCAGTTGCCCGCGCCGACGCGCGCCTCCTGAGCACCCTCGAGCTCATGGGCACGCTGGCGAAGTTCGGCCACGACCACGTGTTCGGCAACCTCACGGACGCGTTCACCGCCTACGAGCAGGATCCGTCCCCGTGGAGCGCGGAGGAGGTACGCCCATCCGGGTGACGTCGTCCTCGGGACGGCTGCGTTCCGCGCACCCAGGGTTACCCTCTGATCACGGTGTGTGGACCTGGGGGTGAGCCATGGACATGAGTGACGTGACCGGGGCTGGCGTCAGCCTGCGTTCGTCCAGCGTGATGTTCGAGTCCGACGGTCGCGTCGCGACGATGTACGCCGCCACGCCTGCTCGCCACGACCCTGGGCCAGTCACGCGTGACGTCGCCCGCAGCTGGACGGTCATCGTCTGGCTCCTGGTGCTCGTGCCGCCACTCGGGCTGCTCGTTCTCGATCGTCGACACGAGCTGAGCCTCGCGCTGCGCATCGCAGTCGGCCTGGTCTCCATGCTGCTCGTGACCGCGACCTGGGCCGAGATCTTCAGCCTGACGCCCTGGACCTGACCTCGACCATGGGACGTCCCTGTCCCGAGCAGGGTCGTGCGACGTCGAGATATGCCATCAGAAACCCTGGGCAGATCGAGAGCTCGCTGGGTAGCGTCGACCTGTGTCGATCGTCGCGGAGCGACTGTCGCCGACGTATGCACGCTATGCGCACGCCGTCGACCAGTTGCGCGCGAGCTACGCCGCCATCCCGCCCGGGGCTCCGGTGCGCCTCGCCAAGAGCACGTCCAATCTCTTCCGCGGCCGGACTCCCACAGCGGATCCGGGGCTCGATGTCTCCGCCTTCACCGGTGTGCTCTCGATCGACGCCGACTCCCGCACGGCCGACGTGCTGGGCATGACGACCTACGAGGACCTCGTCGATGCGACGCTGCCCTACGGACTGGTGCCGCTGTGCGTCCCACAGCTGCGCACGATCACGCTCGGAGGCGCCGTCACAGGTCTCGGGATCGAGAGCTCGAGCAGGTCACGCCGTACATCAGGCTCCGCCACGTGCGGTGCGGAGACGCGGCCGACCTCGCCGCAACCATCGCCGCCGTCACCACTTCGGGCGCCTACGACGGCGTGCGCGTCGACTTCGTCGACGGCACCGTGTTCTCGCGCGCTGAGTCCTACCTCACGCTCGCGACGTACACCGAGACCATCGACCAGTGGCCGAGCGACTACACCGGCGCCGAGATCTACTACCGCTCGATCCGGGTCCGTGACACGGACGTCCTCACGGTGCACGACTATCTGTGGCGCTGGGACACCGACTGGTTCTGGTGCTCTCGCGCCTTCGGCGCCCAGCGGCCCCTCATCCGCCGGCTGTGGCCGAAGGACCGGCTGCGCTCCGACGTCTACTGGAAGCTGGTCGCGCTCGACCGTCGCACCTCGTTCTCCTCGCGCCTCGACTCCGCACGACGGAGGCCGGCACGCGAGCAGGTCGTGCAGGACATCGAGGTGCCGGTCACTGCGTTGGGGGAGTTCCTGGACTTCTTCCATCGCGAGGTCGGCATCGAGCCCGTGTGGGTGTGCCCGTTGCGACGACGCGACCCGATGGCCCGCTGGCCGCTCTACGACCTTGATCCCTCCACCACCTACGTCAACGTCGGCTTCTGGTCGACGGTCGCCCTCCCACGAGGGGCCTCGCCGGACGACGGCCGGGTCAACCGTCGGATCGAGGCCGTGGTCACCAGCCTCGGTGGCCGCAAGTCGTTGTATTCCACGGCTTTCTTCGAGCGGGAGGAGTTTGCGGCACTGTATGGCGGCGACGCCTATGCAGTGTTGCGCGCGACCTACGACAGCGGCGGGCGGTTGGCGGACGTGTGGACGAAGACGGTCGGGCACGGTGAGGAGGGGACGGAAGATGAAGCTCGCCGACATCATCTCGCTGGTCGTCGGAGCAGACAGCGACGTCGAGCTCACGGCGTACGACGGAAGCCACCACGGACCACGCGACAGTGACGTGGCCCTCGATATCCGATCACCGCGCGCGGTGTCGCTGCTCATGTCGGCACCTGGCCAGCTCGGGCTCGCGCGGGCCTATGTCGCTGGCGAGCTCGAGGTCAGAGGCGATCTCTACACCGCGCTCGACCGGCTTGCTCGGCTCGGCGTCTCCACGCCGAGCACGAGGGACCAGCTCAAGCTCTATCCCGCTCTCGCTCCCTTCGCGCTGCGTCGCGAAGCACCACCCGCGGAGGAGGTGCACCTCGGCGGGTCGCGGCACTCAAAGCGTCGGGACGCCGATGCGATCCACCATCACTACGACGTCAGCAACACCTTCTACCGTTGGGTCCTCGGACCCTCCATGGCCTACACGTGTGCAGTGTTCCCCAAGGAGGACGCCACCCTCGAGGAGGCGCAGGACGAGAAGTTCGACCTCGTCTGCCGCAAACTCGACCTCCAACGCGGGCAGCGGCTGCTCGACGTCGGCTGCGGCTGGGGCGGCCTGGTGCGCCACGCCGCGAAGTATTACGGCGTGCGCGCCATCGGTGTCACGCTGTCCCAGCGCCAGGCCGAGTGGGGTGGCGACATCGTCGAGAGCGAAGGCCTCGGTCATCTCGCCCAGATCCGCTTCCAGGACTATCGCGACGTGCAGGAGCGGGGCTTCGACGCGATCTCCTCCATCGGTCTCACCGAGCACATCGGGCTCGAGAACTATCCGACGTACTTCGGGAGCCTCAAGTCACGGCTCAACCCGACGGGCCGACTGCTCAACCACTGCATCACCCGCACCGACACCCGCTCGCGCACGCTCTACAAGAACGGCTTCATCAACCGCTATGTGTTCCCCGACGGCGAGCTCGTCCCTGTCGGTCGGATCATCTCCGCGATCGAGGACCAGGGCTTCGAGGTCCGGCACGCGGAGAACCTGCGCGAGCACTATGCGCTGACCCTCAAGCACTGGTCGGCCAACCTCGATGACCACTGGGACGAGGCCGTCGCGGAGGTCGGCGCCGGCAAGTCCCGGGTGTGGCGCCTCTATCTTGCCGCTGCGCGGATGGGCTTCGCCCGCAACATGATCCAGCTGCACCAGGTGCTCGCCGTGGCACCCGACGAGCACGGCAGCTCCGGTGTCCCGTTGCGCCCCGGCTTCGACCGAACCTGACCGGCGGCTGGCAGCAGCCTGAGTCAGGTCGGCTGCACGGCGGTGCCGGGACCAGCGACGTCGAGACCGCCGTCGATGGTGATCGTCGTGCCGGTGACGTAGTCCCCTGCCGAGGAAGCGAGGAAGGCGATCATGGCGGCGACCTCGTCCGCCGCCTGCAGGCGTCCGAGCGGCACCGGACCTGCGAGGGCGTCAAGGTCGATGCCATAGCGGGTGAGCGCCTCGGTGTGCACGAAGCCGGGTGCGACGGCGACGAGACGTACGCCGTGCCGACCCCACTCGGTGGCGAGCGTGCGCGTCAGCGACTCGACCGCCGCCCGCGCCGCGGAGGAGTGCGCCATGCCGGGAGTCCCGCGGTGCGGCGACATCGTGACGCTCACGATCTTGCCGTAGCCAGCGGGGATCATCGAGCGCGCTGCGACCTCCCTGAGGACATACCACGTCGCGTCCAGATTGAGGCGTGTTACCGCTCGGAATCCCCTGTAGGACAATGACTCTCCCGGGGAGACGAACTGGCCGCCGGCGTTGTTGACCAGGATGTCGATCCGCTCGAGACGATCGATCACCGTGCCCACCATCAGCTCCACCTGCTCGGGTTCGCGTACGTCGCACTGCACCGTCTCGAGCGGGTGCGCGACTCCGGCGCTCGCTGCCAGCATCGCGGTCTCCGCGAGCGCCTCCGGACTGCGCCCCACGACCGCGATCCGCGCGCCGAGCGACGCGAGCAGAAGTGCGGTCGCTCGACCGATCCCGCTGCCGCCGCCGGTCACGAGCGCAGTGCGCCCGTCGAGGCAGTGCGGTGCGAGGACGGCGAGCACGTCAGGGCGCGAAGGAGGAGTCACCAGCGCAGGCTACGCGCGCGAAGCAGGCATCCACCGGGGGGTCGCCATGCACACCGTGATCGACAGGGACCGCGCCACTACGCGGGCCCGCAGCGTCAGACGGACCGGTCCACGGGACCGGGTGCCGACGTACGACCCAGAACGCTCCAGGCGACACCGAGACCAGCGGCGAGTCCGCCGTCCATCGTGACCGCACCGACCAGCGCCTGCACCCCGTCAGCGATCGCGCGGTCGTCGGCCGCATCGGCCGACCCGACAAGGCCGAGGTCGAACGCCCGCCCGACGAGCACCGCGTTCGACGTGGCTGTCCGCCGTTCCACACTCATCGCCGCCTCGGTGGCGAGCGGGTCATCGACGTACTGCGCCATCGAGAGCGCCGCCTCGAGCACGGCGTTGCCGAGGACCGCGAGCCGCCGCCGCGGTGCACCGCCCGCGGCAGCAGCGCCGCACCATGCCGGCTCCCGGATGTCGTGGCCGCAGACGAGGGCAGCTGCCTCATATCGGTCGTCACCGTCACACGGCGGCAGCGCTCCGATGAGCGGCAGGTGCCCCAGCCCCGGCTGCACGACGAGCCGTGCCGCCACATCGTGCGCGGCTGTCACGCCGGAGTCGGCCCAGGCGGCACCGATCGACGCCTCGATCCGGTCACCGAGCCGGTGTGCTGACGCCGCGAAGGATCGCACGTGCGGGAGGTCACGCCGGCTAGCGACCCGGCTCAGAGCCCGGTCCGACACGAGCGCCTGCTGCTCTCCGTTGACCATCGCGAGAGACGGCTCGTCCCACGGTTCGCGCAGCACCAGCGCCCTGACCACGGCCATGTCGAGAATCGCGTCGCCGACGTACTCCAGCCGCTGGAACAGCGGCCCTCGAGGGTCCAGGAGCGCATCGGCGTAGTCGCGCGAGGTCAGCCGCAGCCCTAGCGCGCGATCGAGCTGGTCGACGTCGTGCGCCGCGTCGTCATCGAGAAGCTCGCGCCAGCCCATCACAAGCCCCCAGCATGCCGACCCGGGGGCCCGGATGCGCGCAACCGGGTCGGATCAGAGGCGGACGCGGGCGAAATAGACCGCCGAGGTCCAGATCCGCGAGTGCTGCACCCGGGTGCCGGTGTGCGGGGAGTGCCACACGGTGTTGCCGCCGGCGTAGATCCCCGCGTGGTAGACGCGACCGTTGGGGTCGTGGAAGAAGACGAGGTCGCCCGGCACCGCCTGGGCGCGGGAGATGTGGATCATCGACGCGTACTGCGCACGCGAGACGCGCGGGATGGAGATGCCCAGGCGCGCGAAGACGTACCGGGTGTAGCCCGAGCAGTCGAAGCCGGTCCGCGGTGACGTGCCACCGGCACGATAGGCGATGCCGACATAGCGGGACGCCTCGCGGATCACCAGGCGACCGCGGAAGACGGCGTTGCGCAGGGCGGCGCGGGAGGCCAGCACACCGTTGGGAAGACGTACGGCGACCGCAGCGGACGTCGAGACGCTCGTCAACGAGGTCGAGACGCCGGTCGCGGCCCGCGTGCCGGAGCCCGCTGTGGTGCTGACACCCGTGGGTGCGGTCGACGCCGAGGCCGACACAGCCACCGCAGGGGCGAGCGTGACGGTCAGTGCCAGTGCCAGGGGCACGACAAAGCGCGCGCGAACAGACGACATGAGTCCTCCACGACGCCTACGAGGTGAGCTGTCGGGTTCGGGCCGGGAGATGGCCCGGCCGGTCGTGAGACCGGCTTCACCCCAAGGACTCGCCTGGGATCTTGCATGTCGGCGGGCCCGGTTGAGTGGGTCCCCCGCTCCTGCCAGTGGGGTCGTAGCCGTACGGAGGTGACAGGACTCGGCGTCCTCCGACGGGGTCCACCGTTCAGTGGACCGGGACCGAACTTAGAGGAGGCGACACCGAGATGTCACGACAGGATCACGGTTCCGTTGACCAGATCGGGGCAAATATCGGCAAAACACCACTCGTCCAGCCGATTCCAGCACGGTTACCTCACGCCCGGCCCTCAAGTCATCGGCCCCACGAGCCGACCCTCGAGCCCGCCACCCCACCACCCCGCCGTGGGGTTAGCCCTTGGAGACGAAGACGTGGCTGGCGGTGGTGGCGTCGAGTTCGGCGTACTCCCCCGCGCTGCCGATGAGCACGCCACCGGGTGAGGAGACGACCTTCACCGTGGCGCCGGGCATCGCGCCGGCCCGGCGCATCGAGGCCATGAGCGCGGCGTCGGTCTGGATCGGCTCGCCGATGCGTACCACCGTCACCCGGGTCGAGGAGTCACGCACGACGCGGTCGAGCGTCGTGAGGCCCGAGAGGTCGGTCTCGACAACGTCCTGGTCGAGCTCGTCGAGGCCCGGGATCGGGTTGCCATAGGGGGATGTCGTGGGGTGACCGAGGATCTCGAGGATCCGGCGCTCGACGTTCTCGCTCATGACGTGCTCCCAGCGGCACGCCTCCGCGTGGACGTCCTCCCACGGGAGGCCGATGACGTCGACCAGGAGGCACTCAGCCAGCCGGTGCTTGCGCATGACGCGCGTCGCCATCGACCGACCGTCGGCGGAGAGCTCGAGGTGGCGGTCACCTTCGACGGAGAGCAGCCCGTCACGTTCCATGCGGGCGACGGTCTGGGAGACGGTCGGCCCTGACTGCGCCAGCCGCTCGGCGATCCGGGCACGCAGCGGGACGATCCCCTCCTCCTCGAGCTCGAAGATGGTCCGGAGATACATCTGCGTGGTGTCGATGAGGTCGCTCACGGCCAAGGGTCCTTCGTTGTCGTCAAGCCCGGGACGCACGGACCGGATGCTCGCGCAGACCGGCACCAGTGCGTCTGACGAGGTCATCCTGTCCTACTCCGGCAGAGCGATGCAGGCGCGCGAGCGGACTGGTCCTGTCTTCCACGTCACGCTCTCCCACCTACACCCCCCGGGGTACCTCGCCGGAGCGGTCCACAGGTGCTCGAGACGCCGTGCCGGCGGCGCGTTCGGCCGCGTCGCCAGCGCATCTCTCGGGGACGGCTGCGACCTGGAGGGGCGGGCTTGGAGGTTGCCCTCTAGCCTCGGGGCGTGCCGAGCGTCCTGTGGTTCCGTCGAGATCTACGCATCCATGACAACCCGGCGCTCCTCGCGGCGGTCGAGGCCGCTCGCGCTGACGGCGACGGCCGCGTCGTCGCCCTGTTCGTGCTCGATCCACGCCTCTGGGACACGGCCGGCGACGTGCGCCGGGCCTGGCTCTCGCGGTCGCTGACCGCACTCGACGCATCGCTCGGCGGCGAACTGCTGGTGCGCCACGGCGACCCCCTCGCACTGGTGCCCGAGGTGGCAGCGGCGGCCGACGCCGGCACCGTGCACGTGGCGGCGGACTTCGGTCCCTACGGATCGACCCGTGACCGCGCCGTCGAGGCGGCTCTCGAGACAGCAGGTCGCACCCTGGTGCGCACCGGATCGCCGTACGCCGTCGCCCCCGGACGCGTGCGCAAGGGCGACGGCACCCCCTATCGCGTCTACACGCCGTTCTTCCGCGCCTGGTGCACCCACGGTTGGCGCTCCCCCGCAGGCGAACCCGACGAGGCGCCGCTGTGGCGGCTCGACGACGCCGGAACCCTGTCGTGCGAAGGCATCCCGGCCGCCCCCGAGCTCGGCTTCGACCTCCCGCCGGTTGGCGAAGCCGCGGCGCTGCAGGTCTGGGACGAGTTCCGGGACCGGGCGCTGTCGTCGTACGACGACGGACGCAACCGCCCGGATCTCCACGGCACCTCGAACCTCTCTGCCCACCTGCGGTGGGGTGAGATCCACCCGCGCACGATCCTCGCCGACCTCGACGACTCACCGGCGCAGACGGTGTTCTGCAAGGAGATCGCCTGGCGCGAGTTCTATGCCGACGTGCTGCACCACCAGCCCGACTCGGCGCGCACGTGGCTCGACCCGCGGTTCGCGGCCATGGACTACGACGAGGGTCACGAGGCTGACGAGCGCTTCGAGGCCTGGCGCACCGGGCGTACGGGCTTCCCGTTCGTCGACGCCGGGATGCGCCAGCTGCTCACCGAGGGCTGGATGCACAACCGGGTGCGCATGGTGACGGCGTCGTTCCTCGTCAAGGACCTGCACCTGCCGTGGCAGCGCGGCGCGCGCTGGTTCATGCACCAGCTCCGCGACGGCGACCTCGCGAGCAACCAGCAGGGCTGGCAGTGGGTGGCCGGCAGCGGCACCGACGCCTCGCCCTACTTCCGGATCTTCAACCCCGTGACCCAGGGGCTGCGCTTCGACCCGCTCGGGGACTACGTACGCCGCTATGTCTCCGAGCTGCGCGACCTCCCGGGCGCCGGCGCCCACCAGCCCTGGGACCACCCGCTCCTCACCTCGGTGACCGACTATCCCGACCGCATCGTCGACCACGCCGCCGAGCGCGACGAGTCCCTCACCCGCTATGCCACCCTCCCCAAACGCTGACCCCCCGGGACGGCGTTGACCTCTAGGGTCACGAAGCGCCCCTGAGGGGCGCTTCGTGACCGCAACTCGCGATCTTGGTCGGGTGTCGTGGCAGGTCAGGGCGGGTGAACGACCGGGCCGAGCACCCTCCCCGGTGGTACGGTGAACGCCACACGACCACCGGGTGACATCCCCGGTGGTCGACGCGGTTCCACGCCAGGCACGGCACCGCGAACGCCTTCTGCGCCCGTGCACGCGTGCGAGCATCTGCATGCGGGTCCAGGGACGCGAGAGTCGAGGTCGGATGACGCACGAGGCGAGGACGCCGGTGACGTGCGCCGTGGTCGCCCAGAAGGGCGGCGTCGGCAAGACCACCACGCTGCTCGGCATCGCGGGTGCCGCCTGGGAGCGCGGCCTCAGGGTCCTCGTCGTCGACCTCGACCCGCAGGCCAACGCGACCGCGGCCCTCGACCCGGCCAACACCGCCTACACCACCAACGACGTGCTCGCCGACGCCCGCCCCGGTGTCGCCGCCGACGCGATCGTCGCCTCCGGCTGGGGGCTCGGCGTCGACGTCCTGCCGTCCGAGCGTGCCCTCGAGCACCGCGCCGTCCCCGAGGGACGCGACTCCGCGCTGCGCCTGCGACTCGCCCTCGAGGGCGTCATCGACCGCTACGACCTCGTCCTCGTCGACTGCCCGCCGAGCCTCGGGGAGCTCACGCGCAACGCCCTCGCCGCGGTCAGGCTCGCTCTCGTCGTCACCGAGCCCTCCTTCTTCGCCCTGCCCGGAGCCGCTGCGGCGCTCGAGGCGATCGAGGTCGTACGCGGGTCCAGCAACCTCGTCCTGCGCCCGGCCGGCGTGCTGGTCAACCGCGCGCGGCCACAGACCTCGGAGCACGCGTTCCGACTGGCCGAGCTCGCCGCGGCCTATCCCGACCTGCTGCTGCCGGTGTCGGTCCCTGAACGCACTGCGGTGCAACAGGCGCAGGGCGCGTGCGTTCCCGTGCAGGCGTGGCGGTCTCAAGGCGCGGTTGAGGCTGCCGATGCATACGAGGCCGTGCTCGACGTCCTGCTCGCGCGGGGTGCAGAGGCAGTGACCGACCTTGCCGTCTCCGCCACCACCACCTTCTCGACGGGGACCTGACTGCCATGACCAACCCGACACCGCGACCGGCACTGCGCAAGGCCGGCGATGCCGACGTGCACCCCGCGGCGCCGCGTCCCACGCGCTCACCGCGCAGTCGTACGGCGCCGCACCCGGACCCTCCGGGCTCCGAGCCGGTGCCTGCCGCCGTTGCAGCCCTGCCCGCACCCGATGAGAAGCCGGCCGCGAAGAAGGCACCCGCCAAGCCGCGCACCGCCGCGCCCGCAACCCCGTCGAAGCGTCGCGAGCGCAAGTTCTCCGGCAACACCTCCGACCACATGCGCGTCGCGGAATCCGCGGACAACGTCGAGGTTGCAGCGTCCGCCCCATCGGCGCCGAGGTCGGCACCCAGGCCGGCGCCGAAGCCCGCGGCTGCCGTTCCGACTGTGGCGGCTCCCGCTCAGCCCTCGAAGGTCACCGAGCCGTCAGCACCGGTGCGAGCGAGGAAGTCCGCTGGCGCGGAGCTGCTCAAGGGCAAGTCCGTCGAGCTCGAGGTCCACGTGCCGAAGGCGTTGCGCAAGGCAGCGCGTGCCGAGGCGAAGAAGCGCGGCCTCGACATCGACACCGTCGTCGTCGACCTGCTGCACGCCTGGCTCACCGACCCCCGCTGACGCCCGTGCCAGCCGTGGCCGAGAGCTACGGGACGGGGTGCTTGCCGTCGTACGACAGGAACTGCGGCATCGCGGCAACGAGTGCGCCCGTGACCACGATGCAGGCGATGCCGCCGCTCACGACGGAGAACGTCTCGCCGAACAGTGCGGCCACCGTGCCCGACTCGAGGTCGCCGAGGCGCGGGCCGCCGGCCACGACCACGGTGAAGATCCCCTGCAGCCGGCCGCGGTACTCATCCGGGGTCGCCGACTGCAGGATCGTCGAGCGGAAGATCGCGCTGACGTTGTCGGCGGCACCCGCGATGGCCAGGAAGACGCAGGCGACCCACAGCGAGTGCACGAGGCCGAATACCGCGATCGACAGGCCCCAGGCGAAGACCGAGAGCACGACGGCGAGTCCCTGACGACGTACGTGCCCCAGCGGGGCGGAGAACACCCCGCTGATCGCCGCACCGACAGCGGGCGCCGCCGACAGCAGCCCCACCGCGGTCGCAGCCATCGCCAGGTCGTCGGGATAGAACGCGAACGCGATCGCCGGGAACAGCGCACGCGGCATCCCGAAGACCATCGCGGCGATGTCGACGTAGAACGACATCTGCAGGTTCTTCTTGTCGCGGAGGAAGGTGATGCCGTCGCGGACCGCGGCCCATCCTGCCTTCGTCGGCGTCTCGCCCTCGGGCAGGATCGCCGGCAGCCGCCACATCGCGTAGACCACCACGGTGAACGCGAGCACGTCGACGGCGTAGGCCGGAGCGAACGACCCGCCGCTGGCCGCGATGACGGCGCCACCGAGGAGCGGACCCATCGTGAATCCGACGCTCCACGCAAGCATGCCGAGCGCGTTCGCCGCCGGCAGCAGGTCGCGGCCGACGAGCCTCGGGATGATCGACGAGCGCGCGGGATTCCCGACCGCGAAGAATGCCGACTGCACGGCGACCACGAGATAGAGCAACGCGACGCTGCCGACGTCGAGCAGTGACTGCGTGAGCAGCGCGACGGAGCACGCCATCAGCCCGAGAGCGGTGACGAGCCCGAGCATCCGACGGTCATGGACGTCCGACAGCATCCCGCCGTAGAGGCCGAACCCGATGAGCGGCACGAGCTGGAAGAGCCCCACGAGGCCGACGGCGAAGGAGGAGTGGGTGAGGTTGTAGACCTGGAAGCCGACGGCCAGTGCCGTCATCTGCTGCCCGATGTTGCTGATCGAGAGCGCCGTCCAGATCCGCCGATAGTCCTTCGACACCTTGAGCGGTGTGAGGTCAGCGAACAGGCGGGGCACGATCGGCGAGCCTACGTGCCGTGCGGCGAGCGCGCCCGTCCCGACCGGGTGCCGAGATGTCGGACGCCTACGGCGAGAGGCGTTCGGTGCGCCAGGCGGTCGGGTCGTCGAGCGCTGCGGGAGCGTCGTCCGAGACGCGTACGTAGCGGAGCCGGTCGTGGAGCCGCGAGGGTCGGCCCTGCCAGAACTCCACGGTGCGCGGAGCCACGACATAGCCGCCCCACCCGTCGGGAAGGGGTACGTCGGTGGCGTCGCCGGTGTCGGGGAACACCGACGCGAGCTCTGCGTACTTCGCCTTGAGCACCTCTCGCGACGCGATCACCGTCGACTGCGCGCTCGCCCAGGCGCCGAGCCGGGAGCCGTAGGGACGCGACGCGAAATAGGCACGGGCCTCGTCGCGCGACACCTGCTCGACATCGCCGACCACCACCACCTGTCGCATCATCGGGTGCCACGGGAACACCAGCGACGCCCGCGGGTTGTCAGCGAGCGCCCGCCCCTTGCGCGACGCGAGGTTGGAGTAGAAGGAGAAGCCGCGCGCGTCGACGGCCTTGAGCAGGACGGTGCGCGCCGAGGGCACACCGCCGGAGTCCGACGTCGCGAGCACCATCGCGTTGGGCTCGGCGAGCCCGGCCGTCACCGTGTCGGTCATCCACGACGTGAACTGAGCGAGCGGCGAGGCGGCCAGGTCGGCCTCGAGCAGGCGCCCCACGTCGTACGACGTCCGCATCCCGGCCAGGTCGTGCTCGGTGCCCTCGGTGCTCATCCCCCCACTCTCGCAGCCCGTCGCCGTGGACGCCCCCGCACGCAGGAGGGACGACTTCGGGGACCGGGTGACCAAGGAGGGCACCCGTTTGCCAGGATGTGCGGGCAGGCCCCACCGGGCGTGCGACAGCGTCGTCGGGTCCCTCCTGGTCCCCAACGACTGCGGCAGCGCCCACCGACGCCGTCGTGAGCTTCGACCGGCACGCCGCGTGCGTGCCACGAGCAGGGGAGCGCACCATGTCGGACTTCGTGCCTGGACTCGAAGGTGTCATCGCCTTCGAGACCGAGATCGCCGAGCCGGACAAGGAAGGCAGCGCGCTGCGCTACCGCGGCGTCGACATCGAGGACCTCGTCGGTCGCGTGTCGTACGGCCAGGTCTGGGGACTCCTCGTCGACAACGAGTTCAACCCCGGCCTCCCGCCTGCGGAGCCGTTCCCCATCCCCGTGCACTCGGGCGACGTCCGGGTCGACGTGCAGTCGGCGCTCGCGATGCTCGCTCCCGCCTGGGGGCTCGAGCCGCTGCTCGACATCGACGACGACACTGCGCGTGACGAGCTCGCGCGTGCGTCGGTCATGGCGATGTCGTTCGTCGCGCAGAGCGCGCGCGGCATCGGCAAGCCGATGGTGCCGCAGACCCGAATCGATGAGGCGCACACCGTCGTCGAGCGCATGATGATCCGCTGGCGCGGCGAGCCCGATCCGCGGCACGTCCAGGCGGTCGACGCCTACTTCGTCTCGGCTGCCGAGCACGGCATGAACGCCTCGACCTTCACCGCACGCGTCATCGCCTCGACCGGTGCCGACGTCGCGGCTGCGCTCTCGGGTGCTGTCGGTGCGCTGTCCGGCCCGCTGCACGGTGGTGCGCCGTCGCGAGTGCTCGACATGATCGAGAACGTCGAGAAGAGCGGTGACGCGCGTACCTACATCAAGGGGGTGCTCGACCGCGGCGAGCGCCTCATGGGCTTCGGTCACCGCGTCTACCGCGCCGAGGACCCGCGTGCGCGCGTGCTCCGGCGTACCGCTCGCGAGCTCGACGCCCCGCGCTACGAGGTCGCCGAGGCGCTCGAGGCGGCGGCGCTCGCCGAGCTGCGCGAGCGTCGCCCCGACCGCGTGCTGGAGACCAACGTGGAGTTCTGGGCGGCCATCGTCCTGGACTTCGCCCAGGTGCCGGCGCACATGTTCACCTCGATGTTCGCGTGTGCCCGCCTTGCCGGCTGGAGCGCGCACATCCTCGAGCAGAAGCGCACCGGCCGCCTCATCCGCCCCTCGGCCCGCTACGTCGGTCCCGCCCCCCGCAAGCCCGAAGAGGTCCCCGGCTGGGACGCCCAGATCGTCGCCCCCAGCGGCTACCCCCTCGGCTGACCCCACCCCAGGCCCAGAACCTGGCGTGATCTTGGTCGTGTGACTGTTTCCCACCCCCGGAAGCGATCACCCGACCAAGATCACGCGAACCTGATCAGGCGAGCCTGTGGACGACGCGAGCAGACCGGTGCGCTGACTTGCCACAGTCGACGGGTGCCTGCTCACCATCGCCCACTCGCCACGCTCGAGCGGTTCCTCGCCGTCTTCGGCGACCAGCCCGTCGCGAACGCCGTCGCGATCGACGCGGGGTTCACGCGAGGCGCGCTCAACGCCGCCGTCCGGCGCGGTCTTCTCGAACGCCCCCGACGCGGAGTCGTACGAGCCGTCGACGGCACCGAGTACGTCCCGTTCGCCGAGCATCTCGCCGGCCTCCGCGCTGCTGTCACGACCGTGGGCGAGGGAGCGCTCGCGTCGCACGACTCTGCGGCGGTGCTCCACCCGGTCGCGAGACCTTCGGCGCGACCGCCGACGGTCACACAGCTGGTGCACCCCGGTGCGTCGAACTTCACCGGACCGGGTCTGATCCTGCGCACCTCACCGGTGCCTGCCCGACACCGCGCGGTGGTGGCCGGGATCCCCTGCACCGGGGTCGCGCGAACCGCCGTGGATCTCGCCCGACGCCGACGGCTGCCGTCCGCGCTCATCCCGCTCGACTCCGCAGCGAGGCTCCTGGTCGCGCGCGCCACGGGCACGGACGGTGCCGCGTTGCGCGAGGCGGTGCTCACTCCAGAGCACCGCGACCGCGCCCGGTCCGAGCTGCGTGACGCCCTCGACACCTGTTTCGGATGGGCCGGCACCGTCGGCGTACGCGATGCGCTCGAGCTCGTCGACCCGGCGAGCGAGTCCCCGCTGGAGTCGCGCAGCCGTGGCTGGTTCCTCGAGGCCGGGCTGCTCCGCCTCAGCATCGGCCGCCCGATCCGCTGCCGGGGCCGGACGTACTGGGCCGACTTCTGCTCCGAGGAGCATGGCGTGATCGGCGAGGCGGACGGCTGGGCGAAGTACGGCGACACTGCGGCAGAGATGCGCGCGGCGATGGAGCACGAGCGTGCCCGCCAGCGCGACCTCGAGGCCGACGGCTGGACCTTCGTCCGCTGGGCGTCGACCGACCCGCGCCGAGTCGTCGTCCACCGGATGGCCACCGCCCTCCACCTCGCGTGATCTTGGTCGTGGGGGTGCGTACC
>JANXWJ010000006.1 GCA_025351185.1 Candidatus Nanopelagicales bacterium
CCTACAGCCGCATGCCTTCCCACCCCTGTTTGTGACCCAATCCACAGGGGCTGCGACCCCGCGGGCCGACAGACGTGACGCGGGCCACAGCGCACGGCATGAGACCGTAAGCGCTGTCATCGATACCGAAGTGATGCTCCTGGTGCCGCTCACTCTGCGTGACGCACCCCGCGGGCCGAGGCCGAGCCCGACGCGACGGGAACCGCCGACGAGGTGACCCTGCTGCACATACGTGGCGGGACGAGCAGGCCCGCCACGCGCAGTCCGGCAACAGCCTGTGGACCCAGGGCGGCACGAAGGCCGACCCGCTGCTGAACTCGGTCTTCGGCAACGACTACGGCTTCGGTGCGCTGCGCTGCTCGGTCGACAACCTCAACGGCGACAACGTGGAGTGGATCGGCTCCGCCTCGGGCACGCACCACGTGTTCTGCTACTACTGCGCTGTCCAGCCGCCGCCCAGCGCCGGCACGATCATCGTGCATCGCCAAGCGGACGACCGGCGGCGTCCCGGGCACCTCGACGTGGCCAAGACCCTCAGCGGCACCCTGGCCGGGCTCCAAGATGCTGTGCGCATCACCGTGACCTGCGATGACGGCACCGCAGCCACCCTGTCCGTACCCGCCCGGGGGACCGGGACCACCCACCTGGCGCCGTCCGTCGTGATCCGCGACGCGACCACCTGCACCGTGAAAGAGACGGCGACCGGTGAGAACGCCCACGCGTCGCTGACCTGAACGACCGTCTCCGTCAACGGAGCCGAGGCCCCTGTGGCGAGCTCCGCGACTGTTCCGGTGTCGTTCGGCCGGAGCAGCTCAGCAGACGTGACCGACCTCTACGGCGCGCTGCCGCCGACGGGCCTGCCGTCGAGCACCGGTGCGGTCGCTCTGGGCGGGCTGCTGCTGCTCGGGATCGGCACCGTCATCTACGTCGCCGCCGCACCGCGCTGACCGAGCTCCCGTGAAGGTCCCAGGACCTCGCTGTGTCGAGGGCGAGGAGATGGCCAGGACAGCAGAACGCCCGCCTCCCCAGGGAAGTCGGGCGTTCTGTACGAGCGTGAGATCAGACGGCGCGGACGTTCTCCGCCTGCGGGCCCTTCTGACCCTGGCCGATCTCGAACTCCACGCGCTGGTTCTCCTCGAGCGAGCGGTAGCCGCTGCCCTGGATCGCCGAGAAGTGCACGAACACGTCCGTGTCACTGCCGTCGGGGGAGATGAAGCCGAAGCCCTTCTCCGCGTTGAACCACTTCACAGTGCCCTGCGCCATTGCTGTGTCTCCTCATGGGGACGGTGCGGTCCGGGCACTTTGCCCGGTCCGGGCTGCTTCCCGTCGTTGTGTCAGACCTGCCCATGGGGACGTGTCTAGCGAGGCCACGAAACGGCGAACCGCGCCGGTAACCAGTACGAACGAAGTGCTGCAACCACTACGAGCATACCCATGACGGGCTCGGATGCACCATGCCTCACCCCAGTAGCGGACAACGGGTGTGTCACCAGGTTCGCGAGGTAGCGTCCCGGCATGACCGACTCACCCGCCCCGGTCGCCCGGGCACACCAGATCGAGCTTCCCCCCGAACACGTGGTCGGTGTGCCCGCCGACTTCGCGTCGGTCTGGCACACGACCGAATCCTTCGTGATCGACTTCCTCGCCGCGCGCGGCCCGGCCGTCATGGGCGACCACGACGGCGAGCCGGTCCTGGTGCAGGACCTCGTGGTCAGCGCCCGGATCCGGATGCCCCCGACCCACGTCATCGAGCTCATGAAGGCCCTCGAGCGCCAGCTCAGCACCTGGGAGACCGAGACCGGCCGTCGCGCCCCCGTCGACCCCACCCTCCCCGACCTCTGAGCCGCCGGCACCACTCGTCGTGTCGACACGGATCGCCGTCGGACACACCACGGCCCGTCTCGGGGGTGAGACGGGCCGTGGTGAGGACCTCGGTGGGGGGTTCCGGGTCCATCAGGGTGGAGATCTCGTCCGCGGTGTCTGGGCAACAACGGCACCGTCCCGGGGGGTGTGGGACGTGGCAGCTGTGGGGGGAGGTGCTGCCGGCGGTGCGTCGTACGGATGATTCTCCGGATGAAGTTGTAGCCCTATCTTCGGCACGAAACCTCTGAGAAACCTCTGGCCGCACTGCTATGACGCTCTGGTTGTTTCCGGCTCCAAGCAGAAGACACTGTTCAGTAGCCCTTACTCTCCTCCCATGTCTGCTCCTGTGCTTCCTGCTCGTGCCCGGGTCGTCGTGATCGGGGGTGGGGTGATCGGTACGTCGGTCGCTTATCACCTCGCGGACATGGGGTGCACCGATGTCGTGCTGCTCGAGCGCGACAAGCTGACGTCGGGGACGACGTGGCACGCGGCGGGGTTGATGGTGACGTTCGGGTCGACCTCGGAGACCTCGACGGAGTTCCGCAAGTACACCCGCGACCTCTACTCCCGCCTCGAGGCGGAGACCGGTCAGTCCACCGGGTTCATGCCGGTCGGGTTCATCGAGATCGCGACCGAGCCGGGACGTCTCGAGGAGTATCGCCGCGTCTCCGCGTTCAACCGCTACTGCGGTGTCGACGTGCACGAGATCTCGCCGGCCCAGGTGAAGGACCTCTTCCCGCTAGCCAAGACCGACGACATCCTCGCCGGATTTTACGTGAAGGAGGACGGTCGGGTGAATCCGGTCGACGTCACGATGGCGCTGGCCAAAGGCGCCCGCATGCAGGGCGCGACGATCCTCGAAGGCGTGGCGGTCACCGGGATTCTGCACAAGCGCGGCGTGGTGACCGGCGTCTCCACGGCCGATGGAGACATCGAGGCCGACTACGTCGTCAACTGCACCGGAATGTGGGCGCGGCAGCTCGGCGCCAAGGCGGGAATCAATATTCCGCTCCAGTCTGCGGAGCACTATTACCTGATTACCGATCGCATCGCGGGACTCTCCGCGTCGCTCCCGGTCCTCGAGGATCCGGGCTCGCACGGCTATTTCCGCGAGGAGATGGGCGGCCTGATGGTCGGGCTCTTCGAGCCGGTGTGCGCGCCGTGGA
>JANXWJ010000019.1 GCA_025351185.1 Candidatus Nanopelagicales bacterium
CCGGCGTTGTTGACCAGGGCGTCGAGGCGGCCCCATCGCTCCAGCACCTGCTGGCCGAGACTGCTCACTGCGTCGTCATCGGTGACGTCGCAGCGCACGGTCTCGAAAGGGAGCCCGGTCCCGTCGCCGCGCACCGTGCCCAGCACATCCCAACCCAGCGACGCGAGACGCTCGGCAACGCCCCTGCCCAGGCCGGAGGACGTACCAGTGACGATCGCAGTGCGTCGGGTCGGCATGCTCATCCCGGCAGGCTACGCAGTCGCAGCGCACCTGCGGGCCCGAACTCAGGCGCCAGCCCTACGTGACGACGTCAGCGTCCGCGATGTTCTCCCTCGCCGTCCTCCGGGTCGACCCGTGGCAACGGCCACCAGCGGGGACCACAAGATGGACATGGACAACAGTGGCGAGTGACGCGATCGGCTGCTCGCGGGAGGCGTCCAGCGTGTGCGGCGGGCTCTGCGCCCCGAGGGCTTTCATGGGTCACAATGATGAAGGGCCCGGGGGATCAACCCCGGACCCTTCATCATTGTGGAGCTGAGGGGACTCGAACCCCTGACCCCCTGCATGCCATGCAGGTGCGCTACCAGCTGCGCCACAGCCCCGTGCTCTCGTGCCGCAGAAGCATAACGGGGGTCAGGGCCCGAGGTGAAATCGCCCCTCGATCCCTGCCCCGGCTCATCCGTCCGGCGGTCGGACCAGGTCGATATCGACCGACTCGGGGTCGCGGTGACCGACCTCGACGAAGCCGAGGCGTCGATACCACGCCTCGGTCGGCGTGCCGGCGCGGACGCTCAGCGTGACGGGAACGCCAGCCGTCGAGGCGTCGGCGCAGACCTGGTGCAGCGCGGCCGTACCCACGCTGCTGCGCCGTCGAGCCGACTCGAGCCTGATGTCGACCAGGTGCACCACGGCGCCGGTCCGGTGCAGCAGCAGGCGACCCACGGGGACGTCGTCGAGGACGACGAGGTGGTCGACCGCGTCCGGCCACGCCTGCGCGTAGCTCTGGCGGCGGGCCGCGACCTGCACCCGTGCGAGATGGGAACGAGGCGGGTCCGGCAGGGCTGCGAGCTCGACCTGGGCGTCAGCAAGGACCAGCGAGTCGATGTAGCCGGCATCGTCGGGAGTTGCTGGACGCAGGCTCACGCGGGCCGGGGTCGGAGTCACGCCTGGGACGGGAAGACGCCGAAGAGGGCGATGATGAAGTTGACGGCAGCGAACGGCGGCATGTTCTCGTGCGGCTGGCCACCGCCGTGGTCGGCGAAGGTCGTCGTGCTGGCCGGGTCGTAGGCGCCGCCTCGAGCGATCGCCGTGCTCGGATGACTGCGGGTCCTGTCCCCGGACGACGTGGACAAGCCGTGAAGCGGCAACTGCTGCGTCGTGAGGGTCACCGTCTCGGCCCCTCCCGACTCACCGATGACAAAGGTCGATGTCCCCGGGCCCTGGCCGCGCCCGATGGCCGCCCGACCCCGGAGGTCCGGCAGGGCGAACGTGGTCTGCCCGTCGCCGCCGTACGTCGTCCCGATGAGCGCGAAGAGCGTGTCGAAGGTCGCGATGGGCAGCAGGTCACCGTCGCAGAACGCCCAGCCTGAGGGCGCGAAGTTGCCACCGAAGAGCCGGATCTCGCCGAGGTAGGGCTGTGCCATGGCTGGCTCCTGCTAGTTGCTTGACGGGAAGATGCCCACGAGGGCGAGGGCATAGACGAGCGTCAGGAACGGCGGACGGTTCTCGTGCGCCTGGTCGCCGCCGGCCGTGCTCGTGGCACCGTCGGAGGTGTCGCGGTAGGCCCCGCCACGGGCGAGCAGCGCCCCGGTCGGCCGGTTCGTCGTCGCGGCTGTGTCGGCGGTCAGCGCGTGGCTGGCTTCGCCGGCGGTCAGCGTGTGTGCTTCCTCGCCGCCACGCTGACCGAGCTGCACCTCGACGCCCGGCTCGACCGCAGATCGGCCGCGCAGGTCGGGCAGGGCGAACGTGGTGCGACCGTCACCGCCGTAGGTGGTTCCGAGGATCGAGAACAGCGCCTGGTTCTGGTTGATGGGCAACAACTGCCCGGCACACTCCGCCCACCCCTTCGGCACGAAGCCGAAGCTGAAGACCCGGATCTCTCCGACGTAGGGGGTTCCCACGGCTGACTCCTCAGGGTCTCGGGGGGAAGATGCCCTGCAGGGCGATGAGGTAGGTCAGCCCGAGGTAGGGCGGCCTGTTGTTGTGCGGCTGGTTCTGTGCGGTGCCGGGGTTGTCGGCATAGCGCCCCCCGACGGCCGGAACGTTGCCGGTCGCGCGATCCGTGCTGCCGACGGCGGACGAGGCAGCATGACCGTGGTGGGGCATCTCGCCAGCAAGGAGCGTCACCGATGACGCCCCGCCGACCTCGCCGAGAGTGCGCGCGCTCAGCCCTGGTGCGGACTGGCCACCGCCGGTGTGGATCGGCACCCGGTCCTGGAGGTCGGGCAGAGCGAAGGTCGACACGCCGTTGCCGCCGTAGGTCGTGCCCAACAGTGCGAACAGTGCGGTGTTCTGCTGGATCGAGAGGATCTGGCCGTTACAGAACGCCCAGCCGATGGGCGCGAAGTTGCCGGCGAAGAGCCGGATCTCGGCGAGGAACGGGTCAGTCACGCGGCACCTCGCACGATCGTCACGATCCAGTCCTGGCCGCCAACGTGAGGGCGCCCGCTAGGAACGACGAGCAACGGCGTACTCGGAAATGCCGAGGAGCTGAGGTGTCCGACCTGGCCGCCCTGCCGCGCAGCCTCCGGCCCGGAGAGTCGGAGGCTGAACACGTGCTCGCGGGCAGGCGCAGCGCCGACACCGTCGACGGAGCTCAGCGTCAGCGGGATCGGGCTGTCGTCATCGAGCTCGAGGGAGAACGCTGCGCCGACGAGCGCGCCGCAGAACGAGGCCCGCAGCACATCGTCGAGCGACGGTGCGCTCGCTGTCGCGCCGTGCCATCCCGGCAGGGTTGCGGCAGCCGCGGCAGCACCGACGACGCCGACCGCCGCGATCACCGCCCGACGCGAGACCTCGGGACGGCCGACCACGACCGGGCCGAGCGCGACCCCGCTCATGCGCGGCTGAACCCAGCGCTGAAGCCGAGGTACTGCACCGCGGCGCCACCGGCGGACTTGCTGATCTTGACCGAGAGGGTGTCGCCGGCCCCGAACACGATCGGGTGCGCGGGATCGTTGCACCCGCTGCCGAGCGCGGCGACGGTGCACGTGGCCGTGGTGGCCACTCCGTTCTTGAACACGGTCACCGTCACCCCGCTGACATCGACGAGCGCCTGGTTGTGCACGGAGAACGCAGACAGCGTGCCGGCGAAGGGCATCGGAGCCTCGACCGAGAGTGAGACGGGTGCGAGCAGCCCGCTGCCGCCGAGACCGAAGAAGCCGGTGGAGTCCTGCGGGTCGATGAAGTCGACGTTTCCGGCCAGCACCATGTCGCCGCCCGGTCCCTGCGTTCCCGAAGCGCCGGTGACGCCCGCGCCGGTTGCCCCAGTCGCCCCGGTGATCCCGGCGCTGCCCCCGGCCCCCGCAGTGCCGGTCGACCCGGTCACGCCGGTCGGACCTGCCGGGCCGGTCGAGCCGATGGCTCCGGCAGAGCCGGCAAACCCTGACGCGCCCGTGGCCCCGGTGGCGCCGGTCGCTCCCGTGGCGCCGACGGACCCGGTGGGACCCGATGGTCCGGTCGTGCCGGTTGCTCCGACCGCACCCAGGGCGCCGATATCGCCCGTCGCCCCGGTGGAGCCGGTGACTCCGGTCGCTCCCGCCGGACCGGTCGGGCCCTTCGCTCCGGTCGGACCCTTGGCTCCGGTCGGACCCTTTGCTCCGGTCGAACCTTTTGCTCCGGTCGGACCGTCGGCACCCGGTGCGCCCGACGGCTTTCCGAGGAGGACGTACTTCGTCGACCCCGAAGGGCAGGTGGTGAACGACCACGCGAGACTCACCACGTGCGTCTTGTTGTTGACGCAGAGGTAGAGATTGCCGATGGGCTGAGAGCTGGTGGAAGCGAGTGCGGCCGGCACCATGCTGGCGGTCAGTGCCAGTCCGAGGGCTGCGATCGCAACCGAGCGCCGGCGATGAGTCCCGAGTCCTGCTTGCACCATCGATCTCTCCCTGCACCCGGCATCGCGCTGGTACCCCCGGCGACGCTGTGCACGGAGCGTAGCCAAGAGGCGGATTCGCGGGCCAGACGCCGCACCGACAGGGTGCTCGCGAGTTCACGCGGACGGCGTAGGCGAGGTGCCTGGACCGGGCCTACGGCTACGCACCGTACGTGGTCGTGACCCCCTGACACCTACCCCCTGGTTTCGGTATGTCGCCGCGCAGCCACGCGACCTATGCTCAGGAGTTGTTGCGCGCCTACGTACGCGCCCCCGTCGAGAGCAGGTCGTGAGCCTCCTGGCTCACCTACAGCTGCCCGCAGGGACGACCATGGGGAGGTGACCAGGTTGCCTGACTCGAGACGCCATCGTGCGTCCGGTCCCAGCGGTGGTGCCGACCGCGCCTACGACACCGACACCTCGTGGGCCGTGCTGCCGGTCTCGGCCTCGCTGGCATTGTTCTACGTCGGACTCGCATGGCTGCACCACATCTCCGCGGCAGACCGCGCGACGCCGGCGATGGACATCGCGGCTGGCGTGGCGACCGTTGCAACCGTCCTGGTCGCCCTCGCTGCCTGGCGCCACCTGATCCCGGACTACTGGGGTCACGCCGTCGTGACCGGCCTCATCACCTTGACCACGGCCTACGCCGCGATCATCCTGCTCTCGACACGCGACCCGCAGGAGACGGCGACCTTCCTGCTCGTGGTGGTCGGTGCGGGCATCGGCCTGCTGCGCAGGCGGTGGTTCGCCGTGGTGCTCACCGGCGTGTGGGTCAGCTGGCTGGTCTGTGTCTTGTTCATCGGTGACACGCTCGCCGACTGGGACCACTGGGTGTTCTTCATGGCGACGAGCTCTGCTCTTGCCCTCGTCGTGCTGGCGCTGCGACGCCGCGGTCTCGATGCGGCGACTGCCGCCATGCGTCGCGCGTCCCAGGCAGCGACGGAGGACCCGGCGACCGGCCTGTCCAACCGTCGTGGGCTCTCCCTTCTCAGTCGCGAGATCGTGGCCCTCGCGCGCCGCAACGGCGACGCCGTCTCCTGCTCGTTCCTTGATGTCGACGGGCTCAAGGCCGTCAACGACCTCTACGGTCACGACGCCGGTGACCGGGTGATCCTCGCGGTCGCACAGGCCCTGCGCGCGACCTCGCGCACGACCGATGTCATCGCCCGCTGGGGCGGCGACGAGTTCGTCGTCGTCGGCATGGGAGGCGGTGTCGCGCCGTATGAGATGGAGAACCGGCTCCGCGGCTGGCTCGCCGCGCAGTTCCCCGGCGATGCCACGCTCACCACGCTGCACATCAGCGTCGGGCACGCCATCCTCGAGCCGTGGGACGAGGGCGACGTCGAGCGGCTGCTGTGGGTTGCTGACCGCGACATGTATCTGCGCCGCTCGTTGCGTGGTGGCAACCCCAGCGCCATCGTGACGGTCGACGGGATCTATGACCCCGATCGCTAGGACGACGGCTCCAGGACGTCGGACAGCTCGTGTCCAGTAGCGTGCCCGCGTGAGCGAGCAGCGACCGACAGCGAGGGCGTTGCCCGTCCTCGCGACGGCCCCGGCCGGCGGGACTGCCGCAGTGCTCACCCGCCCGACCTCGCCTGCCCCGATCTCCGATGGCACGCTGGCTGCACCCTTCACCCGACTCGACGGTGACGCGGTGCTCGCCATGCTGAGCGAGGGCTGGGGGATCGACGCGGCCCACCTGCAGCGGCTCGAGACCGAGCGCGACGACTCCTACGTCGTCACCTGCTCGGACGGTCGGCGCATCGTCAAGGTGGCACACCCCCTCGACGACGCGGCTCTGCTCGACCTGCAGTGCGTCGCGCTGGTGCACGCGAGCACCCGGGACACCACCCTCCCGCTGTCACGGCTGGTGCCTGACGTCGACGGCGCCGTGCTGAGGGTTGTCGCCGGCACCGACGGGGAGCCGCGTCTGGCAAGGGTCCTCACCTACCTCGACGGCGACGTCCTCGACTACGACGCCACGTCGGCCGAGCAACGCCGGGCGATCGGTCGGGCTGCTGCTCGGCTCTCGCTCGCCCTCGCCGACCTCGAGCACGACGCCGCACGGCGGGTCCTGGCCTGGGACCTCCAGCAGGTCGGCACGCTGCGCCCGCTGCTCGACCTGGTCGGGGACCCGCGCGCGCGCTCGGCGGCAGAGATCGAGCTCGATGCCTACGACGAGCACGTCGGTGTCGCGCTCCGCTCGACCCGGCAGCAGGTCGTGCATCACGACCTCAACCCCGACAACCTCCTCGTCGACGCGTCCGCACCTGACTTTGTCACCGGGATCCTCGACTTCGGCGACATCGTGCACTCCTCGGTCGTCGGTGACCTCGCCGTCGCGATGGCCTATTCCGTCGGCGCCGAAGGTGCCCTCGAGCGCCACCACGTGGATCCGTGGCAGGTGCCGTACGACATCGCCGCCGGCTTCACCGAGATCCGATCACTCGAGCCGGTCGAGGTCGCGATGCTGCCATCTCTCGTACGCGTGCGGCTCGCGCAGCGACTGCTCCTCAACTCCTGGCTCGCAGCGTCCGACCCGTCGAACGCCGGCTACACCGGACGCTCGATATCCCGCACGGGGCAGGCGCTCCGCCGACTTGCCACCTCGCCGTCACCGCGCGACCGGGCAGGTGGCTGAGATGGCCCGGACTGTGGGTCCGTCGACCTATTTCGACCCCGCGACGATCGGCTCGCTCGAGTCTGCGACCGCCGATCTCGTGCGCCGCCGAATCGATGCGCTCGGACCTGCCTATCGGCTGTTCTACGAGCGGCCCCTGCAGATCGTGCGCGGCGCCGGCGTGCACCTCTATGACGTCGAGGGCGAGGAGTATCTCGACGTCTACAACAACGTCGCATCGCTGGGGCACTCGCACCCAAGGGTGACGGCGGCCGTCGCCGAGCAGGCGGCTCTGCTCAACACCCACACCCGCTATCTGCACCCGGCGATCGTGCGCTATGCGGAGGAGCTGCTCGAGACGTTCCCTGCAGACCTCGGACACGTGATGTTCACCTGCACCGGGTCGGAGGCCGGCGACCTGGCGCTGCGCATCGCCAAGGCGCACACGGGTGGCACCGGCGTGGTCGTGACACGCAACGCCTATCACGGGGTGACCACCGAGATCGCGGCGATCTCACCATCGCTCGGCGGTCTCGGGTCACTTCCGCCCTGGGTCCGCTGGGTGCCCGCGCCGGACGCGTTCAGGGTCGACCACGTCGCGGCCGGCTTCGACAGCCTGGGGGAGTGGTTCGCGGCGCAGGTGCAGGACCAGATCGACGATCTCGCAGCGCACGGCGTCCGGTTCGCCGCGTTCGTAGCCGACTCCATCTTCGCCAGCGACGGCGTCCTCCCGGATCCAGCGGGGTTCCTCGCCCCCGTGCGCGACGTGGTCGCGCGGGCCGGCGGCGTCTACCTCGCCGACGAGGTGCAGCCCGGCTTCGGCCGCACAGGCGATGCGATGTGGGGCTTCCAGCGCCACGGCACGCACGACGCGCCGTTCGTCCCCGACCTGGTGACCATCGGCAAGCCCATGGGCAACGGCATGCCGATCGCGGCGACGATCGTGCGACCCGACGTCGTGGAGGCGTTCGGCCGAGACATGCGATATTTCAACACTTTTGGCGGAAACGCGGTCTCGGTCGCTGCTGCCCAGGCAGTGCTCGACGTCGTCCGCGAGGAACACCTGCAGGACAACGCCGCGACGGTCGGTGCCGCGATCCAGAGCATGGCCCGCGAGCTGGCGACCCGTCATCCGTCCATCGCCGACGTGCGCGGGGCGGGGCTGTTCATCGGCATCGAGTTCACCGTGCCGGGCACCGACAAGGAGCCCGACGAGGAGCTGACGCTAGTGGTAGTCAACGGGCTGCGACGTCGGCACGTCCTCATCGGCACGGCAGGTATCGACAACAACATCCTCAAGGTCCGACCGCCGATGGTCTTCTCGCTGCACGATGCCGAGCGCTTCGTCTCCGAGCTCGACTCCACGCTCACCGAGCTCGAGGCATGAGCGGAGCGACGCGCCGCCACCGGCACGTCCTGGTGTTCGCGGACTCTCTCTCGTTCCACGGCCCGGACGCACCGCACCCGCCGAGCGACCCGCGGCTCTACCCCAACGTGATGGCCGCGACGATGTCGTCATCACTCGGTGTCGACGTGAGCGCCGACCTCGTCGCTCGTCTCGGCTGGACCGCGCGAGATGCGTGGTGGGCGCTGACGAAGGACCCCCGCGTGTGGGGTGAGCTCGTCCCGCGCGCCGACGCGATCGTGCTCGGCGTCGGACAGATGGACCACCTTCCGGCGGCCTTGCCGACCTATCTCCGCGACGGCATCCCGTACGTACGACCAGGATCCCTGCGTCGCCGTGTTCGCACTGCCTACACGACGGCCACTCCGTGGGTGATCCGAGCCACCGGCGGACGACTGCGCCAGCTCCCGCAGGCAGCGACCGACCACTACCTCGCGCGCATCGTCGAGGGCATCCACCACTATCGCCCCGGCATCCCCGTCGTGCTCCTCGGGCCGTCGCCGCACAGTGCGTCGGCCTACCCCTCGCACCGCCAGCACGCACCCGCTGTGCTGGCGGCGAGACGGTGGGCGACGGAGCACGACGCCGGCTTCGTCGACCTCGACCCGATCGTCGTGCCGTCGCTGAGCGCCGGCACCGGTAACCCCGACGGCATCCACTGGTCCTGGGACGTCCACGCCACCATCGGCGACGCCCTGGCCACCGAGCTGTCGCTGCTCCCGCTGACGTGACCCTGGACCACGAAGAGCTGGCCGGACCGACCGTCGGCCCTCGCGTGGGGCATAGTGGGCGGGTGGCCGTCGACAGCACCGATGCTCGTCCGCGGTGTGTCGAGTGCGGGTTGCCCGAAGGGCGCCGGGGCCACAAGTGCCTGGCGCATCCGCGTCCGCCCGCGTTGACCGGCGCGCTGCTCGTCACGGTGCTGGCACCGCTGCCGCTCTACTTCGTCCTCGGTCCGATCGCCTTCGTGGCCTTCCTGCCCTGCTTCTTCTTCGCCTGGTGGGTCAAGACCCGCTGATCCGACGTGCGCTGTCGCCGGGTTTCGGGGTCGCGCGGTCCGTCATCGGGTCGGCATACTCGCGATCGTTGCCGACGAGGGGATCCGCGCGATGGCCACGAGCATCGTCTACCTGCTGGGCTCGCCGGGGGTCGGCAAGCGCACGGTCGCCGAGGCGCTCGCCGCCCGCACCGGGGCTGCGGTCGTCGACAACCACAAGGTCAACCTCCCGCTGATGTCGTTGTTCCGCTGGGACGGACGCACCGAGCTGCCGGAGGAGGTCTGGGACTACGTCGAACGAGTCCGGGGCGTGGTGCTCGACGCGCTGGCCGAGATCGCTCCGCGCGACGCGAGCTATGTCCTCACCAACGCACTCGAGGCTGACGCCGACAGCGTCGGGTGGTTCGACCGGATCGCCGCCGTCGCGGCTGCTCGGGGCTCGGTGTTCGTGCCAGTCCGGCTCGTGTGCGACCTCGAGGAGCAGCTGCGCAGAGTGGTTGCCGAGGACCGCGTCGTCCGGCTCAAGCTCTCGGACCCCGTGCGCACCCGCCAGCTCATCGCGGGCGTGGACTACTTCACGCCCACCGGGCCGACCGCCCTGGTGCTCGACACCACCGCGAGAAGCGCCGAGGAGACCGCGAGGCTGATCGAGGAGCACGTGCGTCCGCTCGTCACTGCCGGCTGAGGGCAGCGACGGTCGGTCTGACCTCGCTCAGCGGCCAGCCCTCGACAGCCGTCACCGTCGCGAGGCCCGGGTGGCTCGCCGGCGGCGGCGCAGACAACAGCCGTGGGGTAGGGCGGGGGCGGTCGGCTATCCTGAGCGGGTGCGAGCCGGACTCCTGCTTATCGGGCCGCACCGGAGCAAGCGCCACTAGGAACGCCGGCGTACCGGTGCGGCTGACCCCTCCTGCGCGAGGGGTCTTGTCGTGTCCGGACCCAGCGATCACGAGGGAACAACGCCATGACGCAGAGCGAGACCACGCCGACCACCTCGACCGAGCCCGCCGAGAGCGAGGCACGCGAGGGCTATGACGTCCACGCGGTGCAGGACAAGTGGCTGCCCGTCTGGGACGCGCTCGCCCCCTTCCGCAGCGGTCGCCCCGACGACCAGCGGCCCAAGAAGTACGCCCTCGACATGTTCCCCTACCCCTCCGGCGACCTGCACATGGGCCATGCCGAGGCCTACGCGCTCGGCGACGTCATCGCTCGCTACTGGGCGCAGCAGGGCTTCAACGTAATGCACCCGATCGGCTGGGACTCGTTCGGACTGCCCGCGGAGAACGCCGCGATCAAGCGCGGCGAGGACCCGGTGCGCTGGACCGCGGAGAACATCGAGCAGCAGAAGACGTCGATGCGCCGCTATGCCTGCTCGTTCGACTGGGACCGCGTGCTCCACACCAGCGACCCGGCCTACTACCGGTGGAACCAGTGGCTGTTCCTCAAGATGTTCGAGCGCGGTCTGGCCTACCGCAAGGACAGCAACGTCAACTGGTGCCCCAACGACCAGACCGTGCTGGCCAACGAGCAGGTCGTGCAGGGTCGCTGCGAGCGCTGCGACGCGCTGGTGACGAAGAAGAAGCTGACCCAGTGGTATATGCGGATCACCGACTATGCCGACCGGCTGCTCGAGGACATGTCGCAGCTGGAGGGCAACTGGCCCGAGAAGGTGCTGCTCATGCAGCGCAACTGGATCGGGCGATCGACCGGCGCGCACGTGCACTTCGCCATCGAGGGCCGCGATGCACCGGTCACCGTCTACACGACGCGTCCCGACACGCTGTTCGGCGCGACGTTCTTCGTCGTCGCTGCCGACTCCGACCTCGCCGCAGAACTGGCCGCCGGCACGCACGCACAGGCCGACTTCGAGGCCTACCTCGAGACGGTCAAGCAGGTCAGCGAGATCGACCGGCTGTCGTCCGAGCGAGTGAAGACGGGCGTCTTCCTGCAGCGCCACGCGATCAACCCGGTCAACGGCGAGCGCATCCCGGTCTACGCCGCCGACTACGTCCTGGCCGACTACGGCACCGGCGCGATCATGGCCGTGCCCGCGCACGACCAGCGCGACTGGGACTTCGCGACTGCCTACGACCTGCCCATCGTCCCGGTCGTGCAGGCACCCGCAGACTTCGACGGGGACGCCTACTCCGGTGACGGCGCAGCGATCAACTCGGGATTCCTCGACGGCCTGCGCAAGGTCGAGGCGATCGCCTCGATTGTGACGTGGCTGGAGGAGAAGGACCTCGGCGCGGGCGCGATCAACTACCGCCTGCGGGACTGGCTGATCTCGCGTCAGCGCTACTGGGGCACGCCGATCCCGATCATCCACTGCCCTGCGTGCGGCGAGGTACCGGTGCCGGAGGACCAGCTGCCGGTGGTGCTGCCGCCGACCGAGGGTCTCGACCTGTCGCCGAAGGGGCAGTCGCCGTTGGCCGCGGCCGAGGCCTGGGTCAACGTGCCGTGCCCGAGGTGCGGCGGTGCTGCCGAGCGTGACACCGACACGATGGACACGTTCGTCGACTCGTCGTGGTACTTCCTGCGCTACCTGGACCCGGCGAAGACTGATGGCCCGTTCGACCCTGCGCAGGCGCGCGAGTGGGCGCCGGTCGACCAGTACACCGGCGGTGTCACCCACGCGATCCTGCACCTGCTCTACGCCCGCTTCTTCACCAAGGTGCTTTTCGACATGGGCATGGTCGAGTTCACCGAGCCGTTCACCCGCCTGCTCAACCAGGGCATGGTCGGCATGAACGGCTCGACGATGAGCAAGTCCCGCGGCAACCTGGTGCGGCTGTCGGACGAGCTCGACATCAATGGCGTCGATGCCGTGCGCCTGACGATGGTGTTCGCCGGCCCGCCGGAGGACGACATCGACTGGGCCGACGTCTCGCCGAGCGGGTCGAAGAAGTTCCTCGCGCGTGCCTGGCGGCTGTCGGGTGACGTCACGAGCCCGGTTGGAATCGACGTGACCACAGGCGATCGCGGGCTCCGGCGTGTGACGGCGAAGTCGGTCGACGAGGCGCGCAGGGCGGTCGAGTCGTTCCGCTTCAACGTCGCGGTCGCCAAGACGATGGAGCTGGTCAACGCCGCGCGCAAGGCGATCGACTCCGGCGTGGGCGGCGGCGACCCCTCAGTGCGCGAGGCAGCCGAGGCGGTCGCGATCTTGCTGTCGCTGGTGGCGCCCTACACCGCCGAGGAGATGTGGGAGCGGCTCGGTCACGAGCCGACCGTGGCGCTGGCCGGCTGGCCGGCCGTCGACCCGGCGCTGCTGGTCGAGGACACCGTGACCTGCGTCGTGCAGGTCGCGGGCAAGGTCCGCGACCGGCTCGAGGTGCCTCCGACCATCTCCGAAGCCGACCTGCGTGCGTTGGCGCTCGCCTCGCCCGGTGTGGTGAAGGTGCTCGACGGTGCCGAGATCCGCACCGTCGTCGTACGCCCGCCCAAGCTCGTCAACATCGTCGTGGCCTAGCGCCGCTCTGCATCCGCGTGGTCCCACTGGTGCCCAGCACGGCAATCAGCCGCACGATCGGCCTCGGCGCGACATCGGGGTGAGTAGGGTCGCGGGCATGCACCGGGTAGCGATCGTGACGGACTCGACGGCGTACCTGCCGGCGGATCTCGTGGCGTCGCACCACATCCGGGTGGTGCCGGTGCAGGTGGTCGTGAGCGGTCAGCCCTACGACGAGGGCACCGAGATATCGCCGGCCGAGGTGGCCGAGGCGTTGCGTGCGTGGAATGTCGTCACGACGTCACGCCCGTCGCCGGACCGCTTCGCGCAGGCGTACGCCGACGCAGCCGACTCGGGAGCGACCGCGATCGTCTCGGCACATCTGTCGGGTGACATGTCGGGCACGTATGACTCGGCGTGCCTCGCGGCCCGCGATTCCCCGATCCCGGTGCTCGTGGTGGACACCCGCCGGGTCGCGATGGCGATGGGTTTCGCGGTGCTCGACGGCGCCCGCGCAGCGGAGGCTGGTGCGGACCCGGAGACCGTCGCCCAGGTGATCCGTGACCGCGCGGCATCGAGCAGCGCCTTGTTCTACGTCGACACCCTCGACTATCTGCGACGCGGCGGACGCATCGGCGCCGCGCAGGCGCTGCTGGGGCAGGCACTCGCGGTGAAGCCGATCCTCGAGCTCGTCGACGGCCACGTCGCACCGCTGGAGAAGGTACGCACCACATCCAAGGCCCTCGCGCGCATCGAAGAGCTGGTGATCCAGCGCGCCGCCGGGCGCCCGTGCGACATCGCCGTGCACCACCTCGATGCAGCCGCGCGTGCTGAGACCCTCGCCGGTCACCTGGTGGCCCGCCTGGTCGACTCGCGTGTGATCGTCGCCGAGGTCGGGGCGGTCGTAGGAGCGCACGTCGGGCCCGGGATGGTCGCCGTCGGTGTCTCGCCGCGACCGGACCGGTCGCCACAGCGCCGGTCCTTCGCGACCGACCCGACCGAAGCGACAGACGCGACTGACGCCACCGACCAGACTGCCGGGACCGACCATTCCGGCGAGGCTCACGACGCGGTCGAGGTCGACCCGCCGGCCGTCACGACGCTGTGACGCCGTGACCTCGGCGCTCCTCGGCGCCCTCGACATCCCGATGCGCGACATCGTCGTCAGCATCGCGCTCGGCGTGGTCGGTGCCCTCGTCGGCTATCTCATCGGCTCGATCAACCCGGCCGCGATCATCGCGCGCGTGCGCGGCATCGACCTGCGTGCGATCGGCTCGGGCAACCCGGGAGCCACCAACGCCGGGCGCGCGTTCGGCTGGCCCGTCGGCGTGCTCGTCGCAGTGCTCGACATCGCCAAGGGCTTCATCCCCGTGTTCCTGCTCGACCACTTCGGCTATCCGGTGCCGGCACTCGTGGCCGGGCTCGCGGCCGTGATCGGCCACATCTCCTCGCCCTGGCTGCGGGGTCGCGGTGGCAAGGGGGTGGCGACGTCGCTCGGCGCGGTGCTCGCGGTGCAGCCGTGGTGGGCGCTGCCGGTCATCGCCGTGTTCCTCGTCGTCGTCATCATCACCCGCAGGGTCGGCCTCTCGTCCGTCGCCGGTGCGCTGATGCTCGTGCCCGCCTCTCTTGTCCGCCATGACCGCCCCGCCGACATCGTGTTCGCCGTGGTGCTGACCGGGATCATCGTCATACGCCATCGCCGCAACCTGGCCGAGGCGGCCGAAGCGGTCACGCCGCACTGATACCGGCTGCACCCAGGTCCGGAGCACGCGGCGTGTCGTCCCCAGGCTCGGCCCTATGGGGGGAGCCGCGGACAACCCTGTGCCTAACGTCCGTGCGTGCTTCCCCTCCCACGACGCCGGCTCGACCCGGAGGCTGTCCGTGAGCGGTTGGCGGCACTCTCGGGCGGGCGCATCATCGCGGGCGAGAGCCAGCACGCGAGGCTCGACTCGCTGCTGACCCTCCCGGCATCCGCGGCGCTGACGCCGCAGGAGACACCGGATGATCCGGCGCTCGAGTCCGTCGAGGCCGACCCGCACGGCCAGCGCCCCGTCGTCGTGTCGCGCACGTCGATCCGCCCGGTCGTCGTGGCCGTCGCGGCCACCGCTCTCGTCGCCTGGATCGTCGTACGCGTCACGGTGGGCGGTTCACCGTCGACCGTCGAGGTCGTGCCCGGCACCCCGGTGCCTGCGGCATCGGGTGTGCTGGTCACGTCACCGTCGGGCGCCGCGACGGCGCCGGCGAGCGGTGTGCTTCCCTCGCCGACCGCTGCTCCCGTGGTGGTCCAGGTGCTCGGGCAGGTGCGACGCCCGGGGCTCGTGACCCTGTCGCAGGGTTCCCGTGTCGCCGATGCGCTCGCGGCGGTCGGCGGCCTCACCCGAGGCGGCAGCAGCGGCGGCCTCAACCTGGCGCGGCAGGTCATCGACGGCGAGCAGATCGTCGTCTCGCCCGACGTGGTCGCAACCCCGAGCGGAGCAGGAGCCACGCCGGTGGGTGCGGTCCTCGACCTCAATGCCGCGACGCTGAGCGACCTGGACGCACTTCCTGGTGTGGGTCCGGTGATGGCGGGGCGCATCGTCGACTGGCGCACCGCGCACGGGCGCTTCACCACGGTCGACCAGCTGCGCGAGATCTCGGGCATCGGTGCCCGCACGTTCGAGCGCCTCAAACCCCATGTGCGGGTCTGAGATGGCACTGGTCGTCGGTGCCTGGCTGTGGCTGGTCACGGCCGTGGCACTCGCCGCGCAGGTGCATCTGGGCGTCGGAGCCTGGTGGGTGCTCGTGGCTGTCTCGAGCGGTGTGGCCGCAGCATGGCTCAGCGTGCGTCGGTGGCGTCCCCGACGCCGAGTGCGTCAGCGCGCGGCGGTTGCGTGCCTGTGTCTGCTCGGTGTCTCTGTGGTCGTGACCTGGCGGGTGCTGCCGTTGCTCGACGGTCCGCTCGCACCGTTCGCGGCCGCTCACGCCGTCGTCCGTGCGGAGCTCGTGACCACGTCGGACCCGCAGACGCGACAGGGGCAGACATCGGGCTCGCGGCGTACCGACGACCAATGGCAGCTCGATGCCTCGGCGTCGAGGATCGAGCGGTCCGGGTCTGCCCCCGTCCTGCTCGACCTGCCCGTTCGCCTGCTCACCACCGACGACGTCGAGACGCTGCTCCCGGGCACCCACGTGATCGTCTCCGCACGGGTGCTTCCCGCGGACCCGCTCCGTGGCCGGGCGGCGACCATGGTCGCTGAGTCTATCCAGGTGACGGCGGATCCACCTGTGCTGCAGGGGATCGCCGGCGCGATCCGCTCGTCGCTGCGCGCCAGCGTGCACGACCGTCCACCTGATGCGGCGGGTCTGCTGCCCGGCCTCGTCGTGGGTGACACGTCCGGAGTGCCGGCCGACCTCGACCGGGCGATGCGCGACAGCGGGCTGTCGCATCTGACCGCGGTTTCTGGTGGCAACGTCGCGGTCGTCGTGCTGATGGCACTCGGTGCGGTGCGCCTCGCGGGCGTCCGGCGAGGTCGCGCCCAGGTGGTGCTCGTCGCGCTGGCGGTGGCGGGCTATGTCGTCGTCGCCCGACCCCAGCCTTCGGTCGTGCGAGCGGCCGGCATGACTGCGGTGGTGCTCCTGGCCGTGCTCGTCGACGCGCGACTGCGACCGCTCGACGCGCTCGGCGCTTCGGTCGGCGGCCTCGTGGTCCTCGATCCCTTCCTCGCGCTGTCGGTCGGCTTTGCCATGTCGGCGTTCGCGACGGCGGGTCTCCTCGTGCTGGCCTCTCGCTGGAAGGGGTTCGGCAGCGACGGCCCCTGGTGGCGGCGTGGGCTGCGAGCGGTCGGCGCGGTCCTTGCGGTCAGCGCCGCTGCGCAGCTGGCGGTTGCGCCCCTCGTCGCCGGTATCGGCGGTGGGCTGTCGGTCGGGGGAGTGGTCGCCAACCTGCTCGCCGAGCCAGCGGTCTGGCCGGCGACCTCGTTCGGGCTCGTCGCCGGCCTGGCGGGTCTCATATCCCCGGGAGTAGCTGCCGTCGTTGCACTTCCGGCCGCCTGGGCTGTGGGATGGATCGGTCGGGTCGCGCGGGTGAGTGCCGACCTCGCTCCACCGTTGCCGTGGCCGCAGGGCTGGACGGGTGCCGTGGGGCTGCTCTCGGTCCTGGCACTGGCAGGTGTTGCGGCGTACGTCGCTCGACGTCACGGCGGTGTCGTCGCCCGGGTCTGTCTCGCGATCACGGCCGTGGGTGGACTACTTGTCGCAGCTCCACCGACAGGTGTCCCGCTGGGCACTGCATGGCCGCCGGTCGGGTGGCGCATCGTGATGTGCGACGTGGGTCAGGGCGATGCCACGGTGCTCAACGCCGGCAACGGTGAGGCGGTAGTCGTCGACACGGGTCCGGATCCGACCGCCGTCGACCGCTGCCTGCGTCGCCTGGGTGTCCGGCGCATCCCGCTGCTGGTGCTGTCGCACTTCCATGCCGACCACGTGGAGGGCACGCCGGGAGCGCTCCGTGGTCGCGACGGCGGTGCCGTGCTCGTCTCGCCCCTGGGCGAGCCGCAGTCCGAGCTGGCTCGCGTACGCCGGTGGCTCGACGACTCACGGCTCACGATGCGCGTCGCCGCAGCGGGCGACCGCTGGACGGTTGGTGCCATCACCTTGCGGGTGCTGTGGCCAACCCGCCTGATCCGCGGGGAGGGTAGTGATCCCAACAACGCCAGCGTGGTGCTGCTCGGTGACGTCGGGGGAGTGACGGTGCTCCTCGGCGGCGACCTCGAGACGGCCGCGCAGGACGCCGTGCTGGCGCTCGGCATCGTCGGGCACGTCGACATCGTCAAGGTGCCCCACCACGGGTCGGCCAAGCAGTCACCGGGCTGGGTCACCGCGACCCACCCGGCGGTCGCCCTGATCGGGGTCGGCCTCGGCAACGACTATGGCCACCCCAATGCCGCCACCGTCAACGCCTACCGCGCCGCCGGCGCCGTCGTCGGCCGTACGGACCTCGACGGCGACCTAGCCGTCACCCTCGACCCGACCACCGGACACCTCGCCCTCACCCGCCGGGGCCCCTGAACCAGACCTGCATGGCCGGCCCGTCGACCGTCTCCCCGCCACGACCTCCACCTCTACCCGCACCGCCCGGCAGCGCGTCGGAGGTCGGTGGGGCGTGGCATGCTCGGGGAGTCATGACACCGCCACCCGCCAAGCGACCCGCGTCCAAGACGCCGAAGCCTCCCGCGTCGACGACGCCCGAGGCCGACGCCGCCGGGCAGCGGGCCGTGCTCGCGCTCGGTGCCGAGGACTTCCTGGCCGAGCGCGTAGTCGCGGCCGTGGTCGCGGACGCCCGCAGGGCAGAGCCGACCCTTGAGCGCCGCGACGTCGACCTCGGGTCCGAGACCGCGCTCGGCACCCTTGTCGAGGCTTGCTCGCCCAACCTCTTCGGTGACGCCGCTGTGGTCGTCGCCCGCAACGCCGAGCAGGCCGACGAGCACATCCTCGCCACGCTGCTCGACGCCGCCGCTGTCGGCGAGGTCCGGATCGTCGTGCTGCACCCGGGAGGGGTGAAGGGCCGCAAGATCGCCGATGCCCTCGCCGCGGGCGGGTTCAGCGTGGCTCCGTGCGAGAAGGCCAAGGGCCGGGCCGTCGAGGACTTCATCGGCCGCGAGCTGCGCGCCACCGGTCGCAAGGCGACCCCTGACGCCGTCGAGTCGCTCCGGGTGGCCATCGGCGATGACCTCCGGTCGCTGGCCGCCGCGTGCGCCCAGCTCGTGAGCGACATCGAGGACGACCCGATCACGGCCGAGGCAGTCGGCGTCTACTACGACGGCGTCGCGGACGTGCCCGGTTATCTCGTCTCCGACGCGGTCCTCGGTGGTCGCGCCACCGAGGTGATCCGACGTACGAGGTTTGCCCTGACCAACGACCCTGGCATCGGTCCGGCGCTCACCGCGGCGGTCGCCGGCGGCCTGCGAGGACTGGCCCGGGTGGCGTCTGCGCCCCGGGGGGCGTCCGAGGGTGACGTCGCCCGTGAGGCGGGGGTCCCACCCTTCAAGGTGCGCACGCTGCGCGAGCAGGCCGGCAAGTGGCACCCGGCGGCCCTGGCGGAGGCGCTCGTGGCCGTCGCGGTGGCGGACGCGGCGGTCAAGGGCCGTGATGTCACGGGTCGGTCGATGAGCGAGGACGGCCTCGACCGCGACCAGGGCACGTTCACACTCGAACGCACGCTGATCCGCACGGTCCGCAACCGCACCCGGCCGTGATCGCCCGGAGCGACCCCGCCCGGGGCCGGACGACGGATTTGTCCGTGGAGCGCTCAGCCAGGTAACCTGGCGTGTCGCTCGGCGCGGCTCAAGCACGCGCGCCCGACTCCCGTTCCACGCTCGATACCGGCACGACCTGACCCGAAGGCGATTGGCACCCCGTGGCGAACATCAAGTCGCAGATCAAGCGCAACCGCACCAACGAGGCTGCGCGTCTGCGCAACAAGTCGACCAAGTCGGCGCTCAAGACCCACGTGCGCAAGTTCCGTGAGGCTGCCGAGGCTGGCGACGCCGCTGCGGCTGCCGAGTACGCCAAGGCCGCCACGCGCGCGCTCGACAAGGCTGCCGCGAAGGGCGTCATCCACAAGAACCAGGCCGCCAACCGCAAGTCGGCGATCGCCATCAAGGCCGCCGAGCTGCAGGCCACCGCCTGACGCACGCCAGTCCCTGACCGGGCGCCACACCCCCTGGGTGCGGCGCCCGTCGTCATTCCCTGGTGCCGGACCTGCGCCGCTCGCCCGCGCGCTTTCGCCGCCGCAGGCACCGACGTGGGACGATGAGGGCCACTGCGCCAGCGCACCCAGAGATCCGCCCCACCACCCGAGGACGTCCAGACCGCCGTGGCCAACGCCAACGCCCCCGTCGCCGGATCGACCGACCCGTCGGTCATCCGGAACTTCTGCATCATCGCCCACATCGACCACGGCAAGTCCACGCTGGCCGACCGGATGCTGCAGGTCACCGGGGTTGTCGACGGGCGCCAGATGCGCGCGCAGTACCTCGACCGGATGGACATCGAGCGCGAGCGCGGCATCACGATCAAGAGCCAGGCCGTGCGCCTCCCGTTCACCTCGGTCGACGGTACGACGTACGTCCTCAACATGATCGACACCCCCGGGCACGTCGACTTCACCTACGAGGTCTCACGCAGCCTCGCCGCATGCGAGGGCGCGGTGCTGCTCGTCGACGCGGCGCAGGGGATCGAGGCCCAGACGCTTGCCAACCTCTACCTCGCGCTGGAGAACGACCTCGCGATCATCCCGGTGCTCAACAAGATCGACCTGCCGGCGGCGCAGCCCGACAAGTACGCCGCCGAGCTCGCGCGCATCATCGGCTGCGACCCCGACGACGTGCTCCGCGTCAGTGCCAAGTCGGGTCTCGGTGTCGACGCCGTGCTCGAGGCGGTCGTCACGCAGGTACCGGCACCGGTCGGGGACGCCGACGGCCCGGCCCGCGCGATCATCTTCGACTCGGTCTATGACTCCTACCGCGGCGTGGTCACCTATGTCCGCGTCATCGACGGCCACCTCTCGACCCGTGAGCGCATCGCAATGATGAGCACCGGCGCGGTCCACGAGATGCTCGAGGTCGGCGTGATCTCGCCCGAGCCGGTCCCGTCGGCCGGCATCGGGGTGGGTGAGGTGGGCTACCTCATCACCGGCGTGAAAGACGTCCGTCAGTCGCGCGTGGGTGACACCGTCACCTCGCAGCGTCATGGCGCGACGGAGGCCCTCGGCGGCTACCGCGACCCCAAGCCGATGGTGTTCTCCGGCCTCTATCCGCTCGACGGCTCCGACTACCCCGAGCTGCGTGACGCCCTCGAGAAGCTGCAGCTCAACGACGCCGCGCTGGTCTACGAGCCGGAGACCTCGGTGGCTCTCGGCTTCGGCTTCCGCTGCGGCTTCCTCGGGCTGCTGCACCTCGAGATCGTGCGCGAACGCCTCGAACGCGAGTTCAACCTCGACCTCATCTCGACCGCGCCCACAGTCAACTACCGCGTGGTCATGGACGACGGATCCGAGGTCCGGGTGACCAACCCCAGCGAGTTCCCCGGCGGCAAGATCGCCGAGGTCTACGAGCCGATGGTGCGTGCCACCGTGCTTGCCCCGAGCGAGTACATCGGCTCGATCATGGAGCTGTGCCAGACCCGGCGCGGCAACCTGCTCGGGATGGACTACCTCTCCGAGGACCGCGTCGAGCTGCGCTACACCCTGCCCCTCGCGGAGATCGTGTTCGACTTCTTCGACGCGCTCAAGTCCAAGACCCGGGGCTATGCCTCGCTCGACTACGAGCCCACGGGCGAGCTGGCCTCCGAGCTGGTCAAGGTCGACATCCTGCTCCACGGTGAAGCCGTCGACGCGTTCTCCTCGATCGTGCACAAGGACAAGGCGTATGCCTACGGCGTCTCGATGGCCGGAAAGCTGCGCGAGCTCATCCCGCGCCAGCAGTTCGAGGTGCCGATCCAGGCCGCCATCGGCGCGCGGGTCATCGCCCGCGAGACCATCCGCGCCATCCGCAAGGACGTCCTGGCCAAGTGCTACGGCGGTGACATCACCCGCAAGCGCAAGCTGCTCGAGAAGCAGAAGGAAGGCAAGAAGCGGATGAAGATGGTCGGCCGCGTCGAGGTGCCCCAGGAGGCCTTCATCGCCGCTCTGTCGACCGACGAGTCTGCGGTCGCCAAGCCCAAGTAGACCCCCGGGCCGACCTGCACGTACGGATCCCGGACAACCGCCGTGCCCCGACACCCGGGAGCCCGGCGACGGACTACGCTTCCGGCCACGGCAGGCGACGACGCCCGCCCGTGCACACGAGGAGCGGGCCTGTGTCCGACGTTGTCGAGGAGTCGGTCCCCAGCGCGGGTCGCACCACGGTCGGCCCGGAGCCGATGACGCCGATCGCGCCGTCTCTCGGTGCCCTGTTCTACTCCCGGGTCGCCGCGGACCCCGCCCGCGAGGCGTTCCGTGCGCCCACCGCCGGGGGCGGCTGGGAGTCCTGGAGCTGGGGACGCAGCGGTGAGCGGGTCACCGACCTCGCTGCCGGCTTCCTGTCCCTGGGCCTGCAGCCCGAGGAGCGGGTCGCCGTCGCGATGAGCACCCGGGTCGAGTGGATCTTCACCGACCTCGCCGTGATGTGCGCCGGTGGTGCCACCACGACCGTCTATCCCTCGACCAACGCCGAGGATGTCGCGTTCATCCTCGACGACTCGGGCTCGCGCTTCGTCGTGGCGGAAGACGGCGTGCAGCTCGGAAAGCTCCTTGACCAGCGGGCGAAGATCCCCGGGGTCGAGAAGGTGATCGTGCTCGACACCTCGAAGGTCGACAGCAGCACGCGCGACGACGAGTGGGTCATCACGATGGAGGATCTCGCCGGGCGCGGGCGCGCCCTCCTCAACTCCGACGCACACGCTGTCGCGCGCGTCACCGAGGCCGTCACTCCCGAGCGGCTCTCGACGCTCATCTACACCTCCGGGACGACCGGTCGGCCCAAGGGTGTGGAGCTGACGCACCACAACTGGTGCTACGAGGGTGCCTCGATCGAGGCTCTCGGCCTGCTGCGCCCCGACCAGGTGCAGTTCCTCTGGCTGCCGCTGTCGCACTCGTTCGGCAAGGTGCTCCTCTCGGCGCAGCTGCAGATCGGCTTCACAAGCGCGGTCGACGGCCGGGTCGACAAGATCGTCGAGAACCTCTCGATCATCAAGCCGAACTTCATGGCAGGTGCCCCGCGCATCTTCGAGAAGGTCTATGCCAGCGTCGTGCAGCGCACGGCCTCCGAGGGTGGCGTCAAGGCGAAGATCTTCGACTGGGCGTTCGGCATCGGCAAGGAGGTCGTCGAGAAGCAGGCTGCGGGACAAGGGATCTCGGCGGCTCTCAGGGCCCAGCATGCGATCGCTGACCGCCTGGTGTTCTCCAAGGTCAAGGAGCGCATGGGCGGCCGGGTGGAGTACTTCGTCTCCGGCTCCGCAGCCCTGTCGAAGGACGTCGGTGCATGGTTCGCCGCCGCGGGCCTGCCGATCCTCGAGGGCTATGGCCTCACGGAGACCTCGGCCGGCTCGATCGTCAACCGGCCGGGCAACAACATCGTCGGCAGCGTCGGTCTGCCACTGCCGGGCACCGAGGTCCGCATCGCCGCCGATGGCGAGATCATGGTGCGTGGTGGTGGCGTGATGCGGGCCTACCACAACCTTCCTGAGGCCACCGGCGAGATGCTCGTCGGTGACGGCTGGCTCGCGACGGGTGACATCGGCGAGATCGACGACAGCGGATACGTACGCATCACCGACCGCAAGAAGGACCTCATCAAGACCTCGGGCGGAAAGTACATCGCGCCGAGCCTGATCGAGAGCCGCTTCAAGGCGCTGTGCCCCATCCTCGGCAACATCGTGGTGCACGCCAACGGACGCAACTACGCGACCGCCCTGGTCACGCTGGACCCCGACGTCACGGCCGGCTTCGCGCAGGCAGAGGGCATCGTCGGCGGCCCCGAGTCCTGGCCGAGCGATCCCACCATCGAGGCGACCGTGCGCGCCGCGATGGCCGAGCTCAACAAGGGCCTCAACCGGTGGGAGACCGTCAAGGACGTCCGTATCCTGCCGCGTGACCTCTCGATCGAGGCGGGTGAGCTCACTCCGAGCCTGAAGATCAAGCGCAAGACGGTGGAGACCAACTACGCCGATCTCCTCCAGTCGATGTACACCCGCGACTGATCCGCACGTCCGCGTCCAGCAACCACCCCGCAGCCGGGACTGATCGTGTGGTTGCTTCCCGCGTCAGGAAACAACCACACGATCAGTCTGAGCGGGGGCTGGACGAGCCGTGACCATCACGAGTGCTGAGGCTGCCGACTCGCGCCCCGCGTTCGTCGTCAAGGACTACGTCGGACGGGTGCTCGGCGCGATCCTGCTGGCCGGGGTGGCCGCGTGGTTGGTGTGGAACCTCGTCACCGCACCGCTGCAGTTCATCGACGTGGCGCTCGCCGGGCTGCGTTCCGGGTCGCTCTACGCCCTCATCGCGCTGGGCTACACCCTTGTCTACGGGATCATCGGGCTGATCAACTTCGCCCACGGAGACCTGTTCATGCTGGCCTCGGTGTCGGCGTCGATCCTGCTCACCGAGCGACTCGGTGCCGACTCTCCGAGCCCACGCAGCTGGGCGCTGGCCCTGGTTGTGATGGTCGTCGTGATGGGGATCGGCGCCGGTGTCAACGTCTCGGCCGAACGCCTCGCCTACCGCCGGCTGCGACGCGCGCCGAGGCTGGCTTCGCTCATCACGGCGGTCGGCATCAGCTTCATCCTGCAGTGGGTCGGGCTCCACCTCAACGGCTCGGGCCAGCGCATCTGGCCGACCGTCGTGCCCAACGGCGGAGTGCAGGTCGGGCCGGTCACGATCGACTGGTCGACGATCGTGGTGACGGGTGCGACCGTCCCGCTGCTGCTCGCGCTGTCGTGGGTGGTGCGGCGTACGCGACAGGGAATCGCCATGCGCGCGACCTCACAGGACCACGACGCCGCCCAACTCATGGGCATCGACGTCAACCGGGCGATCTCCTTCACCTTCGCCCTCGGCGGTGCGATGGCGGGGGCTGCGGGGCTGCTGTACTTCGCCACCTTCGGCAACACCAACTACTCCGACGGCTATCAGTTCGGCCTGATCGCGTTCACGGCTGCAGTGCTCGGTGGGGTCGGCAATCTGCAAGGGGCGGTGCTCGGCGGCTTCCTGATCGGCGAGATCCAGGCGTTCAACGACGGGCTGCCGCACGGACTAGGCCAGGGCTGGTCGCAGTCGGTGGTCTTCGGGGTGCTCATCCTGGTGATGGTCTTCAAGCCCGAAGGCATCCTCGGCACCCGCACCACCGACAAGCTCTGACCCGCACGCACCCCAAACCACGCACCACCCCTCGCGTGATCTTGGTCCAGTGGTTGTTTACGGGCCTCGGAAGCGACCACACGACCAAGATCACGTACCGCCCCTCACGCCGGATGTGGATCGCTGGGACGGGTCGTTGGGGCACGTAGGGTCGGGGGATGCCGTCCTTACCGCCTGAGGGAGATCCCGCGCCGCTCGACGGGTCGCTTCCCGCGTCGGCGCTGGCCGGGGTCGGCTCGCGACCGTTCGGGTTCTATGTGCATGTGCCGTTCTGCTCGACGCGGTGCGGCTACTGCGACTTCAACACCTACACCGCCGACGAGCTCGGGCCTGGCGTGAGCCGGGCGTCGTACGCCGACCAGGCCGTCGCGGAGATACGGATGGCGAGGCGCGTGCTCGGCGCGGTCGAGCTGCCGGTCGAGACGGTGTTCGTCGGCGGCGGCACGCCGACCCTCCTGCCGCCGGGCGACCTCGGACGCATCCTCGGAGCGATCCGCGACGAGTTCGGCCTCGCACCGGGTGCCGAGGTGACGACCGAGGCCAACCCTGACTCGGTGACGGCCGCGTCGCTCGGTGGACTCCGCGAGGTCGGCTTCACCCGGATGTCGTTCGGCCTGCAGAGCACCGCGCCGCACGTGCTGGCGGTGCTCGACCGCACTCACACTCCGGGCCGTGCGGTCGACGCGGTGACCGACGCGCGTGCCGCCGGATTCGAGCACGTCAACGTCGACCTCATCTACGCCACGCCGGGTGAGACCGAAGACGACTTCGGTGCCTCGCTCCAGGCCGCGGTCCACAGCGGCGCGGACCACGTGTCGGCCTACTCGCTCATCGTCGAGGACGGCACCCGACTCGCTGCTCGCATCCGCCGCGGAGAGCTCCCGGATGTCGACGACGACGTCGCTGCCGACCGCTATCTGCAGGCTGATTCCGCCCTGACCGCAGCAGGTCTCGAGTGGTACGAGGTCAGCAACTGGGCTCGCGCCGGCGCCGAGTGCCGCCACAACCTCGGATACTGGCGTGGCGACGACTGGTGGGGCGTCGGCCCCGGTGCGCACGCGCACGTGGGCGGCGTGCGCTGGTGGAACGTTCGTCACCCGGTCGCCTACGCCGCCCGCATGCAGGCCGACGAGAGCCCCGCGCAGGCGCGTGAGCAGCTCAGTGCCGAGGACCGGCGCGTCGAGGACGTGCTGCTGAGAGTCCGTCTGCGCGATGGACTTCCGCTGCACAGCCTCACCGACACCGGCCGCGGGGTCGCAGCCGGTGCCGTTCGTGACGGGCTGGCCGAGCAGTCGGCCTACGACGACGGTCGGGTGCTGCTCACGCTGCGCGGACGTCTCCTCGCAGACGCCCGGGTGCGCGACCTGGTCGACTGACCAGGTCGCGCAGGCGGTCACCTACTTCACGAGGCGCAGCGTGATCGGGTATCGATATGTCTTGCCCTCGTTGGCGGCGAGGCCGCCGATGATCGCGAACACCAGGCCGTAGATCGCGACGGCGAACAGCATGAAGAAGCCGATGATGACCACGACGAGGATGGCGCTCACGACGGCGGCGATCAGCAAGGTGATGTGGAAGTTGAGCGCCTCCTTCGCCTGGTCGGCGACGAAGCTGGACCGCTTGCCGAAGATGGCCAGGATGAGGATCGGCGCGATGATCGCGAACACGATCTCGGAGAGGTGCGCGAGCATCGCCCACATGCGCTCCTCGTTCGGGGTCATCGGCTCGAGGGTCGCCGGCGAGTAGCCGTAGCTGGTGGGCGGCGGGCCCGGCGTGGTCGGGTAGGTCGGCATCGGCGGCGGGTCCGCCGGGGGCACCTGTGCCCCGGTCAGGTCAGGGATGTCGGGCTCGTTCGGCACGTCGGTCACGGTGACCACCTCCTGACCTCAACGTAGTGGCGGATGCCCGCCTCCGCGGTGCACTGCGACACGACGAAGGCGGGCACCCCCGCAGGGGCACCCGCCTTCGTCGTGTCGAGAGTCAGGCCACGACTGCTTCGTTGTTGAGCTGGCGGAACATGTTCGCCATGACCAGAGCGGCGAACGGCAGCGTCACCAGGGTGAGCACGCCGTAGAGGAACGGCAGGCTGGCGAGGAACTGCGCGACGCCGACGACAAGAGCCGTCAGGAACACGGGGAGGACGTTGGCCAACGCCGCCCGGTAGCTGTTGCCCATGGCTTCTCCGACGCTCTGACCCTTGTCGAGCGCAAACCACGATGCGAACAGGAAGAGGAACAGCACGACGAGTCCCGGGACGATGCAGAGCACGAGGCCCACCGCCGTCAGGATGCCCACGACGATCGACACCAGGATGTAGGGCACCAGGTTCTCGGTCGAGAGCATGCTGTCGAACGACGGTGCCTCACCACGGGTGAGCTTGAGGGCCGCACGGAACACACCGATGCTCGCGATGGCGGCCAGGGCGCCGAACACGATCGCGAGCAGGATGTTGGCACCGAGGTTGGCGAACAGCCCCGTGGCGCAACCACCGTTGGTGATGTTCAGGTTGCCGTTCGCGTCCTGGGTGAACGTGGTGTTGACGCACGCGTTCGCGGCATTGTTCGACAGGACCTTGGAGATGATCGTGTTGAGCAGGTTCAGCACGAAGACCACGGCAGCGAGTGCGATCAGGATGCCCGCGTGCTCCTGAAACTTCTTGATCGCCCAGCTGACCGCAACCCCGACGTCTGGCCCGCTGGCGGCAGCCGGCGTGGGGATGCCTGCCGGCGGTGCGTAGCCGGGCGGGGGCGGCGGAGGTGTGGGGGCCGCAGGCGGCGGCGGAGGCGGCGGGGGAGTCGCGTCGCCGGTCGGCGGCGTGGGCTCGCCCGCGGGCGGAAACTCTTCGGACATGGGGGTGTCCCTCCTCGGACTTGGCGCGCCCATCCCGGAACGTGAACGCGACCGAACGCTACGGTAGCGATCTTGGGCGTCGTGTGGGGGGATGCCGTACTCGGGCACGAGCGCCGCCGTACGTTCACAGCGTCCGTGACTCTATGTCACACACGATGTCTAGGACGTCACCACGTCGATCAGCTCCTCGACACGCGCGAGCAGGCTCGGCTCGAGGTCGGCGTAGGTCCGCACGTGTCCGAGCAGCCAGCGCCAGCCGGCCGCGACGTCGGCGGGTGTCGATGACGGACGGCCGAGCCCGGCGAGCACCCCGTTCTTCCACGGCTGGCCGCGAGGTACCACGGGCCACGCCTCGATCCCCAGCACCTGCGGTCGGATCGCCTGCCACACATCGACGTACGGGTGCCCGAGCACCGTGACGTGGGCGCCGTAGGCGCGGCGCACGTCGTCGGCGATGTGCGTCTCCTTCGACCCGGGCACGAGGTGGTCGAGGAGCACGCCGAGGCGTCGACCCGGTCCGGGGGCGAAGTCGCGCACCAGGTCGAGCAGGTCATCGGCGCCGTGCAGCGGCTCGACCACGACACCCTCGACCCGCAGGTCGTGGCCCCACACCTTCTCGACGAGCTCGGCATCGTGCAGACCTTCGACCCAGATGCGCGACCCGCGGGCCGTGCGCGCGCGCAGGTCGGCGACGGCGATGGACCCCGACGCGGTCCGCACCGGACCTTGCGGCGCAGCGGCCGGCGCGGAGCGGACCAGGGTGACGGGAGCGCCGTCGAGGAGGAACGCCGCTGCGCGCAGAGCGAACAGACGGCGTACGCCGTGCCGGTCCTCGAGCACCACCGCCCACCCGTCGGTGCCCTTCTCGGTGCCGACCACGGCACCGCAGAACCCTGACTCCACGCACTCGACGACGAGCCCGGGTTCGGCCGGCACCTCGGCGACGACCTGGCGGCGAGGGGCATGGGGGTCCGAGGCCAGCACGTCGCGCCCATAGCGGTCGGCCATCCGCCGTCCCCCCTGTCGTAGCGCCATCGTGGCCCACCAAGATCGCGACTTACAGTCAGAAAGTGCCCGTGAGATGCACCTTCTGACCATAGAGGTCAAGCCCTTCCCCTGAGCGGGCAGGGATCGGGGATCGCTCGTCGCTGCGCGCGGCGGCTCGACCGACCGGTGTGCGCCGAGGGGAGGGAACTGCGGGCGCGTCGTAGACTTGGCACTCGGTCGTCTGGAGTGCCAGGCGAGCTTCGGTAGAGCGCGAGCGGGAGGTGTGATGTGGTCGAGGACCGTCGCCTCTCCGTGCTGCGCGCGATCGTCGAGGACTACGTCGCCACCCACGAGCCCGTCGGCTCTCGCAGCCTGGTCGAGCGGCACTCGCTCGGAGTCAGCCCCGCGACGATCCGCAACGACATGGCGGCGCTGGAGGACGAGGGCCTGATCGCACAGCCTCACACCAGTGCCGGACGCGTGCCGACCGACCAGGGCTATCGCGTGTTCGTCGACCGCCTCTCGCAGGTCAAGCCGCTCTCGGGCGCGGAGAAGCGCGCGATCGGGTCGTTCCTCGACGGCGCGGTCGACCTCGACGACGTCATGCGCCGGTCGGTCAAGCTGCTCTCGCAGCTCACCAAGCAGGTCGCGCTCATCCAATATCCCTCGCTGACCCGCTCGACCGTGCGTCACCTCGAGCTCGTCGGTCTCGCACCTACACGCGTGCTGCTGGTGCTCATCGCCGACACCGGTCGCGTCGAGCAGCGGATCGTCGATGCATCGGCACCCATCAGTGACGACCTCATCGGTCGGCTCAGGGCGCGACTCCTCGAGCGTGTCGTCGGCGTGCGTCTCGTCGATGTCGCAGGCAAGGTCGCCGATGTCGTGGAGCAGTTCGAGGCGCCCGAGCGCTCAGCTGTCGCCGCCATCGTCGCGACGCTGCTCGAGACCGTGGTGGAGCGGCACGAGGAGCGCGTGATGCTTGCGGGCACGGCGAATCTCGCGGCGTTCGGTGAAGACTTCAACGGTGCGGTGCGCCCGGTGCTCGAAGCGCTCGAGGAGCAGATGGTGCTCCTGCGGCTGCTCGGCGAGAGCCGGTCGGGCGACGTGCTCAGCGTACGCATCGGCCACGAGAACGAGGTCGAGGGACTCTCGGCGACGTCGGTCGTGACCGTCGGATACTCGCGGGGCGACGAGGTCGTCGCGCAGCTCGGAGTCGTCGGACCGACGCGCATGGACTATCCCGGGACGATGGGGTCGGTGCGTGCCGTGGCGCGCTACGTCGGCCGCATCCTCACCGAGCAGCAGTAAGGGAGCACGGTGGCCAACGACTACTACGGCACTCTCAGTGTCGCGAACGATGCGACGCCGGAGGAGATCAAGCGCGCCTATCGCAAGCTGGCGCGTGAGCTGCACCCCGACGTCAACCCCGATCCGGCGACCCAGGACCGGTTCAAGGACGTGACGGCGGCCTACGAGGTGCTGTCCGATCCCGAGAAGCGGCAGATGTACGACCTCGGCGGCGACCCTCGTGGTGGTGGCGGAGGACCGGGCGCCGGATTCGGTCAGGGCTTCGGTTTCGGCGACATCATGGACGCCTTCTTCGGCACCCAGTCACGCGGTCCGCGTCCGCGCGCGAATCGTGGCAAGGACGCTCTCATCCGGATGCAGGTGACGCTCGCGGAGGCGACGTTCGGCTCGACGCGCGAGCTCACCGTCGACACCGCGATCGCCTGCACGGTCTGCGCGGGCGCGGGCACGGCAGAAGGCACCTCGGTCGTGACCTGCACCATGTGTCAGGGTCGCGGCGAGGTGCAGTCGGTGCAGCGCTCGTTCCTCGGCCAGGTGATGACCGCGCGCCCCTGCCCGCAGTGCCAGGGCTTCGGCACGCTGATCCCGCACCCCTGCCCCGAGTGCGCGGGCGAGGGTCGGGTCCGCACCCGTCGCACGATCACGGTCAAGATCCCGCCGGGCGTCGACACCGGCACCAGGATCCAGCTCACCGGCGAGGGCGAGGTCGGGCAGGGCGGCGGACCGTCGGGCGACCTCTACCTCGAGATCGTCGAGGCGGCGCACGAGGTCTTCACCCGTCAGGGCGACGATCTCCACTGCACCGTCTCGCTGCCGATGACTGCCGCTGCGCTGGGCACCACGATCGTGCTCGAGTCGCTCGACGGCACCGAGAGCATCGACCTGCGCGCCGGCACCCAGTCGGGCTATGTGCACACGCTGCGGCAGAAGGGCGTCGCGCACCTGCGTGGCAGCGGTCGCGGCGACCTGCACGTGCACATCGACGTCGTGACCCCGACCAAGCTCGACGAGCGGCAGACCGCGCTGCTCCGTGAGCTCGCGACCTTGCGCGACGAGGAACGTCCGGCGGGTGCGGTGCAGACGGCGAGCAACAACAATGGCGGCCTGTTCTCGCGCCTCAAGGACGCGTTCAACTCCTGATGACGGCACCGTTCTTCCTCGTCTCCCCCAGCGCGCTCGCGCCGATGATCGGCGGTCTGGTGAGGATCGAGGGCAGCGAAGGTCGGCACGCCGCGACCGTGAAGCGCCTCGAGATCGGTGAGGCCGTGCTCGTCGGTGACGGGGTCGGCCACGTGGTCGAGGGCACGGTCGCAGCGGTCGTCGGCAAGGACCGCGTCGACATACGGGTGACGTCCTACGACGAGCACCCGCCGCCCTCACCGCGCGTGGTCGTGGTGCAGGCGCTCGCGAAGGGCGAGCGTGGCGAGCTGTCGGTCGAGCTGCTCACCGAGGTGGGCGTCGACGTCGTGGTGCCGTGGTCGGCGTCGCGCTCCATCTCTCAGTGGCGCGGCGACAAGGTCGACAAGGGTCTCGAGAAGTGGCGGTCGACCGCGCGTGAGGCGGCGAAGCAGTCGAGGCGTCCGTGGGTGCCCGACGTACGCGACCTGGCGTCCACCGCAGCGGCCGTTTCCCTGGTGCGCGAGGCAGTTGCGGGCCGCGGCACCGCCGTCGTGCTGCACGAGGCGGCCGCCCTGCGTCTCTCGACGCTGCGCGTGCCGCACGAGGGTGACGTCGTCCTCGTGGTCGGTCCCGAGGGTGGCATCACCGACGACGAGCGCGCCGCGTTCGAGTCGGCCGGAGCCCTCTGCGCCCGCCTCGGCCCCGGCGTCCTGCGCACCTCCACCGCCGGCACCGTCGCCGCCGCAGTCATCCTCGCGCGAACCCCCCGCTGGACCTGACCCGAGACGCCCTCAACCCCTCACACCACCACCGCCCTCCTCGGGCACTTTCTGAACTCTCAGGTCACGAAGTGCCCTTGCGGGGCACTATCTGACCGCACATCGCGATCCTGGTCAGCGATCAGGATCGCTGAGCGACACGTGGACGTCGATGCGCTCGAACCCCATGCGCGAGTAGAGCGCGGCGCCCTCGTCGGTGGCGTACATCCACACGACATCCGGTCGTCCGCTCGGCGCATCGATCACCGCGACCCGCGCCGCCTCGGCCGTGAGCGCCCAGCCGTAGCCCAGTCCGCAGTCGCCGGCGAGCACCCCGATGCCCGAGAGGTACGCCGTGCGACCCGACCACCAGACGAACGCGCACCCGATGACTCGACCGTCGACCCGGCCGCACACGAAGCGACGCTGGGCCTGCGTCAAGTCGGTGGGTGTCACGAGGCGCTGTGCGAGCGGGAGATCGTCCATCCACCCGCCGTACCCGGCAACCACCTCGTCGCGCGTCGGTGTCGTCGTGAGCGTGAGCCCTGGCGGCAGGTCACGTGCCATGAACAGCGCCGTGTCAGGGCCGATTGCGTAGACCGGCTTGCGCCCGACATCCGTCAGAGATCCCCAGATGCTATGTGCCACCTGCGACCTCGGCACCGAGACTTCCCAGCCGCCACCCGCCGCACGCCGCCGCAGCCACTCGACGGCGGCGGCGAGGTCGGCGGGCTCGGGTGTCACGCCGCACGCCGCCTGGACTCCCCAGGAGTGACCGACGCCGAGGTCGGCGCAGGTCAGCGATCCGAAGCGGGCGACGGCGCGCGGCTCGCCGCCAGCCGCGCCGAGGGTGGCGATGGCACCGCAGCTCGCGTTCACCGCGTCGCGCCATGCACCGCCGACGCTGTCGCTGAGACCCACGCGACCACGGTGGCACACTCGGCGCATGAGCGAGGTGGATGTACGCGGACTCAGCATCCAGGAGCGGCTCTACCCCGGCCTGCAGTGCTTCGGCTGCGGCCATCCGAAGGGGCTGATGCTGCGCAGCTATCCGGGCGAGGGGGCGGTCGTCGCGACGTTCCGGCCCTGGCCCGAGCACGACAACGGGCTCGGGTTCCTCAACGGCGGGATCATCTCCACGGTGCTCGACTGCCACAGCGCAGCTGCGGTGATGCTCCAGGCCGAGTCGCGCGGGCTGGCACCGCTGGCCGGTGCCGCCTTGTCGTACGTCACCGCGGAGCTCGACGTGCGTTATCTGCGCCCGAGCCCGCTGCACGAGGCGAGCGACCTGTCGGCCGTCGTCACGTCCGCCGCCGAGAGCGAGATGACGGTGCAGGTCGAGCTCGTCCACGGCGGCACGACGCGTGCGGTCGCGACCGCGGTGTGGAAGCGGTGGCGGCCGCGTTGAGTCGACGACGCTGCCGCACTGCCGGGCCGGACACGCGTCGACTAGCGTCGATGCCATGAGCGACTGCCTGTTCTGCCGCATCGTGTCCGGCGAGATCCCGGCGACCATCGTGCACGAGACTGACCGCGTGCTCGCGTTCCGCGACATCACGCCGCAGGCGCCGGTGCACGTGGTGGTGATCCCGAAGGACCACCACGTCGACGTCAGCGCCCTTGCCGCGACCGACCCGGCGCTGGCCGGCGAGCTGCTCGCTGCGGTGGCCGACGTCGCGAGGTCCGAGGGTCTCGAGCGGGGGTTCCGCACGGTGTTCAACAGCGGCGCCGACGGCGGACAGAGCGTCTTCCACGTCCACGCGCACGTGCTCGGCGGCCGTGGCCTCGCCTGGCCCCCGGGGTGACGTACGCCAGGGTGGGGACGGCGTCCAAGATCTCGACGCGCGGCAGGAAGTGCCCGTGAGGGGCACTTCCTGACCTGAGAGGTCACGACCTTCCCTGGGTTGGAGTGGGATCTCGGGGGTGGTCTGGGGGGTGTCCACGTACGATGGAGGCCTCGGCGCTGGCCGGGATCTGGTGCTAGGACGACGAAGGGCAGACGCGGCCCGCGAGAGGCCGACCCATGACGACCGAGAGCGACACTGACACGCGGGCCCTGATCGTCGTCCCCGCTTCCCTGGACATGGTGAACGTCCTCGGTTCTGGCGACGAGAACATTCGGGTCGTCGAGCGGGGCTTCCCGACAGTAGACGTCCACGTGCGCGGCACCAAGATCACGTTGTCCGGTCCGCCGGCGGAGGTTGCACTCGCCGACCGGGTGCTGGGTGAGATGCTCGCCATCGTGCGCACCGGTCAGGCGCTCACCGCCGAGGTCGTCGAGCGTTCGATCACGATGCTGCGCGACGACTCCGGCGTGAGGCCGGCCGACGTGCTCACGGCCAACATCCTCACCAACCGCGGTCGCACGATCCGGCCCAAGACGGTCAACCAGAAGAAGTACGTCGACTCCATCGACGAGCACACCATCGTCTTCGGCATCGGCCCAGCAGGCACCGGCAAGACCTATCTCGCGGTGGCCAAGGCGGTGCAGGCGCTGCAGAGCAAGAAGGTCACGCGCATCATCCTCACGCGTCCCGCGGTCGAGGCCGGCGAGCGCCTCGGCTTCCTGCCGGGCACGCTGTCGGAGAAGATCGACCCCTATCTCCGGCCGTTGTACGACGCCTTGCACGACATGGTCGATCCCGACTCGATCCCGCGACTCATGACCAGCGGCGTCATCGAGGTCGCACCGCTGGCCTACATGCGCGGCCGCACCCTCAACGACGCGTTCATCATCCTCGACGAGGCGCAGAACACCTCGCCCGAGCAGATGAAGATGTTCCTCACCCGCCTCGGCTTCGGCTCGACGATGGTCGTCACCGGCGACACCACGCAGATCGACCTTCCGGCCGGCACCGCGAGCGGTCTGAAGGTGGTCGAAGGAATTCTCGAGGGCATCGACGACGTCGCCTTCTGCCGGCTCGAGAGTGCCGACGTCGTACGCCACAAGCTCGTCGGTCGCATCGTCGACGCCTACGCCAGGTTCGATGCCGAGACCGCTGCTGCCGCACAGCTCCCCGATCGCGGCCCGCGCCGCACCCGACGGTAGGCGCGGCATGACGATCGAGGTGGTCAACGAGAGCGAGATCGAGGTCGACGTCGTATCGATGGCGTCGCAGGCGCGGTTCGTCCTGGACCGGCTCCGGATCCACCCGCAGGCCGAGCTCTCCGTGCTTCTCGTCGACGAGGCCGCGATGACCGAGCTCCACGTCCGCTGGATGAACGAGCCCGGCCCGACCGACGTGCTGTCCTTCCCCATGGACGAGCTGCGTCAGCCGCAGGACGACGACGAGCCCGAGCCGGGCATGCTCGGCGACGTGGTGCTCTGCCCCCAGGTCGCGGAGCGCCAGGCGAGCGCCGCCGGTCACGGCCGCGACGACGAGATGGCGCTGCTGCTCACGCACGGCATCCTGCACCTGCTGGGCTATGACCATGCCGAGCCCGACGAGCACGCCGAGATGTTCGGTCTCCAGGCGCGACTCCTTGCCGAGTGGGTCGGCCATACCGGGGGACCGGTCTGATGAATCCCGACATCGTCTCGCTCGTGGTCGCGGCGGTCTTCGTCGTGCTCGCTGCCTTCCTCGTGGCGGGAGAGACGGCGATCGGCCGGGTCTCCCGGGCCCGCGTCGACGAGCTCCAGCGCGAGGGCGTACGCGGTGCCGAGCGGCTCCGTCGCCTGCTCGACGACCGCGCGCGCTATGTCAACGTACTGCTGTTTCTGCACATGCTGCTGTTCGTCTCCGCCATCGTGCTGGTGACGCGCGCGTTCCTCGACATCGTCGCCGGACCGGTCTGGTGGCAGCTGATCGCCGCCGCGCTCGTCATGGTGGTCGTCGGCTATGTCGCGCTCGGCGTCGCCCCGCGCACCCTGGGCGTGCAGCACTCCGACCGCATCGCGATCCGCGCGGCTGGCCCGGCACTCTTCCTCGCCGTGCTCCTCGGGCCGCTCGCGCAGCTGCTCATCATCGTCGGCAACGCGCTCACCCCCGGCAAGGGCTATCGCGAAGGCCCGTTCGCGTCACAGGCCGAGCTGCGTGAGCTCGTCGACCTCGCCGAGGCGAGCGACGTCATCGAGGACGACGAACGACAGATGATCCACTCGGTCTTCGAGCTCGGTGACACTGTCGCCCGCGAGCTCATGGTGCCGCGCACCGACATGGTGTTCGTCGAGTCGACCAAGACGCTGCGCCAGGCGCTGTCTCTCGCTCTGCGCAGCGGGTTCTCGAGGATCCCGGTGATCGGCGAGAACCTCGACGACGTCATCGGCGTCGTCTACCTCAAGGACATGGCTCGGCGTACGTTCGAGCATCACGAGGCCGAGCAGAGCGAGCGAGTCGCGAGTCTCATGCGCCCGGTCTTCATGGTGCCCGACAGCAAGCGGGCCGACGACCTCCTGCGCGACATGCAGGCTGCGCGTACGCACCTCGCGATCGTCATGGACGAGTACGGCGGCACCGCGGGCATCGTCACGATCGAGGACGTCGTCGAGGAGATCGTCGGCGAGATCACCGACGAGTACGACACCGAGGCGCCCGAGGTCGACGCGCTGGCCCACGGGTCCTATCGCGTTCACGCACGCATGCACGTCGAGGACTTCGCCGACCTCATCGGGATCCACATCGACGCCGACGAGGAGGGCGTCGACACCGTCGGCGGACTCATCGCGAGGCGCCTGGGTCGGGTGCCGATCCCTGGTGCGCGCGCCACCGTGCAAGGCTGGGACCTCACGGCTGAGTCTGCAGCGGGTCGGCGCAACAGGATCGGCACGGTGCTCGCAGAGCCGGTGACACCGGTCGTCGACGAGGCCGTGACGAAGGACAAGTCGGATGCCTGACGAGACCGTCCCCTCAGCGGCCCAGCCTGCGGCGGCCGAGTCGCCAGCTGCGGGGACGCATGTCGCGGAGTCCCTGTCCGCGGAGGACGCCAAGCTCGTGACCCTGGCCCGTGGTGCCCGCGGCCGCGTCGGTGCGGCCGAAGGTGGCGCGGTGCGCGACGAGACCGGACGCACCTATTCCGGTGCCACAGTATCTCTTGCGTCACTTGGGATCTCGGCACTTCAGCTCGCGGTCGCGCAGGCAGCGGCGGCAGGCGCGCGCGGGCTCGAGGCGGCCGTCGTCGTACGACGTGGGGCCGACGTCGCTGACGTCGACCTCGACGCGGTGCGCGACCTCGGAGGCGCAGGGGTAGCCGTGCACGTTGTCGGTCCTGACGGCAGCGTGCTCGCGACCCTCGCCACCTGACATGAGCGACGAGATGCACGCTAGCGCGCCGACGCGTCGATCGGTGTTCGCAGTCCTCGGCGCTGCTGTGCTGTTCGGCACCACAGGAACCGCGCAGGCTCTCGGCCCGTCGGGCACCACCCCGCTCGGTGTCGGTGCAGCGCGCATCGTGATCGGTGGCGCCGGTCTGCTCGCCGTGCTCCCTCTCGTCGGTGGTCGCCGGGTCGATGCGGTCGCGCTCTGGCGCACCCGCTGGGGACTGCTCGCCGGTGTGACGACCGCGGTCTATCAGGTGTGCTTCTTCGCGGCCGTGCAGCGGGTGGGTGTCGCGCTGGGCACGCTGGTGACGATCGGCAGCGGCCCGGTGATCGCGGGACTGCTGTCGTGGGTACTGCTCAAGGACCGACCGCGACTGTCGTGGGTCGTCGCGACGAGCGTGTGCGTGGTGGGGCTGGCGCTGCTGATCGGCAGTGGTGCTTCGCAGCCCAGCGTCGACTCCTGGGGGTTGGTGCTCGCGGTCGCGTCGAGTGCGGGCTATGCGCTCTACACCGTCGCGGCCAAGCGCCTCATGAACGCCGGCCACCGAAGCGACGAGGTGATGGCGGCGGCGTTCGGCCTCGGCGGGATCCTGCTGCTGCCCGTGCTGCTGACCCAGCCCCTCGCCTGGCTCGCCACCGGCGCGGGCGTCGCGATGGCGCTGTGGCTCGGCCTCGCGGCTACGACGGTGGCCTACGTGCTGTTCGGGCGCGGCCTGCGCCACCTCTCGGCCGGCCCCGTCACGACGCTCGTGCTCGCCGAGCCGGTCGTCGCGACCGTGCTCGGGTTGGTCGTGCTGGGGGAGCACCTCGTACCACTCGGCTGGGTCGGCGCCGCGCTCGTCCTGGCAGGTCTGGCCCTGCAAGGAGTCGCCTCGACTCGCTCCAGCCGCACCTCTGCGCGTGATCTTGGTCGTGTGACTGCTTCCGGTGCTGGGAAACCACCACACGACCAAGATCACGCGGAAACTGGGAGTGGCGTCGGGGACGGCGTTGCTGGGGGACAATCGTCCCCGTGACCGACACCTCGTTCCGCTCCGGCTTCTCCTGCTTCGTCGGTCGCCCCAACGCCGGCAAGTCCACGCTCACCAACGCGCTTGTCGGCGAGAAGGTGGCGATCACCTCCAGTAAGCCGCAGACCACGCGGCACACCGTGCGCGGCATCGTGCACCGCGCCGACGGACAGCTGGTGCTCGTCGACACACCTGGTCTCCACAAGCCGCGCACGCTGCTCGGCGAGCGGCTCAACGCCCTCGTCCGCGACACGTGGTCCGAGGTCGACGTGATCGGCTTCTGCCTCCCCGCCGACGTCGCGATCGGGACGGGTGACACCTTCATCGCGAAGGAGCTCGCGACCGAGCGGAACACCCCCAAGGTCGCCATCGTCACCAAGACGGACCTCGTCGACCACAAGACGGTCGGTGACCGGCTGCTCGACGTGATGAGGCTCGGCGAGGCAGTGGGCATCGAGTGGGCCGAGGTCGTCCCGGTCTCTGCGGTCGCGGGTGACCAGGTGCAGCTGCTCGCGGACCTGCTCGTCGGACTCATGCCTCCCGGCCCGGCGCTCTATCCCGACGGCGAGCTCACTGACGAGCCCGAGATGATCATGTGCGCCGAGCTGATCCGCGAGGCTGCGCTCGAGGGTGTGCGCGACGAGCTGCCGCACTCCATCGCGGTCGTCATCGACGACATGATCCCGCGAGAGAACCGCTCGCCCGACAACCCGCTCCTCGACGTCCACGCCTCGCTCTACGTCGAGCGCGACAGTCAGAAGTCGATCATCATCGGGCACAAGGGATCTCGGCTGCGCGACGTCGGCATCGCATCGCGCAAGCAGATCGAGGCGCTGCTCGGCACGAGGGTGCACCTCGACCTGCGCGTCAAGGTCGCCAAGGACTGGCAGCAAGACCCGCGCCAGCTCCGCAAGCTCGGCTTCTGACCCACCCCGGGCCACGAGTCACTCCCTAGAACCCGCCCGCCGCGAACCGACGATTCGGGCAGCAACTCGAGGACCTGGGTGCTCGTTCTGGTCAGGCGGGTGGTTCGGCGGCGGCGGTGTGGCCGATGCGGGTGAAGCCGACGCGTTCGTAGACCCGTGCGACGGCGTCGTCGTCGGCTGAGAGCAGTGCCAGCGTCACGCCTCGGCGTGCGGCGTCGCCGAGCAGGGTGCGTACCACTGCGGCACCGGCTCCCTGACGGCGGAAGGCCGGCACCGTCGCGACACCGACGACCTCGGTCTCCTCGTCGATCGGCTGGTGCCATCCGGTGGCGACCACACTCGCTGCGGCGACGTCGGCCACCGCGACGACGGATCGTCGGGTGCGGATCCGGTCGCGCACGAAGTCGACCAGTGAGCTCTCGACCTGCGTCGCGTCGCGCTCCGCGGTGCCCGCCTCGCCGACGGCCGTACCGCGCACGCTGAACCCGAGGTCCGACACGCGCAGGGACATCGCCACGGCCACGTCGTCGTCGGCTCGGAGCAGGCGTCCGCGCACGTCGGGGTCCTGAGGTCGCCTCGCATGTAGGCCGTCGACACAGGCATGACCCGAGTCGTCGTCGGTGCTGCCGTGGAGCTCGCGCACGAGCAGCGGGTGGATACGTACGCGATAGCCCTCGGCGGTCAGGACGTCGGCGAGGGAGGGTACGAGCTCGGTCACCCACTCGAAGGCCACCGGCTGGCCTACCCGTTCGAGCAGCCCAGCAGCATCGCGTACCTCCTCCGCAGTCACGGCGGAGGCGGCGGTGAGGTCGAGATCGGGACGGGGCCGGATGTAGTAGGGCCAGGGGGCGCTGGTGACGAACGCGCGCAGGGCTCCGACATCGACCGCTTCGGCCGAGGTCCGCGGAGCGGCATCGAGGTAGCGGTCGACGCGACGCAGCAGCGTGATGTCAACGCCCATCCGGCCCTCGCGGCCCATCAGGGCGTGGACTCCGCGACGTCCTCGGCCCGCTCGGCCGCCTCGAGCGCCTGCTCGGCTACGTGGCCCAGCGGCCTCCCCGCAGGGACCACGGCTGTGACGTCACCCGCGAGCGCGTCACCTGGCTTGGGTGGCTTCTCACCCTTGGTGCGCACCTGCAGCTCGGGCACGAGCTCGTGCCGGTTGCCGTAGGTCTCGATGACGGCGATGACCGCAGCCGCCAGCGGGATGCCGATGATCGCGCCGATGGGTCCGAAGAAAGCGAAGCCGACGAACACCGAGCCCAAGGCGATCGCGGGGTGGATGTCCATCGTCGCCCGGCTCACGCGCGGGGTGAAGACATAGCTCTCGATCTGCTGGTAGACGGTCGCGAAGATGATGATCCAGACGACGTTGATGGGCTTGTCGAAGGCAGCGAACAGTGCCGGGATCGCGACACCGATGTAGGTGCCGATCGTCGGGATGAACTGGCTGACGACCCCGGCGAAGATGCCCATCGGGAGCCAGTAGGGCACGTTGATGACGTAGAAGAAGCTGCAGTGGAAGAACGCCGACAACGCAGCGAGCACGACCTTCGAGACCACGAAGCCACCCGTCTTCGTGACGGCGATGTCCCACACGGTGACGAACACCTTCTGCGACTGCTCGGGAAGCCAGGAGCCGATCGCGCGACGGAGGCGGGGACCGTCAGCTGAGAAGTAGAAGGCGAAGACGAACACGGTCAGGCCGTCGAACAGCGCACCGAAGATGGTGCCGACGAAGCCGAAGACCCCACCCGCGACACTGCTCGCCCACTCGGCCACCTTGGCGGGTGTGATCTGGAGGTTGTCCATGATGCTGCCGGAGTTCAGCGTGGTGTGGAACGTGCTGTTGACCCAGGTGACGGTCTGCTCGACGTAGCCCGGCAGGCCCTTGATCAGCTCGCTCACCTGGGTGACGAACAGGCTCCCGAACACGGCGATGAAGGCCGCGGTCGCCACGATGAGGATGAGCCCCACGATCCCGGTGGCGAGTCCGCGCCGCATGCCTCGGTTGGCAAACCACGCGACGGCAGGCTCCATCGCGATCGAGAGCAGCCAGGCCAGCAGCAGCAGGAACAAGAACGACCCGAGAGCCTCATAGACGTACAGCGCGAACTTGAGCCCGACGAGGAACACCATCACCAGGAGCAGGGATCTGCGGAAGGACCGCGAGTCGAGGCGCACCGTCGTGACGTCCGGCAGGGCGCGCAGCGCCCGCTCCTGCTCGGCAGTGGGCATGATCAAGCCGATCTCTGGCTCAGGAGTGACACTCATGTCGCGAGATTACGTGACTGCCGGGGTGCCACCTGCGCGCCACGTCCGCCGATATCGGCCTGACCGGTGACAATGGGGTGTGAGCCTCTATCGGGACGAAGGAGTCGTGCTGCGCGCCCAGAAGCTGGGCGAGGCCGACCGGATCGTCACGCTGCTCACGCGAGACCACGGTCGGGTGCGGGCCGTCGCGAAGGGCGTCCGGCGCACGACCTCGAGGATCGGGGCCAGGCTCGAGCCGTTCGGCCACGTCGACGTGCAGTTCTACTCCGGACGCACGCTCGACGGCGTGACCCAGGTGGAGACGATCTCGTCCTACGGTGCCAACCTCGTGCACGACTATGCCCGCTACACCGCCGGTCAGGCGATGCTCGAGACAGCAGAGCGCATGACGCCGGAGGAGCGTGAGCCCTCGGTGCAGCAGTACCTCCTGCTCGTCGCTGGGCTGCGCGCGCTCGTCGCCGCCGAGCACGACTCCGGACTCGTGCTCGACTCCTACCTCGTGCGCTCGCTGTCGGTGGCCGGCTGGGCACCGAGCTTCGATGCGTGCGCGCGGTGCGGCCTCCCCGGTCCGCACGGCGCCTTCAACGTCAGCTCCGGCGGGGCACTCTGCGGTGAGCACCGCATCCCCGGTTCTGCCGCCCCGGCAGCCGAGACGTTCGTGCTGCTCGGCGCCCTGCTCGCCGGTGACTGGGACACCGCCGACTCGAGCGACCTCCGGGCCCGCCGCGAGGCCTCAGGCCTCGTCGCCGCCTACCTCTCCTGGCAGCTCGAACGGGGCCTCCGCAGCCTTCCCCTCGTCGAACGCACCTAGCACCGGGCGCCCGAAGAAGAGGTGCTGAACCTCCGGTCGTGGGTCGCGGCACGGCCGCACGGCTCGCGGATGTCACGATGGGTCCGTGGCCGGTCGACTCTCGCGTGCATCAGGTGGACGTCGTCCTCCGGCGCGCACACAACCTCTGCGTGTCCCGACCCCGCACCCGAGCGGTGCCGTCGCGCCGGCGATCGCGCCCGACCTCGTCCCGAAGCATGTGGCGCTCGTCATGGACGGCAACGGGCGTTGGGCCAAGGAGCGCGGTCTCCCGCGCACCGCGGGGCACGAGGCCGGCGAGGCGAGCCTGCTCGACTGCGTGCACGGCGCGATCGAGCTCGGAGTGGGCGCGATCTCGGCGTACGCGTTCTCCACGGAGAACTGGAAGCGCTCGCCCGACGAGGTGCGCTTCCTCATGGGCTTCAACCGCGACGTGATCCGTCGCCGGCGCGACGAGATGAACGAGCTCGGGGTCCGCGTGCGCTGGGCCGGTCGTCGCCCCAAGCTCTGGAAGTCGGTCATCGACGAGCTCGAGGACGCAGAACGGCTGACCGACGGCAACAC
>JANXWJ010000051.1 GCA_025351185.1 Candidatus Nanopelagicales bacterium
ACTGGAGAGTGAGATCGCGAGCATGACTGCTTCACGCAGGCGGTTCAGCCAGGAGTTCAAGGACGAGTTGTGCCTGGAGGTGATCTCGACTTCCAAGACGATCAAGGAAGTCGCGCTCGCCTATGGCGTGGGTCCGGAGACACTGCGGAACTGGTTGATCAAGTACCGAGATTCCCATGGCGCCACGGAGGCCGAGTTGTCGGTCCCGGATCGTGCCCGGCTCAAGGAGCTGGAGCGGGAGAACCAGGACCTCCGCGCGGAGACGGCGTTCTTGAGAAAAGCCAGCGCTTACTTCGCGAGGGAGCCGCGGCAGTGAGCAAGTACGAGTACATCGACTCCCAGCGCAACGACCCCACTGAGCTCAACCCGGTCTTCAAGATGTGCCTGTGGCTGGCCGTCTCGACGTCGGGGTTCTACCACTGGCGCGCTCGACCCAAGTCGGCGACGGCGACGCGCCGGGAGGTGTTGACGGCCCGGGTGGAGCACTTCTTCACGGCTTCCGACGGCACGTACGGATATCGGCGGATCCACGCTGACCTGGCCGGCGAGGGCACCGAGTGCTCACCGGAGCTGGTGCGTCAGATCATGCGTGTCGGTGGGCTTGTGGCGTGTCAGCCGCGGCCGTTCCGGGTCACCACGGTGGCTGATGCGCTGGCCGCGGCGGACATGCCGGATCTGGTCAGGCGGGACTTCGACGCCGACCGGCCGGGGGTCAAGTTCGTCGGTGACATTACCTACATCCACTCCTGGGCTGGGTTCATCTACCTGGCCACCGTCATCGACTGCTACTCCAAGAAGGTCGTGGGCTGGTCGATCGCGGACCACATGCGCACCGAGCTCGTCGCTGACGCGTTGCGCAACGCCGCCGCGACCACCGTGATCGAGGCGGGGGCGATCTTCCACAGCGACCGTGGATCGGTCTACACCTCGGCGGATTTCCGGACCCTGGTCCAGGACCTGGGGATGCGTTCCTCGATGGGCAGGACCGGGGTCTGCTGGGACAACGCGATGGCCGAGTCGTTCTTCTCAGCGTTGAAGAACGAACGCGTCTACCGCACCGTCTACCCGACCAAGGCGCACGCCAGACGAGACGTGATCGCCTACATCGAGGGCTTCTACAACTCTCGCCGACGGCACTCAGCGCTGGGCTACAGACGCCCCAACGAAGTCCACTACAGTTACCGCCAGCCGGACACGGCAGCGTAGAGAAACCATCAATCCGCTGTCCGAAATCACCGCAGCACCCAAGCGCGACACGGGCGGTGTCGTTGACAACCACGATGCGGACTCACGCGGGGCGGGCCGAACTCACCCATAGTCCGCGGCCCAGGCGGGCCGAACCCGCCGAGACCCGGAGGCAGTGGTCACCCGATGACTCCGGGCCGACGTCGCCACAGCTGACACCGTCACGGCCGACACCGTCGCGGCTGACATCGTCGCGGCTGACATCGTCACGGCCGACACCGTGATAGCTGACATCGTCACGGCCCGTGGTGGTGCGGCGTGCGGCGCGGGAGATCTGGCCAGCGTTTGCCGCAACGCTGACCTCAGATGCCGAGCATCTTCTTCATCTGGTCGGCGACGGTCGTGATCGCGCGGGTCGGCGACAACCGCGACAGCCGGTCGAGCATTCGAGCGTCGCTGCCGATGAGCACGCGGAACGTCCCGTTCGCGACGGCATCGACGATCTGGCGCGCCGCGTCGTCGGGTGCGGTGACCTTCGGCGCCTTGCCCCCCGGCATGGTCGCGGTCGGCACGTCGACGCCGGAGTTGCCGGTGATGTTGGTGCCGACTGCGCCCGGGAAGACGACGGTGACGGCCACGTTGGTGCCTCGGAGCTCCGCGTAGAGACACTCGGTGAGCAGCTTGACCGCGCCCTTGCTCGCGCCGTAGGCACCTTGCCCCGGGACTGGCACGAGACCACCCATGCTCGAGACGTTGAGCAGAGCCGCCCGCGGACGCTGCTTGAGCAGCGGGAGGAACGTCTTGTCCAGGTAGAGCGTGCCCCAGAAGTTGACTGCCATGACCCGCTCGATCTCCTCGATCGAGAGCTCCTCGACATGGACGAACCGTTGGATGATCCCCGCGATGCTGAGCAGGCCGTCGATCTGTCCGTGTGCGGCGATCACCTGGTCGGGGAGTGCCTCGACGGCCACCCGATCCGAGACGCTGAGCACGTGCGCGGTGATGCGCCCCGCCGGAGCGGCCGCAAGTCGCAGAGTCTCGGCGAGGGTGTCAGGGTTGAGGTCCACAGCAGCCACGCGACCGCCGCGGCGGGCCAGCTCGAGGACGACCTCACGGCCGATCCCGTTGCCGCCGCCGCTGACGACGAAGACCTTGTCCGCGATCTGCATGGTGTCCTCCTGGGCGTGGGTCCCCCTGCCCACGACGCTGCCACGTGCCGAGGTGCGATGCGCGCTGGTCGATGGTCGATGGTCGATGGTCGATGGTCGAGGCAGCGACCTTCGCGGTCGTGCCCGCGATCGAGCCGCGTCACCGGAGCTTCGTCACGTGGCCGCAGAGCAGTGCCGAACGAGCCGCCGTCCTCGTGGTCGGCGCTCTGGTCACGAACCGATGCGGAACTCGTCGTAGCCCGGTGCGGTCCGCGGCCAGGGCCGGTGCGACTCCCACAGGTCACCGACGTCGAGCAACAGGTCGTCGCACCAACGCGGAGCGGTGACCTGCAGGCCGTACGGCGAGCCGGACTCGTGCCGACCGGCTGGAAGGCTGATCGCCGGATGACCCGTGACGTTCTGGACTGCCGTGGAGTAGACCGACTCCGCAGTCATCCCGGGCTCATCAGTGTCGCTCAGCCGCCCGTCGGCCAGCCACCGGTCGACGGCGACCACCGGCGTGAGCAGCACTCCGGACTCCCCTAGCAGGTCGTCGAGCCGACGCGTGTACGCCGCTCGACGCCGCCGGGCGCTCAGGTAGTCATCGACACCGACCGCGAGTCCGTGCCGCATGAACGCCACCGTCGACGGGTGCATCAGCGGCATCGACTCCTCCACCCACGACCGCCCCAGCGAGTTGACGTGCTCCGCTGTCGCGAGGGTGAACCAGTCCACATCCGGGTCGCCCAGGTCCGAGAAGAGCTCACCCGGCTCGAGAGCCGACACACCGACGCCGAGAAGCTCAGCCAGGTCGGCGGCTGCGGCGTGAAATTCATCAGCGACGCCGGTCGGGAGCGGACCGAGCGGCGACGTCCGGTCGGCGACGATCACGTGGCTGGGGCGCTGCGGTGGAGCACTCGCTCGACGGGCCGGAAACGGTGCCGACGATGGATCACCCGCGACCCGTCCCACCATGAGCGAGAACAGGATCCGCAGGTCGTCGATCGTCGTGGCCATCGGACCGTAGGTGCTCAGGTCGAGCCAGTCGGTGGCCGGCCAACGTCCCACGGCGCCGTGGGTCGGCTTGAGCCCGACGAGGCCGCAGCGTCCTGCAGGGATCCGGACGGAACCGCCACCGTCGGTCGCCGTCGCGATCGGGACCATGCCCGCCGCGAGAGCGACAGCAGCGCCGCCGCTCGAGCCACCGGGTGACTGCTCCCTGTCCCACGGGTTGCGCGTGACGCCGTCGAGGAGGTTGTCGGTGAAGCCCTCCGTCGCGAACTCGGGGAGGTTGGTCTTGCCCACGATCACCGCACCGGCTCGACGCAGCAGAGCGGGCACCACCGCGTCAGCAGATGCCGGTCGAGCACCGACGAGAAGCCGCGACCCCTTGCGCGTCGGCATCCCCTCGACATCTTCGAGGTCCTTCACCAACACCGGCACTCCGTCGAGCGGTCCGATCGGCCCGCTGTCGCGACGGCGTCGGTCGAGCGCCTCCGCCTCCGCACGCGCCTCATCGACCCGCAGGGCGACGACCGCCCCGAGGTCACCGTCTCGATCGCGGATGCGACGGACGCACTCCTCCATCGCATCGACTGCCGACGCAGCGCCCGAGGCGATCGCATCCGCCGTCGCACGGATCGCACCGGCGGTGTCAGTCACCGGACGACGAGGACCGGTCGGTCGGAGAGCTGCACCAGTCGATCAGTGACGCTGCCGACGAGCAGCCCGGCGAACCGACCAAGGCCTCGCGGACCGACGACGATGATGTCGACGTCCTCATCACGTGCCACGTCGAGGATCGTCTTCGCCTCCTCGCCGTGCAGACCGCGAACGACCCGGCCTCGCGCCGACGCAGCTCCCGCGACCAGCAGGGCGGCCGTGGCGGAGTCGACGAGCGACTGGGCCTCGGCGAATCCCTCCGACGAAGGCACAGCGGGACCGTGGTCCGAGGCGCTGTCGCTGCGCTGATGCACGACGACCACATCCGCCCCGGTGGCAGCAGCCAGGCGTCCTGCTGCTGCCACCGCCTTGGCGGAGTGCTCCGAACCGTCGATGGCGACCAGCAGCTTCATGACGAACTCCCGTGGTGGTTGGACGTGCTCTCGGACCGGTTCGCCCGGTCGGAAGGGTCGAGCGCCATCAGGCCGAGCAGCTCGTAGACGACGTTGGCAGCAGCGATCGTGGTGAGCTCGGCATGGTCGTAGGCGGGCGCCACCTCGACGACGTCACCGCCGACGAGATTGAGTCCGGTGAACCCGCGCAGGATCATCTGCAGCTCGCGCGTCGTGAGGCCACCCGGCTCGGGCGTACCGGTGCCCGGCGCATGCGCCGGGTCGAGCACGTCGATGTCGATCGAGACGTAGACCGGTCGGTCACCGACGCGTGCACGCACCCGGTCGACAGCCTCGTCGACCCCCCGTCGGGCGACGTCGTCGGTGCTCACGATCGCGAACCCGAGGCGCTGGTCGTCGATGAGGTCCTGCGCCGAGTAGAGCGGCCCGCGGATCCCGACGTGCGCGGAGACATCGAGGTCGAGCAGTCCTTCTTCGACGGCCCGGCGGAACGGCGTGCCGTGCGTGTAGGGGGCACCGAAGTAGGTGTCCCAGGTGTCGAGATGTGCATCGAAGTGCACCAGGGCGATCGGGCCATGCTGCTCGGCGACCGCCCGGAGCAGCGGCAGGGCGATGGTGTGGTCGCCACCGATCGTCACGATGCGGTCAGCCTTGGTGAGCAGGTGACGCGCGGCGACCTCCACCTGCGCCACCGCGGCGAGCAGGTCGAAGGGGTTCGCTGCGACATCACCGGCATCGACCACCTGATGGACGTCCCACGGGTTGACGTCCAACGCCGGGTGATACGGCCGCAGCAGCTTCGAGCCGGCGCGGATGCCCTGGGGGCCGAAGCGGGCGCCCGAACGGTAGGAGACGCCTGCGTCGAACGGGATCCCGAGCACTGCCACCCCGGCGTGCTCGACCTGGTCGAGCCGAGGCAGCCGAGCGAACGTGTCGGGCCCGGCGAACCGCGGCACCTCCACGGCGTTGGGCGGACCGATCGGACCGTCCGCGCCGCCGGGCGACAGCGGTTCCTCGGTCACGTACCCTCCCCGGGGTCCGGTGACAGGTGCTCGTGGACGGCCAACCAGGCGCCGTCCCTCGCGAGACGGAACACGATGGTCTCCCGCTCGCGCTGAGGCTCCACCACACCGGCAAGCCTCGTACGTACCCGGTGCGTCATCACTGCGACGTCCGCGCTGAGCAGGTCGATGCGGCGGTCCCGGCTCTCACAGCTCTCGACCCGGAAGCCGTCGGCCTCCCACATGGCCCATTCCATCTCATACTCCGCGCGCGAGGTCAGCACCTTCGCGGTGGTGTGGAACACGAAGGTCGCCTCCGGAGCGAAGGACGAGAAGTAGGCGTCACGATCGTGCGACGCGAAGGCAGCGACCAGTGCATCGGCTGCGGTGCCGACGTCGAGCATGGCGGTCATCGGGCGACACCGGTGTCGCGCAGCACCTTCTCGCTCGCCTCGATCGCAACCTGTTCTGCCGGCAGGTCGAGCGAGCGGCTCAATGCGTAGTAGAGACCGCCACCGACGATCATCCCGACGATCCACGAGATGTCGACGAGCTGCAGGTAGTCGTTCGCGACGAACCCGACATAGGTGGTGCCGACGACCATGAACGGAATCTCCACGGCGACTCCGATGAGATAGGCGACGATCCCCCGCCACGCCCACGAGCCATAGATCCCGTTCGGCGTGAACAGGTCCGTGATGGCGTAGTGCCCGTGCCGGACGAAGAAGAAGTCCATCAGGTTGATCGCGGTCCACGGCGCCAGGAGATAGAGCATGACGAGCAGGCTGTTGGCGAGAGCGCTCGAGGCGTTCTCCAGGACGTTGCCCAGCAGCAGCCACACGATGGCAAGCACGATGATGACGCCGATGCGGATCCGGCGTGTCGGGTTGACGGGTCGGAGCGAGTCGATGCCGGTCACGACGGTCAACATCCCGCTGTAGGCGTTGAGGCCCATCGTCGCCACCAGAGCCAGCACCGAAAGCACGGCGAGGATCCCACCAAGGCCTCCGACGATGGTGTTGCCCGAGGTGTAGATGCCGAGGAGCGGGTCCGAGACGCCGAGGGCAGAACCGAGCCAGGCACCGAGCGGAATCAGCCAGATCGGTGACCCGGCAGCGCCGACGAAGACTGCAAAGACGATCGCGCTGACCTTGGTGCTGCGGGGGAGATAGCGGGAATAGTCCGAGACATACGGCGCGTACGTGATGTTGTAGGACGCCGCCACGGTGAACATGCCCAGGAATCCGGCGACGGTCATGTCGGTCGGAGCGGCCTCCTGGCCTCCGGCGTGGCCGGTCACGATGCCCAGGGTGAGCACCACCCAGAACGGGAGGGACACCCAGAACAACACCTGGAAAACGCGGTGCAGCCAGTCGTGGCCATAGATGGCCAGCACGGTGCTGAGCACGGTGATGGCAACGGCCACGGTCGTCGCGTTCCAGCCGAAGATTCCGTTGAGCCCGAGCTTGATGATGACCGTGTCGACGACGTTGAACATCACGAAGGTGAATGCAGTCGCGATGAGAGCGAGGATGACGCCTCGATAGCCGAGCTGCGCCCGCGACTGCACCATCTGAGGCAGACCGAAGGTCGGGCCCTGCGATGCATGGAACGCCATGAATACCGTGCCGAAGAGGATCCCGAGGATGCCCGCGACCGCTGTCTGCAGGAGGGTCAGACCGAATACCGTCGGGCCCAGGATGCCGATCCCGACCGTGAACGGCTGGAAGTTGCCGAGGAACCAGAACGGTCCCTGCGCGGCAACTCGACCGTGGCGCTCGTTCTCCGGAACCCAGTCGATGGACCGCGACTCGATGCCGCTCGATACCGACACCGGCCGCTCGCTCGTGACGTCGCTCATGGAGACTCCTCGTTGTGACCGCAACCCGGGCCGGGACGCGCTTCCACGACGGATCCTGCCGGGTCAGCGGCCGATGTCCCATGGAGGAACCTGGCGACTTCGTCCCCTGGCGTCATAGATTCATCCAGTGCCCTCCTCCATCCGCGATCTGCTCGACGACCCGTCGCTCGCCCTCGACCTGCTCGTCGACGGCGACCTGGACCGCGAGATCCGCTGGGTGCACGTCACCGAGCTCGCGGATGCCTCGCCCTACCTGGTCGGCGACGAGTTCGTGCTCACGGCTGGCGTGTGGCGTGGTCGGCGGCACTCCGCGGCGGGGTTCGTCCAGGCGCTGCACAGCCGGCACGTCGCGGGTATCGGGTATGGGTTGCTGGTCGGCGATGACCACGTCCCGGCCGCCGTCCAGCGCGCGTGCCGCGAGGCCAACGTCCCCCTGCTCGCCGTGCCCGTGAGCACCCCCTTCGTGGCCATCTCCCAGTGGTTCGTGGAACGACTCGCAGCCGACCGTGAGAGCGCACTGCGGGCGACCCTGCAGCTCACGTCGGACCTTCTGGCGGCGGCCGAGAACTCGTCGTCGGATTCGGCCCTGTCAGCCGTGGCGCGGTTACTGCGCAGGTCGACGGGCCACGACGTGTGGATCGCCGACGATGCCGGTCGTCTGCTGGCGCGGGCGGGGCGTGCGCCAGACTCGCTCACGCGTCAACGAGGCGTGCTGGCAGCCATTTCAGGGCGTTCCGAGGTCGACGGCTGGCTCGTTCAACCCGTGGGAACCGGCCGGGTGCCGGCCGCGGTGATCGGGGTCGCGGTCGATGACACCGACGACCTCGAACTGCGTTCGAGGATCGACGCGGCCCGACCGGTGGTGAGTCTCGTGCTCGCCAGAGAAAGGGCGGTCAAGGAGTCCGAGCGACGCCTGGCCGGCGAGGTCATCTCCCTCGTCCTCGGTCGCCAGGTCGAGGCGGCATCGGCCCGGATGGCTTACTACGGGCTCGATCCCGACCGGGCGCTCTTGCCCTTTGTGTGCGCGCTCGCGGATCGTGCAGACGCTCTCGAGTCGGCTGAGCGTTGGCTTGACGAGTCCGATCTCAGCGGAGTCGCGGCGCTGCGGGGTGACGAGCTCATGATCGTGGTCGACGGGCGGCGCTACACCGACGCTGCGGCCGCGATCACGGCCGCCACCGAGCTCGCTCACCGAGTGTCGGCTATCGCTGTGGGCGTCGGCTCGGTGGCCGACGACATCACGGCGCTGCGTCGCAGCCTGGTCCAGGCACGGCAGGCATGCGAGCTCGGTAGACGTCGAGGTGACGGGGCCGTCGTGTCGCACGATCTCACCGGGAGCCACGCGCTCCTGCTGGCACTTCAGGACCAGGACGTCCTCGATGCATTCCGCGCGTCGTTGCTCGCGCCGCTCGAGGCCTACGACGCTGCGCACGGCAGTGCACTCGTCGAGAGTCTTCGGGCGTTTCTCGAAGCCGGCGGCCGCTGGCAGGAGACCGCCGACCACCTGCACGTGCACGTCAACACGCTGCGCAACCGGCTCGAGCGGGTCGAGGCGCTGACCGGGCGCAAGCTTGACTCCACCCCGGACCGGGTCGACCTGTGGCTCGCTCTTCAGGCGACCCGTGCCGGTGCACCAGAACGGCACGAGACCTGAGACTCGTCGTGCCGGTGCACCCGCAGTCCCCTGCCGGGTCAGCCGATTCGGCCGACCCCGCGACTCGGCTGACGCCAAGGTCTGACCCGGGCGCCCAGCCGGCGCGCAGCCCACGTGCGAGAGGCAGGTGCCGTGGCACTAGGGCTCTGCCTGCCACCCCATCGAGGGCCTGACGCTAGGAAGAGACTTCCTCGCATCGGGGAGAGTTTCCGCCATGAATGCGTGAGGGCCGCGCTCCTTCCCGAGACGACGATGTGAGAGCGGCCCCTGACACCGAATCCGTCTACGCTGGACACCGAGCGGCGCGTATGCACGCTTGGGTGGGCAACCGTCGCAATCCCTCCCTGACGAGCACGGCGGCTGTCCAGGAGCGATACCGCATGCCGGCTGGAATGCCTTCGCTGCGGAGCGCTCGATGGAGGAGACGCAGAGGACGTCGGCTCCCTGGATCCATCGAGAACCGTCTCTTGAATCGGTGAAGGCCCGACATCACGTCAGACCCCCACCTGCTCACTGCGGTGCGATCGATCAGTCCTCGTCGCCGGACGGCACGATGCACGCATCACCGATGAACGCCGTTGCCGCAGGATCACCGAGCAGCGCGCTCGCCGCTGCCGGCGTCAGGGTCAACCCGGCGGCCACTCCCGCGCACGACGGCGTCATGCCGGGGCTGGTCTCCTGAACAGGGCCGAGCTTGAACACCGGGATACGGCCGATGACGTGACCATTCACCGAGGTCCTGGCGGTGAGGAACCCCGTGCGGGTGTTGACCACGAAACGGGTGATCTTCACATTGCCGGCAGCCGCTTTGCTGAATTCCAAGCCACCGCTGTGGCGGATCCGGCCGTCGTCGACGGACGTGATCGGGAACGCCACCTGATAGATGCCGCCCGGTGCGGTCAGCGTGCCCGGGGACACCGGCGCGACACCGAGTCCCACGAGAGCGCCTACCAGACCCTGGTTGAGCACGATGGTCGTGAGACCCTCGTTCTCGTTCTCGTGGTGGTTGCCGGACCCGTGGCGGACCTGGTGTCGTTCGTGCGCTGATGCCGGTGCCGAGGTCGCGACCACGGAGAGCACTGCGACCGCGGCAATGACGCCCGCAGTCGTTCGTCGGTTGATCCTCATCTGGGACTCCAAGACAGTGACGGTCGCCGGTCGCGACCACTGCGCCCTCTTCGACCGGGGACCCCTTACCGGATGCACGCCGCCGAGACCGATGTTGACCCCCCGGCCGGCAGCTCGAACCGGTGACCGCGTCGGGCTAGGCCGGCGGGACCAGGGTCCCGGCGAAGACCTGCCAGGCGAGGAGGGACTTCGCGACCAGGCTGAGCGTGATGTAGACCGTCTCGCCGTAGAGGTAGTCGCTCCACTTCCCGATCCGGCGGTACTGCAGCCACTGGTTGAGCGCGAAACAGTTGAAGAACAGGAACAGCGAGATGAAGATCCCGTAGACGAAGCCGGGCGGGCTGGCAGCGTTCCCCGGGCTCACGAGATAGATGCCGATCGCGATCCACGGCGTCACGCCGGCGATGCACCCCAGCCAGAACGGCAGCATCCCACCGCCGGGCTTCTCGTACTTCTCCTGCAGCAGGCCGAACAGGATCATCGAGACGTTGACTCCGAAAAGCGCCACCAGCGCAGCGATGTCGCTGATCCCGGTGATGAGTGCGATGAGCACGATCATGATGGATGAGCTCAGCGAGTACTCGATCCAGCGTGCGTAGTTGCGGCTCAGGAGAAGATTCGCGCGATACCACGGGAAGACGGGCGGCGAGGCGATGATGAAGTGCGCCGCCGCCGACAGGAGGAGGAACAGCGCGCAGCCCCAGGCGATGCTGACGTCGAAGAGCGTCGCGGGGGCCGCCGGCTTCGAGCCGGGTGGCCCGGTCATGAACGCGGCGGTCACCGGGAGCGCGAACGACGTCGCGAGGGCGACGACGGCCACGGCCTGCAGTGCGTGCAGCACACCCATCACGAGGTTGTAGCGCCGAAGTCGGGTGAACCGTCCCTCGGGGATGACGTCGGTCGACGGGCACTCCGAGGTCTCGTCCACGATGTCGGTCACGTGAGGAACGTACCGCCGACTCCGTGATCGCGCGTCCGGTGCCCGTCGTGCGGCACGGCGTGCGACGTCGAGGCGCGCTCCGTCGGCAACGGAGGCAACACGAGCACCGAAGCCGGCCGGTGATCGACGAGCCATGCTGATCCGTAACAGTCCAGCCCCGGTGTGCCAGGCTGCACGGCACCATGACTGACAACGCGACGCCGCAGGAACGGGCGCGCGCCCGGCGTCCGCGGATTCCGTCGGTGCTGCGCGAGGAGCCGCAGTACCGCTTGCTCTTCTTCGGGCAGGTGCTGTCCATCCTCGGCGACCGGGTGATGATGGTCGTGCTGCCGTTCGCCGTGCTCGCCGTCGGCGGCACCGTCGGCGATGTCGCCATCGTGTCCGCCGCGCAGTTCATCCCCTTCGCCGTGCTCGCCCTGCCAGCGGGGGTGTGGGCCGACAAGCTGGATCGCAAGAAGATCCTCATCGCCTCCGACACCGCGCGGTTCATCTGCCAGCTCACCGCTGGGGTGCTGCTCGTGACGGGGACCGCGCACGTGGCGCATCTCGCGGTCCTGGCGGCCGTCTACGGTGCGGCTGACGCCTTCTTCGCCCCGGCCTGCACCGGTCTGCTGCCCGGCACGGTGGCTCCGATCAACCTGCAACCGGCCAACGCGCTGCGCGGGCTGAGCTACTCCACCGGCTCGATCGTCGGCCCGGTGCTGGCCGGCCTCCTGGTGGCGTTCGCCGGCGGACCGGGCGGGGCCTTCCTCTTCGATGCCGCGACGTTCGCGGTCTCGATCGCCTGCCTCATCCCGCTCCGCCCACGGGTGGTCGCCGACGTCCTGCGCGGCGAGGATCCGGAAGCGTCGACCACCCATTTCCTCAGCAGCCTCAGGGAAGGATGGTCCGAGGTCCGCAGCCGCCCGTGGGTCACGTCGTTCCTCGGCGGCATGGCGTCCTACCACGCCATCGTGCTCCCGGCGATCTTCGTGCTCGGGCCGGTGCTCGCCGCAGACGAGCTGAACGGTGCGGGGTCCTGGGCCATCATCACCGCAGGCTTCGGCGTGGGCTGCGTGCTGGGCGATCTGCTCCTGCTGCGATGGCGGCCACGGTTCGCCCTGCGGGTGGCCAGCCTCATGCTGATAGGTGCCTCCTGCCAGGCAGCCTTCATCGGCAGCGGGTTCGGCGAGTGGACGATCGCCGGGCTCGAGGTCCTCGCCGGCATCTGCGTGACCGGGACGTTCACCCTCTGGGAGACCTCGCTGCAGGAGCACGTGCCCGACCGTGCGCTCTCGCGGGTCTCGAGCTATGACTATCTGACCAGTGCGGGCGTGATCCCCCTCGGCAACCTCGTCATCGGTTTCGTCACCGTTGCGATCGGGTTGCACCACGCCTTGTTCGCGATGACGACCGTCGGCGTGACAGTCGCCGTCGCGGTCGCGTCGGTTCCCGCCGTGCGCCACCTGCCCCGAGCCGCGACAGCCGCTGCAGCAGCCCCGGGCTGACGGGCCATCCAGTCGTCGCACCGCACGGGCACGGCCAGTCGGTGGAACGGCTGGACCCCGAACGCGATGCCTGCGCCGAGCAGGAGCAGGACGACGCCGGTGATTCCGTGGAGCCACGTGGACACCGCTGGGCGTGACACGAGCGAGCGTCCGCGGTCGACGATGGTGACGAACACCAGGCACCACGTCGCGGTCGTGAGTGCCCAGATGAGGCCGAGCAGAGCTGCGCCGGCGAAGACGGGGCCGTGAGGCGCGAAGAACTGCGGTATGAGCGAGACGGCGAAGACGCTGGCCTTCGGGTTGCCGAGATTCGTCGCCAATCCGGTGAGATGGGCGCCCCGCGTCGCAGTCACGTTCCGGACCCACAACGTCTCCTCGCGCTGATCCAACGCACCGGAACCCTGGCCGGCGCGGCGGCGCTCCTGGGCATCACGCCTGCTGCGGTGACGCAGCGCCTCACCAAGGCGGAGCAGGACTGTGGAACCGCCCTGCTCCCACCAGCGCTGACCGCACTGCGGCATCAAGACCCGGACACGGATCTCTCCGTCGTCGACGTCACGTCTGACCGGGCCGTGCAGGCAGTCGCGGCGGGTGATCTCGACCTTGCCGTTCTCGCGTCGTACGGATCACCCACCCCGGCTGATCCTGGCGTGGTCACGCACCACCTCCTGCGTGACCCCGTCGTCGTCGTCCTGCCCGAGGACCATCCGCTCGCGGCGGGCGTCGCGTACCCGAGGGATCATCACGATGTCCTCGTGCTCCACGTGGACGCACTCGACCGAGCCGATGCAGTGCCTCCGGCGCGCCGGAGTCCTCGATCCACACGTCAGGGTTGCCCCGGCCGCGATCGTCGAAGGTACCCACGGACAGGCCGAGCGCAGCGGATCCCTCGCCTGCGACATCCGGGTCGTCGACGCCCTCACCGGAGAACTACTCCCAGCCCTCACCCTCGACTACCAACCCCACAACCACGAGGACACCCCTGACCCGTAGGTCCGAGGTGCCCTCGATGTCCTGAGACAGGACGTTGGTAGCGGGGCAGGATTGAAGCTGCCACCTCTGGGCTATGAGGCTCTCCCGACTGTGACGACCGTCAGCGCCTCGATGCCGGCGAAGTCGCCCGGGTTGCGGGTGTAGACCGGAAACCCTTGGGCCACAGCGGTTGCCGCGATGAGAGCGTCGTAGGCACGGGCGCTGGTCTTGCGTCCCGACGCACGGAGCTGCGCGGCCACCCGACCGAACGCGCGCGCGGCGGCAGCGTCGAACGGGACCGGGTCGAAGTCGGCTTCAATTTGCTGGAGCACACTCTGCCGAGCGATTCGGTCCGCGTCGTTCCGGGCCACCAACGGGCCGACCGACAGCTCGGCGAGGGTGATCGCGGAGACGAAGCATCGCGATGGGAGATCGGCCGCGTCTGTGATCCCGCCCAGGCTGACCACGACACTGGTGTCGAGCAGCCCTCTCTCGTGCGCGCTCACAGCGTCGGATCCAGCACCGCGTCGATGTCAGCCCTCAGGGCCTCGAGCTCGAGCACGGGGATCGTGGCCCAGCGATCGATCACCACTGTCGACGGCGTACCGGACGCGGCCACCGGGCGCAGCTCCGCGACAGGCTTGCCGGCTCGGGTCACCGTCACCCGCTCCCCGCGCAGCACGGAGTCGAGGACGTCACCGCCATGGTTTCGCAGGTCACGAACACTCACTTCAGCCATATCCGAAGTGTCTCACGCGTGATACAAGGGGCAGCGACGTCAGCCGCTCTTGACGGCACGCACCGACCCCCGCTCCTCGCGAAACAGGATGGCCAGAATCTCGCATTCAAGTGCAGGAAACAGGCCAATTTTCCTGCACTTGAATGCGGGAACCAAGTGGCTTATCCTGTACTGTGATGCGTGACTGACTGTGTCTGTAGTGCACCTCACGCTCGACAGGAGTACCAGATGGCCAGGACCTCGGCTGCCTCGAAGCGGACCGCACGTCGCGCTCTGGACAGGAGGCTGCCCGCCCTGACCTCCCTCGCTGCGCAGGCTGCGACGCCTCGTGGCGGTTGGGTTCGAGCGATCCGAGAAGCCCTCGGCATGTCTGCGGCCGACCTCGCTGTGCGCATGGGTGTCGTGGAGAGCACCGTCCTTCGTCTCGAGCACCAGGAGCAGGTTCGCCGCATCCAGCTCGACACCCTCGAACGAGCGGCGGACGCGCTTGGCTGTGACGTTGTCTACGCCCTGGTCCCGCGGGAGCCGCTCGAGCACCGGGTCGAGCAGCAAGCAATGACGCGCGCGAGAGAGTGGTTCAGCCTGACGCGGCACAGCATGGCGTTGGAGGACCAGGCAGCCACCAGCGACGTCGGCGAGCAGCAGCTGCACGAGCAGGCAGCCATCATCAGGGACCAGCCAGGCCTGTGGCGAGAGCGCGATGGCGCCTGACCTCTCCGATCGCTGGAACAGTCTCGGCCCGGACGGCTCCACTCCCCTGGGCGATAACGAGTCGCACGGCCTGCGCCTGTCGTGGATCGCGACCCGAGGCGACCTCAACGAAGCAGAGCAGGGCAACATCCTCGCCGCCCGACGCAAGCGCCGCTGGCGCACACCGAGTGTGAACGGGCTGCTGGACGACCTGGCTGTCCGTACCTTGCACCGCGACATGTTCGGCCAGGTCTGGACCTGGGCCGGCACGTACCGCAACTCGGAAATGAACATCGGCGTGGTCCCGCACGAGATCAGCGTCTGCGTCCGGGACCTCATGGACGACACGAAGCTGTGGGTCGTCGGAGACCGCCCGATGCCCGTTGATGAGGCCGGGTACCGATTCCATCACCGACTCGTCGCGATCCGCCCATTTCCGAATGGCAACGGCCGACACGCACGCGAGATGACCGACCTGCTGATGCAGGCGTTGGAGACCCCACGCTTCACCTGGGGCAGGACGACACTCGACACCGCAATCACTACACGAGACCAGTACATGGCCGCACTGCGCGAAGCGGACCGCGGAGATTTCACGCGTCTTGCAGCCTTCGTCCGTTCCTGAGGACGAAGCGATGGGATCCATCGCTTCGTCGTGCCCGTGGGATCCTGGACAGGGCACCACGCCGGTCTCGCAGCAGGCATCCCAAAGTCAGCCGCCGGTGTTGATGCGCAGCGATCCGTCATCCCGGTGATGTGCACCGCGTCCATCCATCACGCGAAATGATCTTGCGGTCCAGCTGCGGTCAGGATCCGTCCCGTGCGACGCCGTCATCCGAGTGGGGCGCTGCGCGCCCGAGGGGGCGACGTCGTGATCGCTCCTCCCCAATCCTCTGCACGTCCGTTCCCGCGTGTGCCCCCCGCCGTGACTCCCCCTTTGCCCTGGGTTCGCTGTCACCGCCGTGTTCATCTACCACCGGAATCTTCAGCGGTGCAGTGTGCTCGCCGCCGTATCGCGTACGGACAGCGTCCTGAGCGGGCGGACATGTCCGGCCATCCGAGAACCTGTCTCGGCGCGCGGGCTCGCCACTGCTCCGCCCGCCCAGCGCCCGCCGAGTGGCTGCGCTTCCGCTCGGCCAGTGTGCCCCAGGGCCAAGGGAACCATCACGATCCGCACGATGACCCGCGGCACGACCGGTGGCCCCACCTGTAGGTCGCGACCCTGCGCCGGATGGACGGCTCCAACGGGTCCGGTAGATGGCCGCGCGTTACTCGCAGTCCTGGTGTGCTCGTCGAGTGCTCGACGACGAGCGCGAGCTACTGGTCTCGATGGGACGGCCGAACCTGCGGCCCATCTGTGTCGACCGGTTGCCTCCCGGTTAACTGCCTCTACGTGATCCTGAGGTTCCTAGCCGCCCACAACTTCGTCCTCAGGTGCGCTCGCAGTCACCGGGCGGAATTGGCGTCCTGGAGATCTCTCCGTCCTTCCCGGCACGGCATGCGCCTGGATGCTCGCCGCGGGTCGCTGACGAGGGAGAGGTGAACAGCGGTGGCGTTCTCGAGGGGAGTCCACCACTTCATAGCGGGGCCTGGACGATCACGGCGCCTTCGTGAACTCCTGCGGTCTACGGCCGTTGCCCTGGGTGGGCGTGACACGCTCCGAGCGGTGGTTGCTCATGGCCGTATCATCCTGAGAGTGGATGTGCGCTTGCTGTACTTCGACGGCTGCCCGAACTGGCGGCTGGCTGAGGAGCGTTTGATTGAGGCAGTGCAACGCTGCCGACCAGGGACCGACGTCGAACTGGTCCTCGTGTCGTCGCCGGAGGATGCCGAACGCCTTGGCTTTCGCGGATCGCCGACCGTGCTCGTCGATGGCCGGGATCCCTTCGCCGACGCCACGGCGCCGGTGGGTCTGGCCTGCCGGTTGTTTCCCACGCCTGACGGACTACGCGGCGCTCCAACGCTGGAACAGCTCGTCGCCGTGCTCTCTAAAAGCTGCTGAAACCTCGGCGGATGCTCGGGATGCACCTCTTGACGTCACGGAAGTCGTACGACTTGAACAGCGATGTCGCCGCGGCGGCGCGTCAGGGGTCCCAGGCCAGCTTTGGGACGACGGTGAGTCTCGCCGTTGCCAGCGCGACGCTCGCCGTCATCGGCGCGTTCGTCTCCCGACGCGTGCCTGGCTGGTTGTTGTCGGCTGCCTTCGCCAGCTTGATGGTCCTCGTTGCGATCCACACCGTGATCCATGCCATCCTCACCGGCTGAACCGGGGTCAGCCATGTCTGCGATCGCTCAGTCGGCGTAGGTGATACCTAGACGACGATCATGGGCCGGGGTCGAGATCGGCAGTCCGGCTTTGGCGGCCTTCTGGAAGTCGTCGTCGAGGTGGACCAGGTCGACTCCAGCTGCCTCGAGGATCGAGGCACCGACTGAGGCGCGGAAGCCGCTCCCGCAGTAGAGCCACACGGGACCGTCCGTCTCGGCGGCCCAGGCGAGGACCTCGTCGAGTCGGCCAGACAGTTCGTGCAGCGGGACATGCTTGGCGCCGGTGATATAGCCCTCGGTCCACTCGCCCTTTCGCCGCAGGTCGAGCAGCGCAAGATCCGGGTCCGCGGCCATGGCCCCGGCGAGCTCGGCGTGGGTGGCGCGTGGGTACCCGGTGATCGGTGCGGCGTCGCTCGCCCAGTCGATGGGGGAGCCCACCGCGTAGGCCGCCGGCCGGTCGATGCCGATCTGCGCCAGGTTGCGCTGCATCGCAGCCACCTCCTCGACGTCTGCACCGAGCAGGGTGATGGGCGTGCCCCAGCCGATGAGCCAGCCGAGGTAGGTGATGGCGTTGCCGTGGATGTCGAAGGAGAGCGATCCCTTGATGTGCTCCGCGGCGAAGATGCGGCGGTGGCGCAGGTCGACGACCCACTCGCCGGCGGCGATGGCCCGTGCGATGTCCTGTGCCGTGGCGATGCGGGGCAGGGACAGGTCGATCGGTCCGGCACCGGATTGGTTGGCGGGACCCATGTGGGCGTAGTACGCGGGGAAGGCGTCGAGGCCGGCGATGAGCTCCGCGACGAACGTCTCCTGGTCGACAGTGAAGGCCGGGTTGGTCAGGATCTGCTCGGCGACGGTCGACGCGGTTCCGACGGTCGTGGTCGCACTGCAGAAGGACCCGAACCCGTGCGTGGGGTAGACCTGGGCAGAGGGGGTGACAAAGGCGGCGATGCGGCGCATCGAGGTCCACTGCGCGCGGGCCAGCGACTCGGTCCGCTGAGGTCCGAGCAGGTCAGGGCGCCCGACGCTGCCGAACAGCAAGGATCCACCGGTGAACAGGGCGAGGTCCTCGCCGTCGACGTTGAGGGCGAAGGAGCTGTGGTTCGGGGTGTGACCGGGGGTGTGGATCACTCGGACCAGCCCTGCGCCGGTCTCGATCTCGGCCAGGTCGCGGACCTGGTGGGCGGAGAAGGCGATGTCCATGCCGTGGGGGACGACATACTCGGCACCGAGCACCCGGGACAGCTCGAGGCCGCCGCTGACGTAGTCGTTGTGGAAGTGAGTCTCCAGGACGTGGGACACGGTCCAGCCTCGCTGGTCGAGGACCTGCTCAACCCGGTCGATGTCGCGCTGCGGGTCGATCACGGCGGCCGACGTGCCCCGCCCGACGACGTAACTGCGGTCACCGAGGTCGGGGGTCTCGATCGAGACGACATCGAGTTTGTTCATGAGGGTCCACTCTTCCGGGCGACGCGAGGTGCTTGTCCGCCAGTGAGGTCGTCGACGTGGCCGGGTCAGGGCTCGGACCTCAGCCGCGGTGCCGGCGAGTCGTTCACGGTCAGCGCCGCGAAGAGACGAACGCGTCGAAGTGCACGTTAGCCGGCCGGACGCCGAGCCCCGTGATCAATGGGATGCTGGCTTCGATCATGGCTGGTGGCCCCGCGAGGTAGGCGTCGTACCCATCGAGTGAGGTGTACCGGCGGGCGATCACCTCCGTCACAAGGCCTCGTTCTCCTGTCCATAGCTCATCATCGGGCTCGGAGAGCGCGGGAACGAACGTCACCCCCGGAAGCGCCGCCACGAGACGCTCGAGCTCGCCGACGAGGTACAGGTCCGCCCGCGTGCGTGCCCCGAAGACGAGGTCGATCTCACGTGAACGACCACGCCGTTCCAGGTTACGCAACATCGAGAGGAACGGGGCAAGCCCGGACCCACCGGCGACCATGAGCACCTTGCGGTGCGACAACCGCAACCGGAGCTCACCGAGAGGACCGTGCAGCGTCAGGGAGTCGCCGACGTGGAGCCCCGACTCGAGCAGCGCGGAGAACGCGCCGCCTGGCAGCAGCTTGACGATGAGATCGATGCGGTCGGAGTCCTCTGGCGCGTTGGCCAGCGAGTAAGACCGCACCATGTCGGTGCCGGGGACCACCACATTCACGAACTGTCCGTCCGTGAAGGCGATCGACGCCGGCGGCTGCAGCGCCAAACTCAGTGCGCAGGTGTCGTGGGTCAGCCGCTCCAGACTGGCCAGCTCCACCTCGAAGGACGCGACCTGGTCACCCGCCCGGAATTCGTCCTCGGTGAGCTCCATCGAGTCGACGTCGATCGTGCAGTCCGTGGCGGGCCGTGACGAGCATGCGAGGACGACTCCGTCTGCTCGCTCGCCTGCGGAGATCGCGAACGAGGAGCCCTCCCCTTCCACGTCACCCTCGGACATGACGACCTTGCAGGTGCCGCAGCCGCCGTGACGGCAGCCGTACTTCAGGAAGAACCCGTTGCGCAGCGCTGCGTCGAGGATCGTCTCGCCGTCCGCGCACTCAAAGGACTCACCGAACGGCTCCACGCTGATCTTCGCGGACACGGCACCTCACGAGAGTGGTCAACGGGGCGGACTGGCCGACTGGCGCCACGGTGGCGGGTCACGAGGCCAGCGGGTCCTTGATCTCGAAGCCGATCCGACGGATGTCCTCGATGGTCCAGAGCCGCTCGAGCGAGACGCTCGGCTGTCCCATCAACGTGACGCCGTCGGGCCGGACATAGCCCAGGTCGAGGATCACGTCGGCGAGGTCCCAGCCGTGGTACTTCTGCCAGAAGCTCTTCCTGCCCTCGTACGCCTTGGGCCAGCGGTGGAAGATCCACTCGCAGCCCTCGCTGCAGACCGCGATGTTGCGTCCGCCGTGCTCGAACACCCGGATCTCGCTGCGGTCTGGCCGGGGCATGATGCAGGGCAGCTGGCACACCTGGCAGAACGGCGGCAGGGATGGCAGCTCCTGGAGCATGAGCCGGCCGGACGACGGGTCGGCCATCGCCGCGTGCCCCTGCCAGAACGGACCGTAGACCTCGGCCCAGCCGGGGTAGTGGCTGTCGAACCACTCCATGTCTGCGGGGCCCATCACGTCGCTGCGCCAGAAGTTCAGCGGCCAGATCGCTGCCAGCGCCAGGGCGGTGCTGTGATGAATCCAGGAGACGTCGTGCGCGACCTTGGCCAGGCGCGTCGGCGCTTCGACACCGAAATCGGTGAGCTTGTCGATGTAGCTGCCGATGAAGTCGTCGCCGACCCACTCCTGCCACTGGTCCTTGTAGGCCCACGGCCGGTGCACCGCGCCGTACTCCGACTGCCAGCCGACCAAGGCGTCGAGGCCACGGTGGCTGTGCCAGAAGTGGCGTTCGAGCGCTTCGTTGACGAGGGGCACGTTGCTCTCGTCCTGCAGGACGGCGAAGAGCGTTCCGTAGCCGTTGGCCATGTGCCGCGCTTCGTCAGACTGGATGGAGAGAAACGTCGTGGCGAGAGCGTGGTCGCCGTTGGCCACGGCGGTCTCGGGCGTCGCGACAAGCAGGATGTTCGTGTAGGCGGTCTCGACGACCACGTTCAAGTTGATGACGGCGTCGATGACATCGCCGGTGTTGAAGTTCTGGAAGAGCGCGAGAGAAACGTGGCCACCGGGGTGCTGGTAGAGCGCCCTCTGAGCGACATCCCAGCCGGCGGGGTCGGGTGCATGCTCGACGTAGTAGCGACGAAGGCTCATCTCGAGTTGGGTGTGTCGCACCTCGTCGAGCATCTGCGCGTAGTAGCCCTGCCGGAGTTCCTGATTCCCGATGCCGCGTGCGATCATGCCGACACCGGAAACAGCCTGGAACTCGGCATTGGTGAGGTCCGGCAGGGTGAGCTTCAGCGCCTCCATGAAGCGCGGCTCAGCCGTCTCCGCGACCCGCATGCGCAGCGCCCCGTCGAGGAACCCGTAGGTCCGGGCGTCCTTCTCCTCCTCCATCCGGACGTAGTCCCGCACGAGCATCCGGAAGGGATCCTTACCGGTCTTGGGAATGATGAACCGCGACGGGTACTTGGGGTCGGTGTCGGGGTAGTCCCAGTCATAGCCCTTGGACTTCTCGTGGACGTCGATGAGACTTCGCTTGCCTGCCATCACGGTTTCCTCTCGCGAGCGGAGCTACTGGAACCGCTCGGGCCGAATGTCCGAGTGGATGCGGACCACGCCGTCGCCGACGTCCATGCGTCCGTAATACGTGCTCATGTTGACCAGGAACAGGTCTGTGTCGATGGGGCGCCCCAATCGCTCGCCTAGCTTCCCCATGTCGAACTCCAGGACGCCGTCCCGCTCGATCTTGTAGGTGACGCCGCGGAAGCTGACGCGTGCGTCGGGCTGTTCTTCGCGGATCATCGCGACCGCTGCCTCGGTGTCAGCACTGGCCATCAGCGTGATGCCGATGGTGTCCCTCGGCCCACCGCGGGCAGTGGTGCCTGCGTCGTGCGCTTGTTCGGTCACGGCTCCTCCTTCGTCAGACGCCGAGCTCAGAGCGGATTGCCGCAAGGTCCGAGCGGACTGCCGACAGCGCCTCCGCCGGGTCGACAGCGCGAATCCCAGGCAGCGAGAACACCCCGGACAAGGCGACGGCCGCAGCGTCCACGCCTGGGGTCCACCGGTCGAGCCAGCCGGAGAAGACGGCCCGGTTCGCCGGACCGTGCTCGGGGTCGTCTACCAGGAGCCGGACCAGCTCCTTCGTGGAGGCCAGATGACGGATGGCGTTGCGACGGGTGCCGGCCAGAACCAGTGGGGTGACCGAGTCGCCGTGCTGAGCGGCGGCCTTGCTCATGAAGTGGGTTGTCATCAGAGAGCCGACGAGGGGGTCGAAGACCAGATTGATGACGGTGATGACCTCCACCCAGTCGTCGCAGACGAGGAGGCTTTCGACGATCTCGCGGATGGGGACGAGCATGGGGTCGGTCATCCAGGCGGCGCGCGCACCTGTGTCGTCGAACTCGGGCAGGACGTCCGCGAGGTCAAAGGTGAGGTGGACGATGTCCTGGACGTGCCGCATCTTGTCAGCAGCCTGGAAGACGGTGGCGAACATGACCGAGTCGCCGAGCGCTTCGCGTACCGGATGACACAGCGCCAGGAACAGCCCGTACTCGACGAAGGGCCAAGCGGCGTAGTACTTCTCGAGCACGTGCTCACACCATGCCGGGTCGATCCTGTCTGCGACGCCATCGGCGAGAGTGGCCGGGATCAACCGCGCGAGCGTTTGCTCCTCCTCGTTGGTCGCGGCTACGTAGGGGCGGTACCACAGCTGTGCGGGGTCCCTGAAGAGCTCCCAGTCCGAGCACCGCACCGCCGTCGACTCGACGCTGTAGGGCGGCCGGCCGTCGTCGAAACGCAGCGGCCAGTCGATGTCCAGCCACTGCGACGGGCCGGACTGTTGACCTATCGTGAACATCTCGTACTCGGTGGCGAACCGGCCCGTCGGAGTGAACCAGACGAACTTCCGATTCCCCTGCAGCGTTGCGTGTTCGGTCGCCATCTGCATTTCCTTTCCAGCTGGCCCGCGACGCTCCCGACATTCTTGGAACGCGAGGAATGTTCTCGTCAAGCGAGAAGAACACTGGGAAGTTAGCGAGGCCGCGCAGAACCGGACAATGTCCTGAGTGGACGAAGGCTGTGGCAGTGCTTGGCCCTGCACTTCAATCACGTCGGTCTGGGTAGGGCATCCGATGGCCGGACAAACGGTGCAGCGTGGGCGTGATCCACTCCCACCGGTCGGCGCGCGCCCCGCGCCCCGCGTCCCCAGCCTCAAGCGAGGCCGCACGCCGCGCAGCTATCAGGGGATATCGAGGAGGACACGCCCGAAGGGGCCGCTCTCCTGGAGCTCGTGGGCCGCGGTGATGTCCCGGAGCGGGAATCGCGTGAGGGGCGGAAGAGTGAGCACGCCGTCGTCGAGAGCTCGTTCCACCTCACCCGCAGCACGCTCCAGCTCATCTCGGCCGAGGTTGTACAGAAGGATGAAGCGGAAGGTCAGGCTCTTGAACAAGGGCGGCCGCACCGGCATGACCGCTTCCCCGCCGTCGGTCGCGAAGACGACCACCACTGCGCCCAGACCGCACACCTCCGCGTCGATGCTCGCGTTGGCCGCCAGGGATACCTCCAGCACGCGGTGGACCCCTGGGGAGAAGGCGCGTACGGCAGCCACCACATCATCGCGCCGGTAGTCGACGACGAGGTCGGCGCCGGCAGCGCGCGCCACCTCAGCCTTGGCTTCGCTGCTCACCGTGGTGACGACGCGTGCCCCGAACCAGCGACCCAGCTCTATCCCGCATCGCCCCACCGCCCCGGCACCGCCGTGCACGAGCACGTCGTGACCGCCCACAGGTCCGTCGGTGATGAGGCAATGGGCAGCGGTCACCGCCGGCACCCCGAGGGTCGCACCGAGAAGC
>JANXWJ010000067.1 GCA_025351185.1 Candidatus Nanopelagicales bacterium
CCGGTGGATCCCGAGCTCCCGGTGAGCCACGTGAGCTTCTACGAGGCTGCGGCCTTCGCCGCGTGGTCGGGCAAGCGGTTGCCGAGCGAGAGCGAGTGGGAGCACGCGGTGGTGGTCGACGGGCAACCGGTCGCGGGCAACCTGGCCGACTCCGAGACCTTCCATCCACGGGCGGCCGGAGCCAGCACGGGCGGGTTGCGCCAGGCCTATGGCGACTGCTGGGAGTGGACCTCCTCGGCCTACCACCCCTATCCCGGATTCCATCCGGCACCTGGCGCGATCGGTGAGTACAACGGGAAGTTCATGAGCAACCAGATGGTCCTGCGTGGCGGCTGCGCGCTGACGTCACCGGGGCATGCGCGCGCCACCTACCGCAACTTCTTCCCGCACGCGGCGCGGTGGGCGCTCTCGGGTGTGCGGCTCGCCGATGGTGGCGCGCCAGCGCTGGCGCCGGTGTCGTCCGCACGGCCGCAGGTGTCGTCGTGAGGTCGGTGCGCGAGCCGGTGGTCGAGGTGCTGCTCGACTCCGACTGGGCGGCGTCCGGTCTCGTGCAGGACGTACGCCGCGGACTCGGTGCTGTCCCGCGCAGCCTCCCGCCGAAGTGGCTCTACGACGACCGAGGGTCGGCGCTCTTCGACGAGATCACCCGGCTGCCGGAGTACTACCCGACCGAGCGGGAACGCACGATCCTGCGCGACCACGCCGCCGACATCGCCCGCACGAGCGGTGCGACGACGATCGTCGAGCTCGGCAGCGGTACGTCGGACAAGACGCGGACGTTGCTCGATGCGTTCACGGCGACCGGGCAGCTGCGCACCTTCGTCCCGGTCGACGTGTCGGAGGCGACGCTGCGCGAGGCGACGGCCCAGATCTCGACGCGCTACCCCGGCGTACAGGTCGAGGCCCTGGTCGGCGACTTCACGCTGCACCTCGGGCACCTCCCGCGCGGAGGGCGTCGCATGGTGGCCTTCCTCGGCGGCACGATCGGCAACCTCTACGTCGAGGAACGCGCGGCATTCCTCGGCGCCCTCGCCGACAGCCTCGAGCCAGGCGACTCGCTGCTGCTGGGCACCGACCTGGTGAAGTCGGCCGACCGGCTCATCGCGGCCTACGACGACTCGCACGGAGTGACAGCGGAGTTCGTCGCCAACTCGCTGCGCGTGGTCAACCGGGAGCTCGGAGCCGACTTCAATCTCGGTGCCTTCTCCTACGTCCCGTTCTGGGACCCGCACGAGGAGCGGATGGATCTCCGGCTGCGCGCAGAGATGCCACAGCACGTGTCGATCCCGGGGGCGAGCCTTGAGATCGACCTGGCGGCGGGGGAGGAGATCCGGATCGAGATCTCCTCGAAGTTTCGTCCCGAGGGCATCCGCAGCGAGCTCGCTGCGGTCGGCTTCCGAGTGGTCGAGACCTGGACCGACGACGCCGACGACTACGCCCTCACCCTCGCCATCCGGGAGCACCTCCCCCACCAGCGCTGACTCTCACAGGCGGGGGTCGGCGGGCTGGAGCGCGCCGGCGTTACCGGTAGGCTCTGGTGGCACCACCCCCTGTGGTGCACGCCTGCGCTGTGTCCTCGGTGGTCCGCGCGGCGCACCTGCCATCGTGGGGGTAGTCCATGCCGGCGATCGTGCTGCTCGGTGCTCAGTGGGGCGACGAGGGCAAGGGCAAGGCGACTGACCTGCTCGGCAGCCGCCTCGACTATGTCGTGAAGTTCAACGGCGGCAACAACGCCGGCCACACGGTGGTGATCGGGTCGGAGAAGTACGCACTCCACCTGCTGCCCTCGGGCATCCTCACGCCGGGCGTCATCCCCGTGATCGGCAACGGCGTCGTCATCGACCTGCAGGTGCTCTTCCACGAGCTCGACGGCCTAGAAGCTCGCGGGATCGACACGTCCCGCCTGCTGGTGAGCGCCAACGCGCACGTCATCGCCGGCTACAACCGCACCCTCGACAAGGTGACCGAGCGCTTCCTCGGCAGCCGCAAGATCGGCACCACGGGACGCGGGATCGGTCCGACGTACGCCGACAAGATGAGTCGCGTCGGCATCCGGATCCAGGACCTGTTCGACGAGAAGATCCTGCGCCAGAAGGTCGAAGGCGCTCTCGCCGGCAAGAACCACCTGCTGGTCAAGGTCTACAACCGCCGCGCCATCACGGTCGACGAGGTCGTCGAGGAGCTTCTCGAGCACGCCGAGCGATTGCGCCCGATGGTCGCCGACACCACGCTGATCCTCGGTGAAGCGTTGGCGCGCAACGAGATCGTGCTGCTCGAGGGTGGCCAGGCGACACTGCTCGACGTCGACCACGGCACCTACCCGTTCGTCACCTCGTCCAGTGCGACCGCCGGCGGTGCATGCACCGGTGCCGGCATCCCGCCGACCGCCGTGACCCGTGTCATCGCGATCGCCAAGGCCTACATCACGCGCGTCGGCGAGGGCCCGTTCCCCACGGAGCTCTTCGACGACGACGGCGAGCAGCTGCGCCAGATCGGCCACGAGTTCGGCACGACGACCGGGCGACCGCGTCGGTGCGGGTGGTACGACGTACCCATCGCGCGCTATGCCGGTCGTGTCAACGGGGTCACCGACCTCGTGCTCACCAAGCTCGATGTGCTCAGCTCCTGGGAGCAGATCCCGGTCTGCGTGGCATACGACGTAGACGGAGAGCGCACCACAGAGCTGCCGATGACGCAGACCGGCTTCCACCACGCCAAGCCGGTCTATGAGTACCTCCCCGGCTGGGGCACCGACATCTCCGGCGCGCGTGTGCTCACCGACCTGCCGGCCAACGCCCGGGCCTACGTCGACTTCCTCGAGGACTGCAGCGGCACTCGGATCTCCGCGATCGGAGTGGGACCGGAGCGCGAGCAGACAGTCCTCGTCCACGACCTCCTCGACTGAGGCGGGCGTCATGCCGTCATCGGTGCGAGCCGCAGGAGCGCGGGGTGCACACCGTGCGCTGCGTGACCTCGACGGTCAACGCCGCGTCCATCGCGTTCCACACCGCGATCGGTTTCGAGATCGACGGCACGGACGCCCCCCCAGATCGCCGAGGGAATCGACGACCATCACGGTCACGTCCGATGCTCACGTCGACTCACCTGACCTGCGCGCAGTAACGGCGCCCGAGTCACGCCACCTTGTGGATGCGCGAGGGCTAGCGTGGAGTGGTGAGCGACGAGCAGTTCGTGCCGCGCGAGGACCCTCGACCCGACGACGTGCACTGGCCGGTGGCGCAGTGGCCACCCTCGCCCGGCATGCACCTGCGGGGCTCGTGGGTGCAGCTCACCCCGACGACGCAGCACGATGCCCACGGCTTGCGCCACGCGCTGGACCACGACCATGTGTGGCAGCACCTCGTCGGTGGGCCGCTCCCCGACGACCAGACAGCGCGGCACTGGATCACCGGCGTGCTCGACCGCGGGTGGTTCCCGTGGACCGTGACGTTGCTGCGTGATGTCGGCGATCGCCGCGCGGGCACGGTGGTGGGGTGGTCGTCGTATCTCGAGATCGCACCCAACGATGCGCGTCTCGAGATCGGCAACACGGCGTACGACCCGGGCGTGTGGGGCACGGTGGTCAATCCGGAGACCAAGCTCCTCCTGCTGTCCTACGCCTTCGACGAGCTGCACATGGGTCGGGTGCAGCTCAAGACCGACATCCGCAACCACCGCTCGCAGCAGGCGATCGCACGTCTCGGGGCGCACTACGAAGGCGTCCTGCGGCGCTATCAGCGGCGTGCGGACTCCACCGTGCGCGACACCGTGATGTTCTCGATCGTGGCCGAGGACTGGCCCGAGATTCGGCGGACCCTGTCCGACAGGGTGTCGGCGTACGGGGTTTGAGTCTGACACCCTGACGGTGACACCAGGGTGATGCGCGCCCTAGCCTGGGCTGGTCACGTCGACCCAGGAGAGCCCATGACCTTCACCCCCGACCCCGCCGAGGGACAGCGCGTCTACGACCTCGACCGCGCGCACGTGTTCCACTCCTGGTCCGCGCAGGCCGCGCTGACGCCCATGCTCATCGCCGGCGGCGAGGGGTCCTACGTCTGGGACTACGAGGGCACCCGCTATCTCGACTTCTCCAGCCAGCTGGTCAACACCAACATCGGTCACCAGCACCCGAAGGTCGTCGCCGCGATCCAGGCGCAGGCCGCGAAGCTCGCGACGGTGGCCCCGCAGCACGCCAACGCGGCCCGCGGCGATGCCGCGCAGCGCATCACCGAGCTCGCGCCCGAAGGCATGAACAAGGTGTTCTTCACCAACGGCGGCGCCGACGCGATCGAGAACGCTGTGCGCATGGCGCGCCTGCACACCGGCAAGCGCAAGGTGCTCTCGTTCTACCGCAGCTATCACGGCAACACCGGTGCCTCGATCGCCGCGACCGGCGACCCGCGCCGGTGGCCCAACGAGTACGCCGAGGGCCACGTCCACTGCTTCGGCCCGTACCTCTACCGCTCCGCGTTCTGGGCGACCACCGAGGCGGAGGAGACCGGGCGCGCTCTGCAGCACCTCGAGCAGATCATCATCTTCGAGGGCGCGCCCACCATCGCGGCGATCCTCATGGAGTCGGTCGTCGGCACCGCGGGCGTGCTCGTCCCGCCGCCCGGCTATCTGCCCGGTGTGCGTGCCCTGTGCGACAAGTACGGCATCCTGCTGATCCTCGACGAGGTGATGGCCGGTTTCGGCCGTTGCGGCACGTGGTTCGCGTTCGACAACTTCGACGTGACACCCGACCTCGTCACCTTTGCCAAGGGCTCCAACTCCGGCTACGTACCCGTCGGCGGAGTCATCATCAGCGACGAGATCGCCGCGACCTTCGACACCCGCGTCTTCCCCGGTGGCCTCACCTACTCCGGCCACCCCATCGCCTGTGCCTCGATCGTCGGCTCCATCGACGCGTTCAAGGAGGAGGGGATCATCGAGAACGCGAAGCGCATCGGCGAGGACATCCTCGGCCCCGGCCTGCGCGAGCTCGCCGAGCGTCACCCGGTGATCGGCGAGGTGCGTGGCCTCGGTGTCTTCTGGGCGCTCGACCTCGTCACCGACCGCGCGACGCGCGAGCCGCTGGCGCCGTACGGCGGAACCTCACCGGCGATGGGCGAGCTCGTCGCCGAGTCGAAGAAGCGCGGCCTGCTGCCCTTCACGAACTTCAACCGACTCCACGTCGTGCCCCCGTGCAACGTCAGCGACGGAGAGGCCAAGGACGGCCTCGCCATCCTCGACGAGGTCTTCACCGTCATCGACAAGCACTACACCGCCTCCTGACCCCAACCCCCGAACCCACGCCGCCCCCAGCCCCCGCCGCGAAGGGCAGTTCTTGACCTCTCAGGTCAACAACTGCCCCTCAAGGGCACTTCCTGACCGCAACTCGTGATCTTGGTCGCTGGTCGGGGTTGCTAGCGCCTGAAAAACGATGCACGCGAACGAGTTTCGGGCGGGCATCGTCGGCATGAGCCCGATCCTCACCGACGACAAGACCGTCCTGTCCTGGGCCTCGACCCTCGGGCCCGCGGCGTTGGCGCAAGCGCGCGCGACCGCGTCGATGCCGTTCGTCGTGACCCCGCTGGCTCTCATGCCCGACGCGCACGTCGGCAAGGGATCGACGGTCGGCAGCGTCATCGCGACCGAGGCGGTGATCATCCCGGCCGCGGTCGGCGTCGACATCAGCTGCGGCATGGCCGCAGTCGAGACCACGCTGACGAGCCACGACCTGCCCGACGACCTCGCGCACCTGCACGACCTGATCCGCGCCGCCGTCCCCGCCGGTGTCGGCAAGGGTCACGAGGCGCGGATGTCGACGCGTTCAGCCAGGTGCCCACTCGGGTACGTCGCACCTCGCCGACCGTCAGGTCGCGACGGCTCGAGCGCAGTTCGGGTCGCTGGGGTCAGGCAACCACTTCGTCGAGGTCTGCCTCGACGAGCGCGATCGCGTCTGGGTGGTGCTGCACTCGGGATCGCGAGGCATCGGCAACCAGCTCGCGATGACCCACATCGCGAAGGCACAGGGCCTGATGAAGCAGTGGTTCATCTCGCTGCCCGACCCCGACCTCGCCTACCTGCCGCAGGGAACACCGGAGTTCGACGCCTACATCGCCGATCTCCTGTGGTGTCAGGCGTACGCGCGCGACAACCGTGACCAGATGCTCAGCGTCGTCCTCGACGCGGTGGAGCAGGTGACGCGCACGGGCATCGAGTCGAGCCGGGTGAGCTGCCACCACAACTTCACCCAGCTCGAGCACCACCGCAACCGTGACCTCTGGAGGGCCGCGCGTGGAACGACGAGGAGGCGCGCGACCTCGTCGACGAGCACCCCCTGGCGTACCAGGACATCGACCAGGTGATGGAGGACCAGCGCGACCTGGTGCGTCCCCTCCACACCCTCTCGCAGGTCCTCAACTACAAAGGAACCCAGTAACCAGAAAGGAGTGACCGCGCGGAGCACCCGCGTGGTCACTCCCGTCCCCTGGACGGGGACTCAGCGCTGCTGCGCGGGGTGTGACGGGAGAGGGGCGTGGAGGTGTCGCCTAGGCTCCGGGGTGTGAAGGTCTTGGTGCTGGGTTCGGGTGCTCGTGAGCATGCTCTGGTCCGCGCCCTCGCGGCCGACCCTGACGTGACGGAGCTGTACGCCGCTCCCGGCAATGCCGGCATCGACGCGCAGGCGAGCGTGCGCCCGTGCGACCTCACCGACCCGCTCGCCCCCGCGGCGCTCGCGCGCGAGCTCGGAGTGGACCTCGTGGTGTTCGGACCGGAGGGCCCGCTCGTTCTCGGCGCTGCCGATCATGTACGAGAAGCGGGCATCGCGACGTTCGGGCCGGGGCGCGAGGCTGCGCGCCTCGAGGGCAGCAAGGCTTTCGCGAAGGAGATCATGGCGGCCGCCGGCGTGCCGACGGCCATGGCCCACGTCTGCGACGACCTCGACGAGGTCGAGGTCGCGTTCGACCAGTTCGGTGCGCCGTACGTCGTCAAGGACGACGGTCTCGCCGCGGGCAAGGGTGTCGTCGTCACCGACGACCGCGTCGTTGCTCTCGACCACGCACGCGAATGTCTGAGCAAGCCCGGCGGGCGCATCGTCGTGGAGGACTTCCTCGACGGTCCGGAGGTGTCGCTGTTCTGCCTGAGCGACGGCGAGCACGTCGTCGCGCTGCAGCCCGCACAGGACTTCAAGCGGGTGTTCGACGGCGACCTCGGCCCCAACACGGGCGGCATGGGTGCCTACTCCCCGCTGCCGTGGGCGCCCGACGGCCTCGTCGAGGACATCGTCGCCCGCGTGGTGCAGCCCACGGTCGATGAGCTCGCCAGACGCGGCACGCCCTTCGTGGGAGTCGTCTACGCCGGCCTGGCGCTGACCTCGCGCGGCCTGCGCGTGATCGAGTTCAACGCCCGCTTCGGCGATCCCGAGACGCAGGTGGTGCTCGCACGGCTGCGCACCCCCTTGGCGCATGTGCTGTTTGCCGCAGCGACGGGATCGCTGCGGGACCTCGAGGACCTGAGGTGGAACGACGCTGCCGCGGTCACGGTCGTCGTCGCGGCCGAGAACTACCCCGGCGCACCCGTCACCGGGCGCCCGATCGGCGGCCTCGACGCGGCTGGCGAGGTCGAGGGCGCCGTCGTCCTGCACGCCGGGACTGCCTACGGCGAGCACCATGAGGTGCTGTCCACGGGCGGTCGCGTGCTGAGCGTGGTGGGCGTGGGCGCCGACCTCGGCGATGCACGCGAGCGGGCCTACGAGGCGCTCGACCACCTCACTCTCGAGGGCTCGCACTACCGCAGCGACATCGCGCTCGCCGCCGAGCTCGGCGAGGTCCAGCTCCCCTGACCCGTCGGGCCGGCCGACCCGCGCCCTCTGCTCGCACCCGCCCCGGCGGGCGGGCCGCGAGTTACCGCCCGAATCCCTTGGTTCGTGCCGCCCGGCGATTCGGGCAGTAACTCGCGACCCGCGCGCAACCACGCGGGATGCTGCGTATGGCTGGCGTGAGGCGCCCTAGGGACTGATCTGGTGGTGACCCGCCATGTCACCACCTGAGAGGATGGGCGCACCGCCGTACGACGTCCCCACGGCGATCTCGTCCGCTCAGCAGCGAAGGCCCGCGCATGCCCAGCACGCCCGCGATCCCCGACGTCCTCGCCTCTCGCTACGCCTCCACGGCGATGGCGACGATCTGGTCCCCCGAGCACAAGATCGTCCTCGAGCGACGCCTCTGGATCGCAGTCCTGCGCGCGCAGAAGGACCTCGGGATCGACGTACCCGACGGCGTGCTCGAGGCCTACGAGGCGGTCGTCGACCAGGTCGACCTCGACTCGATCCGCGATCGCGAGAAGGTCACGCGCCACGACGTGAAGGCGCGCATCGAGGAGTTCTCCGCGCTCGCCGGGCACGAGCACGTGCACAAGGGCATGACGAGCCGCGACCTCACCGAGAACGTCGAGCAGCTGCAGGTGCTCTCCTCCCTGCAGGTCACCCGCGACAAGACAGTTGCGGTGCTCGCTCGGCTGGCCGCGCACGCGATCGACTATGACGAGCTCGCGATCGCCGGCCGCTCGCACAACGTCGCGGCCCAGATGACCACGCTGGGCAAGCGTTTCGCGAGCGCGGCCGATGAGCTGCTCGTCGCGCACCGTCGCCTCGAGGAGCTCATCAACCGCTATCCGCTGCGAGGGATCAAGGGTCCGGTCGGCACCGCGCAGGACATGCTCGACCTGCTCGACGGCGACAGCGACAAGCTTGTCGAGCTCGAGGACCGCGTCGCCGCGCACCTCGGCTTCAACCACGTGTTCACCAGCGTCGGCCAGGTCTATCCCCGCTCGCTCGACTACGACGTGGTCTCCGCGCTCGTCCAGCTTGCCGCCGGCCCGTCGTCGTTCGCGACAACCGTGCGCCTCATGGCCGGCAACGAGCTGGTGACCGAGGGGTTCAAGGCCGGCCAGGTCGGCTCTTCTGCCATGCCGCACAAGATGAACAGCCGTTCGTGCGAGCGCATCAACGGCTTCGCGGTGATCCTGCGCGGCTATGCCTCGATGACGGCCGAGCTCTCCGGTGCGCAGTGGAACGAGGGAGACGTCTTCTGCTCCGTCGTACGCCGGGTCGCCCTGCCCGACGCCTTCTTCGCCATCGACGGCCTGCTCGAGACGATGCTCACGGTGCTCGACGAGTTCGGTGCGTTCCCCGCGGTCGCCGAGCGCGAGCTGCGCCGCTATCTGCCGTTCCTCGCGACCACCAAGGTGCTCATCGCTGCGGTCAAGAACGGCGTCGGTCGCGAGACCGCGCACGCGGCCATCAAGGAGCACGCCGTCGCCGTGGCACTGGAGATGCGCGAGAAGGGCGTCGAGCACAACGACCTCTTCGACCGGCTCGCCGCCGACGTACGCCTCGGTCTGACCCGCGCCCAGCTCGACGAGCTCGTCAACGACCCCATCGACTTCACCGGAGCGGCTCGATCCCAGGTGTCGGCGGTCGTGGACGAGATCGAGCACCTCGTCGCCGAACGCCCCGACGCCGCCGTCTACCAACCCGAGCCCATCCTCTGACCCTCGGCCCATCACGAGCCGCCCACCCGCCGCGAGCCACCCGCCCCCAACGCCCTGCCCAGGTCGTTGGGTTCCGATGAATGTGCCCCAACGTGCCATAGGCGCACGCGAGGCGCCCCACTGAATCCACAGGCTGCCACCGGCTGTCTGCCCTGTGGACGCAATGGGGCGTCTGACGTGCGCCTATGGCACGGTGGGGCACATTCATGCGGAACCGGGTGGGGGGTCGGGCGATAGGGTTGAGCTCGTGAGTGATGCCGGTGATGCTGTGAGTCCTGCGCCTGCGTACGACCTTCCCGAGGAGTACGCGCACGTCTACTCCGGCAAGGTGCGTGACCTGTACGAGACGCCCGAGGGGCGGCTGCTGTTCGTCGCGAGCGACCGGATCTCGGCCTACGACTGGGTGCTGCCGACGCCGATCCCGGACAAGGGCCGCATCCTCACGGCGATGTCGCTGTGGTGGTTCGACCGCGTCTCCGGCATCGTGCCCAACCACGTCGTCTCCACGCGCGTGCCCGACGCCGTCGCGCGTCGGGCGATGGTCTGCACCAAGCTCGACATGTTCCCGGTCGAGTGCGTCGTGCGTGGCTACCTCGCCGGGTCCGGTCTCACGGAGTATCAGGCTGACGCCAGCATCTGCGGCGTCAACCTGCCGCCTGGTCTCAAGGACGGCTCGAAGCTCCCGAAGACGATCTTCACGCCGGCGACGAAGGCCGCGATCGGCGACCACGACGAGAACGTCACCTTCGACGAGGTCGTCGCCTCGATCGGGCAGGACGAGGCGCAGACCCTGCGGCGCCTGAGCATCTCGGTCTACGAGCGCGCCGCGCTCATCGCCGCAGACCGCGGAATGATCCTCGCCGACACGAAGTTCGAGTTCGGCATGCGCGCCGACGGCCAGGTCGTCCTCGCCGACGAGGTGCTCACGCCCGACTCGAGCCGCTTCTGGCCGGAGGAGACCTGGGAGCCCGGCCACGCGCAGCCGTCCTATGACAAGCAGTACGTCCGCGACTGGCTCACCTCGCCCGAGTCGGGCTGGGACCGCACCTCCGGCGAGGCACCTCCGGCACTGCCCGACGAGGTCGTGGAGAAGACCCGCGCGAAGTACGTCGAGGCCTACGAGCGCCTCACCGGCAAGCGCTTCGCCTGACCCCGCATCCTGCTCGGCGTGTCGGCGACGCAGCTCCTCATCCGCGCGCCAGCCCCGATGCAACTCAGTGTTCCTGAGCACACCCCGCCGTGAAATCAACATGACAGTGTTGGGTTTTCGGCCGTACGCCGCCGCGATGTGTGGTTCCCGACACGTCGCCCGAAGCCGCGGCTGTCGCGGTTAGGGTGGTCGTATGACGTGGTTGGTAACCGGAGGCGCTGGGTACATCGGCTCGCACGTGGTGCGGGCCTTCGCGAGCGAGGGCATCGACTCCGTCGTGCTCGATGACCTCTCGAGCGGACGTCGCGAGTTCGTGCCGGACGGCGTACCCCTCGTGGTCGGCTCGATCACCGACGCGGCCGCTGTGGGTGCTGCGTTGCGCGAGCACAGCATCGAAGGTGTCGTGCACGTCGGGGCGCTGAAGTACGCCGGGGTATCTGTGCGCGAGCCGTTGCCGAGCTATCACGTCAACGTCGAGGGCACCCGCATCCTGCTCGAGCAGTGCGTGGCGGCCGGCGTACGCAATGTCGTCTTCTCCAGCTCGGCCGCGGTGTTCGGCACCCCCGACGTCGACCTCGTCACCGAGGACACGGCGAAGAACCCGGAGTCGCCGTACGGCGAGGGCAAGCTGATCGGCGAGTGGCTGCTGCGCGACGTCGCCCGTGCCGAGGACCTCGCCGGCCACCCGCCCTTCCGTCACACCTCGTTGCGCTACTTCAACGTCGTCGGCTCCGGCGTGCCCGAGGTCTATGACGTCAGCCCGCACAACCTCTTCCCGATCCTGCTCGACCGCGTGACGCGCGGCGAGATGTTCACGGTCAACGGCGACGACTACGCCACGCCTGACGGCTCGTGCGTACGCGACTACATCCACGTCAGCGACGTCGCGACCGCCCACGTGGCCGCGGCACGGGCGCTCGCCTCCGCGCGCGATATCGCACCCGCGTACAACCTCGGTCGCGGCGACGGGATCTCGGTCAAGGACATCATCGCGGCCGTCGAGTCGGCCGTCGGCCGACCCGTGCCCTACGACGTCGGCGTCCGCCGCCCCGGCGACCCGGCCCGCATCGTGACCTCCGCCGACCGCGCCCAGGCCGAGCTCGGCTGGTACGCCACCCACGACCTCGACTCCATGGTCAGCAGCGCCTGGGAGGCCTGGACCCAGGCCGCCACCGCCGGCACCGCCCGCCTGGGATGACCCAGCACCCGCGCAACAGCCAGTCCAGCGCACGGGACGTTTCTTCCCTCAGGGATGATCACGGCGGCTGAACTTCCATGATCATCCCTGAGGGAAGATCTGTGCAGCGAGGCGGCGGTCGGGGGGACGCGCTGCGCCCGATAGGATGCGGTGTACCGCCTCCCCACTCCCCCTGGAGCGAGCCGTGGCCCGCGTCGTGATCGACGTCATGCTCAAGCCCGAGATCCTGGACCCCCAGGGCAAGGCCGTCGAAGGCGCTCTCGGTCGCCTCGGTCTCGCGGGGGTCACCTCCGTCCGGCAGGGCAAGTCCTTCGCCCTCGAGATCGACGGCGAGGTCGACGACGCTCGCCTCGCGCAGATCCACGATCTCGCCGGCTCGCTGCTCAGCAACCCGGTGATCGAGGACTATGTGATCCGCGAGGTCACCGCGTGACCATGCGCATCGGGGTCGTCACGTTCCCCGGGTCGCTCGATGACCGTGACGCTGCGCGCGCGGTACGTATCGCCGGTGGCGAGGCCGTGGCGCTGTGGCACGGCGATGCCGACCTGCACGGCGTCGACGCCGTGGTGCTGCCCGGCGGCTTCTCCTACGGCGACTACCTTCGCTGCGGCGCGATTGCGCGGTTCGCGCCGGTCATGGGCCCGCTCGTCGACGCCGCCAACGGCGGCCTCCCGGTGCTCGGCATCTGCAACGGCTTCCAGGTGCTCTGCGAGTCGCACCTTCTTCCGGGCGCACTCGTACGCAACGACTCGCTGCACTTCGTCTGCCGCGACCAGCGACTGCGGATCGAGAGCACTACGACGCCGTGGACATCGGAGTACACCGTCGGCCAGGAGATCGTCGTGCCCCTGAAGAACGGCGAGGGCGGCTACGTCGCGTCCGAGGCCGTCCTCGACGAGCTCGAGGGCGAAGGACGCGTGGTCGCGCGTTATCTCGAGCTCAACCCCAACGGCAGCCGTCGCGACATCGCCGGCATCAGCAACGCCCGTGGCAACGTGGTCGGCCTCATGCCGCACCCGGAGCACGCGGTCGAGGCACTCACCGGCCCGACCACCGACGGTCTCGGGTTCTTCACCTCGATCCTGAAGGGTCTTGTCGAGGCATGACGCGCCATCCCGATACCGTCGCCGACGCGATCGCCCACCCCGAGCGCGAGCAGCCCTACGACCAGCTCGGCCTCAAGCCCAACGAGTACGACGACATCCGCACGATCCTCGGGCGCCGTCCCACGAGTGCCGAGCTCGCGATGTACAGCGTCATGTGGAGCGAGCACTGCTCGTACAAGTCGAGCAAGGTGCACCTGAGCCAGTTCGGTGACAAGAAGCCCGAGACCGACAAGCTCCTGGTCGGCATCGGCGAGAACGCCGGCGTTGTCGACGTCGGTCAGGGCTGGGCGGTGACCTTCAAGGTCGAGTCGCACAACCACCCGTCCTACGTCGAGCCCTATCAGGGTGCAGCCACCGGCATCGGCGGCATCGTGCGCGACATCATCTCGATGGGTGCGCGCCCGGTCGCTGTCATGGACCCGCTCCGCTTCGGTGCGGCCGACCACCCCGACACGCGCCGGGTGCTGCCCGGTGTCGTCGCCGGTATCGGCGGCTACGGCAACTGCCTCGGGCTGCCCAACATTGGCGGCGAGATCGTCTTTGACCCGTGCTACCAAGGGAATCCGCTGGTCAACGCCCTGGCGGTGGGGATCCTCCGACACGGTGACATCCACCTCGCGAGCGCCAAGGGTGTCGGCAACCTCGTCGTGCTGTACGGCGCCAAGACGGGCGGTGACGGCATCGGCGGCGCGTCGATCCTCGCCTCGGAGACCTTCGACGACGGTGGTCCGACCAAGCGCCCCGCGGTGCAGGTCGGCGATCCGTTCGTGGAGAAGCTGCTCATCGAGTGCACCCTCGAGGTGCTGCACGCGGGCCTCGTCGAAGGCATCCAGGACCTCGGTGCGGCCGGCATCTCGTGCGCCACGAGTGAGCTCGCGAGCAACGGCGAGGGCGGCATGCACGTGCGGCTCGACGCAGTGCCCCTGCGCGACGCGACGCTGACTCCTGAGGAGATCCTCATGAGCGAGTCGCAGGAGCGCATGGCGGCCGTCGTGACGCCGGAGAAGATCGATGCCTTCCTCGCGATCTGCGCCAAGTGGGACGTCACCGCCGACGTCATCGGCGAGGTCACAGACACCGGTCGACTCATCATCGAGTGGCACGGTGACGTGATCGTCGATGTACCGCCTCGCACCGTGGCGCACGACGGCCCGGTCTACAACCGCCCCTATGCCCGCCCGTCGTGGCAGGACGCTTTGCAGGCCGACGTGCCCGATGCTCTCGCTCGCCCGACGACCGCGGTCGAGCTGCACGACACGGTGCTGCGCATGGTCGGCTCCCCGAACCTTGCGTCGAAGACCTGGGTCACGCAGCAGTACGACCGCTACGTGCTCGGCAACACCGTGCTGGCGCAGCCCGAGGATGCCGGTGTCATCCGCGTCGACGAGACGAGTGGCCTCGGTGTCGCGCTCTCGACCGACTGCAACGGCCGCTTTGCCAAGCTCGACCCCTACAACGGCGCCAAGCTCGCGCTGGCGGAGGCCTATCGCAACGTCGCAGCGACGGGTGCCGAGCCGCTCGCCGTCACCAACTGCCTCAACTTCGGCTCACCCGAGGACCCCGACGTCATGTGGCAGTTCGAGCGGGCTGTCACCGGCCTCGCCGACGGGTGCCTCGAGCTCGGGATCCCGGTCACCGGAGGCAATGTCAGCTTTTACAACCAGACCGGTGACGTCGCGATCCACCCGACGCCCGTCGTCGGCGTGCTCGGTGTGATCGACGACGTCGCACTGCGTACACCGATCGCGTTCGGGGAGGTCGGCGACGTCGTGCTCCTGCTCGGCACCACGCGCGACGAGGTCGCCGGGTCGGAGTGGGCGCACGTCGTCCATAGCCACCTCGGCGGCCTGCCGCCGGTCGTCGACCTCGAGGCCGAGCGGCAGCTCGCTCAGGTGCTCGTCGCCGCCTCGCGGGGCTCGCTCGTCACCGCCGCGCACGACGTGAGCGACGGCGGCCTCGTGCAGGTGCTCGTCGAGATGGCGCTGCGCCACCACGTCGGCGCCGATATCACGGTGCCCGAGGGTGTCGACGCGTTCGTGTTCCTCCTCGCCGAGGCGACGGCTCGCGCCGTCGTCACCTGCGCCGTGGACCGCGTCGACGAGGTCGTGGCACTGGCCGGCGCCCACGGCGTGCCGGTTGAGCGCATCGGTGAGGTCACGGGCACCGACGAGCTGCGCGTGGGCCCGACGTACGGCGAGACTCTCGCCTGGGGCCTCCACGACCTGCGCACGGTGGCCGACGCCACCTTCCCCGCCCTCTTCGGCTGACCCGACGGACCCGCGCGGCTGGCGCAAGTGCTGCTGAAGCGGGCGACTCAACCGCACGTGCGCCAGCAACGCGGGTCAGGTCAGTGGCGCGCCGGACAGGTCAGGCCACGGCGGGGATGAGGTGTTCGAGCTGCTCCAGCGTCGTTCCGAGTGGGGTCTCGATCTTGAGGGTCGCGTGCTCGTCGCCGCGGGTCGGTCCCTCGCTGACGATAGCGACCGGGATCCCTTGTGCTGCAGCGCGTACGACGAACCGTCGCCCGGAGAAGACGGTCAGCGACGTTCCGAGGACGAGCAGGAGGGACGACGCCTCGACCAGTGCGTACGACGCGTGCACCCGGGCGGGCGGAACGCTCTCGCCGAAGTACACGACGTCGGGCTTGAGCACGCCGCCGCACCGCAGGCAGTCGACGACGGCGAACCCGTCGAGCTGCTCGTCGGGGATCTCGACGTCGCCGTCTGGGTTCACCGCGGTCACGCTCGCCTGCCACGTCGCGTTGGCGGCGGTGAGCAGTTCGCGCACCTCGGCCCTCGGGTATGCGGCCTCGCACCCGAGGCAGACCACGCGGTCGAGCCGTCCGTGGAGGTCGATGACGTCGCGGCTCCCGGCCGCCTGGTGCAACCCGTCGACGTTCTGGGTGATCACGCCCGCGACGAGCCCAAGCGTCTCGAGCCTCGCGACGACCTGGTGGCCGATGTTCGGGGCCGCTGAGGACATGAACCCCCAGCCGACGTGGCTTCGCGCCCAGTAGCGACGGCGGGCGACCGGATCGTCGCGGAACGCCTGGTAGGTCATCGGTGCGTGCCTCCGTTGGGCGACACCGGTGGCACCTCGATAGTCGGGGATCCCCGACTCGGTGGAGATGCCCGCGCCGGTGAGCACCGCGACACCACCACGCCTCACGAGCCGCGCGAGCTGCGCCGTACCCACGTCCTGCGTCACCTCGCCATGATGCCCCACCCCGCTGGGTCCGCGAGCTACCGCCCGAATCGTCGGTTCTACGCCGGCGTGAACTCAAGGATTCGTGCGGCGGTAACTCGAGGGGAGGTTGGGGGGCGCGGTGGGCGTGGGGCGGACACAATGTGCGGCATGGCCGAGCCTACCCCTGAGACCACCGTCCACCCGCAGGCACCAGCGCCTCCGACGGCGCCCAAGCCGCGACGTCGTACCCCTGCGAAGAAGGCGGCGGGAGCGGCCGCAGGCGATGGCGCTCCCGCGTTCGTCGACCGGGGGGATGCGTGGGCGGTGGTGGGCGCGGGGCCGCACGGGATGTCGGCGCTCAAGGCGCTGCTGCAGAACGGGATCGAGGCTGACGGCTTCGAGCGAGAGTCCGATGTCGGCGGCAACTGGAACTTCGGCGCCGAGAACTCCCGGGTCTATGAGTCGACGCACCTCATCTCGAGCAAGCCGTTCACCCAGTTCCCCGACTTCCCGATGCCGGATGCCTATCCCGACTATCCGAGCCACCGCCAGGTGAAGGACTACTTCGGGCGCTACGCCGACCACTTCGGGCTCCGAGCCCGAATCCGGTTCTCGACCGACGTGGTCGGCGCCGTGCCCGTCGCCGACGGTCGCGCGTGGGACGTCACGGTGCGCGACCGCACCACTGCCGCGGAGACGACGTATCGCTATGCCGGCCTGGTGGTCGGCAACGGTCACAACTGGTCGCCGAAGCAACCGACCTATCCGGGGCAGGACACCTTCGGCGGCGAGATCATCCACTCCGCCGACTACAAGGGTGCGGAGGTCCTGAGGGGCAAGCGCGTGCTGGTCGTGGGCGCAGGCAACACCGGCTGCGACGTCGCCGTCGAGAGTGCCCAGAATGCCGTCCACACCTGGCACAGCACCCGGCGCGGCTACTACTACAACCCGAAGTACATGACCGGTCGCCCGAGCGACCAGGTCGCAGACAGCCTGCTGGCACTGAAGATCCCGCTTCCGGTCAGACGCGCGATGTTCAAGGGATCGCTGCGCTTCGCCGTCGGCGACCTCACGAAGTTCGGTCTTAAGAAGCCCGACCACAAGTTCTTCGAGACGCACCCGATCGTCAACCAGCAGCTGGTCTACTACGTCGGGCACGGCGACATCACTCCGAGCGAGGACATCGACCACTTCGAGCACGACGCTGTCGTCTTCACCGACGGCACTCGTGCCGAGGTCGATCTCGTGGTTTTCTGCACCGGCTACCTCGTCAGCTTCCCGTTCCTCGACCACGCGTGGCTCAACTGGCACGACGACCATCCGCAGCTGTTCCTGCAGATCTTCACCCCGGCGTTCGACAACCTCGTGGTGAGCGGCCTCATCCAGCCGGACTCCGGCCAGTGGACCCTGGCGCACTGGCAGGGGATGCTTATCGCCCGGGTCGCCGAGGCGTTGCGCCAGCGGCCGGGTGCGGCGCGCGGATTCCTGTCGCGCGCGTCGGCCGAGGCAGATCGTCGCTTCTCCGCGGGCACGGAGTACAAGAACTCCACGAGGCACTACTACGAAGTCGCGCACCAGGACTATCTCGGCGTGCTGCAGGACGCGATCCGCGAGCTGGAGGTCTCCGCATGAACGCGATGAACGCGGTCAAAGCGCGGGCCGGCAGCGGAAACCCTCTGCGCCGCAAGACGAAGGCGATGCGTCCGTGGGACTGGTCGTTCCCGTCGGCTGCGGTGTCGCACCGCGAGGTCATCTCGGCGCAGCCAGCCGAACCGAGTGATCGTCCGCCCCTCCTGATGGTGCACGGCGTCGCGCACGGCGCCTGGTGCTTCGCGGAGAACTGGGTCCCGGCGGCAGCGGAGAAGGGCTGGCCGTCATACGCCGTCAGCCTGCGCGGGCACGGTGGGTCAGCCGGTGCACGGCACCTGCGGCGCACCCTCACCCGCGACTACGTCCACGACGTCATGCAGACGATCACCGAGCTGCCGTCGCCGCCGGTGCTCATCGGGCACTCGATGGGCGCCATCGTCGCGCAGCTCGTCGCCGAGCGATATCCCCTGCGCGGATTGGTGCTTCTGGCCCCGGCACCGATGCACTCCGCGGTCGGCGACCTCATCGCGATAGCCAAGGACCGCCCCGCGGACCTCGGGCGTGCGGTGATCGGGCAGACCCTGTCGATGGAGCCCGACATCCTGTTCGAGGGTCTCGACGCCACGACTGCTCGCGCCTACTCCGACCGCACGGGCATGGAGTCACCGCTCGTGCAGTGGGAGCTGCTGCTGCGTCGCACCGTCGGGCCGGTGCGCTGCCCTGTGCTCGTCATCGGGACACCCAGCGATCGTCTTGTCCGACCCGCCGACGTGCGGCGCACGGCGGACTCCTACGGCGTCGAGCCGGTGTGGTTTCCGGGGATGGGTCACGACCTCATGCTCGACGCAGGCTGGGACCGGGTGCTCGACACCGTGCTCGAGTTCGCTGCCGAGCTCCCGGCGTGGGGCACGGCCGCGCCGCGATGACCGACGTCCTGGACGTGTGGGACTCGGGTGGCACGCCCGACCGGCTCGAGGTGAAGGCGGCGGTGAAGGCGTCGCTCGCCGAGCTCGTCGCCCGGGCACCAGGGCGTTCCGTCGAGGTGCGGGTCCCCCCGTACGCGGCAGTCCAGGCGATCGAGGGCGCAACCCACCGTCGCGGCACGCCGCCGGCGGTCGTCGAGTGCGACGCGCGGACCTGGCTCGAGCTGGCTGCCGGTTGGCTTGCGTGGGGCGACGCGGTAGCCGACGGCCGGGTCCGTGCGAGCGGTGAGCGCAGCGACCTCTCGGCGTACCTTCCCCTGACCTGAGTGGTCGGGGGCTTCCTCCGTGGGGGGTGCGTCAGTCGTTCGGGTGTGGGCCGTGTGGGTGGTCTGGGGCGGGTTCGTCGACCCGAGGCGTTCAGACTGGGATCTGTGGGGGGAGTCCCGAGGAGGCTCCCGATGCTCGTGCTCGCCCGATCCGCAGGTCAGAGCGTGGTGCTCGACGAACGCATCACCATCACCGTCATCGAGACCAGCGGCGGCATCGTGCGCCTGGGCATCTCGGCTCCCGTCGACGTCGGAGTACGACGTGGTGAGCTCGATCGGCACACCGACGCACAACGCCGTGCTCGCGCCGCCCATCCCGCAGGATCCGGCGCAGCCGCCACGATCGCGGCGAGCCGGTCTGCTGGCGCGATGCCGGCCGTCGATGTGAGGTGGACGAGGTCCGTGGAGGTGGCCGCAGCACCCGCCGTCGAACCAGCCAGGGGACCCGATAGCGAGCCCCCACGTGGTGTCGTCGATGTGACCGAGTCGCGCAGAAACCGGTCGCCCAGCGCCGGACAGGCGACCGAATTCGTACGATTCGGTCACGATCGCGACGAAATCGGTACCTACCCCTCGATCTGGCCACCGTCACCCCGCTACCCTGCGGCAACGCCCACCGGCACGGCTGACGAGCCGTGGCCGTGACGCGTCGTCCGTTCGGCCACCCGCCGGAGCCTGCCCGCAGACCCCGAGGATCCCCCCAGCATGAGCGACCTGACGCCGCCTGCGGCGCACGAGACGACGGCTCCGGCGACCTCGATAGCGGCGTCGGACGTGATGCCCCCGGCCATCCGGCTGCGCGGGCTGCGCAAGACCTTCGGCTCGGTCGTGGCGGTCGACTCCGTCGACCTCGACATCGCCGACGGCGAGTTCCTCACGCTGCTCGGTCCGTCGGGCTCGGGCAAGACCACGGTGCTGCGCATGATCGCCGGCTTCGAGCTCCCGACCGCCGGGTCGATCGAGCTGACAGGCGTTGACGTGTCGAAGCTCCCGCCGTTCCAGCGTGACGTCAACACCGTCTTCCAGGACTACGCCCTGTTCCCGCACCTCACGGTCGCGCAGAACGTGGAGTACGGCCTCAAGGTCACCGGCGTCGGCAAGTCCGAGCGCCGTAAGCGCGCGCGTGCCGCACTCGCCTCGGTGCGTCTCGAGGACTACGGCGACCGCAAGCCGGCCGCGATGTCCGGCGGTCAGCGTCAGCGCGTCGCACTCGCCCGTGCCCTCGTCAACTGCCCCAAGGTCCTGCTGCTCGACGAGCCGCTCGGTGCCCTCGACCTCAAGCTCCGCGAGCAGATGCAGGTGGAGCTCAAGGCGATCCAGCGCGACGTCGGGATCACGTTCGTCTTCGTCACGCACGACCAGGAGGAGGCGTTGACGATGAGTGACCGTATCGCCGTCTTCAACGCCGGGCGCATCGAGCAGATCGGCTCACCCGCCGACGTCTATGAGAAGCCGGCCACCGAGTTCGTCGCCGGCTTCGTCGGCACGTCGAACCTCCTGCGCGGCGAGGCAGCGCTCAAGGTGCTGGGCAACGAAGGCGTCTACAGCGTCCGTCCGGAGAAGATCCGCATCGTCGACACCGAGACGGTCATCGGTGACGGCGGGCACGGAGCCGACGGCACGATCGCGGAGGTCGTCTACGTCGGTGATGCGACCCGTTTCGTCGTCAACCTCGATGCGGGCGGGTCGCTCGTCGCGCTGCAGCAGAACTCGACGACCTCGTCGTCCGACGTCGCCGCTCTGCGCGGCACGCGCGTGCGCCTCGCCTGGCGCCGCGAGCACGAATACCGCGTCCAGGCCTAGCGCCCGTACGACGCCACACACTCCCCCGACAGACGGTCAGGGGCGACAACACGATGAGGAGGTAGCAGGTGCACACCACGCGCTTGCTCAAGACGGCGGCCACTGGCATCACCGTCGTCCTGCTGGCCGCAGCCTGCGGCTCCAGCAGCAGCTCGACCACGACCGGCGCCGCGAGCGCCGGCAGCACCGAGCGCCCCGCACCGCCGGCGGGCACCGCCGCAGCCTCGGTCGGCGCAGGCGAGGGTGAGCTCAACATCGTCGCATGGGCGGGCTATGCGGAGAACGGCTCGACCGACAAGACGGTCGACTGGGTCACGCAGTTCACCAAGGACTCCGGCTGCAAGGTCAACGTCAAGATCGGTAACACCTCCGACGAGATGGTGACCCTCATGAAGACGGGTCAGTACGACGGCGTCTCGGCATCCGGTGACGCCACCCTGCGCCTCATCTACGGCGGCGACGTGGCACCGGTCAACACCGACCTCGTGCCCAACTACAAAACCGTCTCGGACTTCCTCAAGCTCAAGCCGTGGAACTCCGTCAACGGCGCGGCGTATGGGATCCCGCACGGCTGGGGCGCCAACGTGCTCGCCTACAACACGGCCGTCGTGAAGCCCGCGCCCACGTCGTGGGGCGCCGTCTTCGACGCCAACTCGCCCTACAAGGGCAAGATCACGGCGTACGACTCCCCGATCTACATCGCCGACGCTGCGCTCTATCTCTCGAAGACCAAGCCCGAGCTGAAGATCACCAACCCGTACGCCCTCGACGACACGCAGTTCCAGGCGGCGGTCGACCTGCTCAAGGTGCAGCGTCCGCTCATCAGCAAGTACTGGGCCGCCTACACCGACCAGGTCAACTCGTTCGGCGCGCAGGAGAGCGTGCTGGGTACGGCGTGGCAGATCAACGCCAACCTCATCAACGGCGAGAAGAAGGTCGCCGTCGAGTCGTTCGTGCCGTCCGAGGGTTCCACCGGCTGGTCCGACACCTGGATGATCGCGAGCAAGGCCGCGCACCCGAACTGCATGTACAAGTGGATGGACTACATCGTCTCGCCCAAGGTCAACGCTGCGGTTGCCGAGTGGTTCGGCGAGGCGCCCGCGCAGACGCTCGCGTGCAAGGAGACGTCGGACAAGGCATTCTGCGACGGCTTTCACGCGCTCGACGCAACCTACGCGAACGCGATCTCTTACTGGACCACCCCCACCAAGAACTGCCTCGACGGTCGCGGTGACATCTGTAAGGACTACGCCGCCTGGACCCAGGCGTGGACCGAGATCAAGGGCTGATGGCTCTAGACACGACGACGCCGACCGCGACGAGCCCTCAGGGCTCGTCGCGGTCGGTCTCGGGCTTCCTCTACCGCCATCCGCGCGTGCGCCTGGCGGGCTTGCTGACGGCACCGCTGTTCTGGCTGGTCGTCCTCTACCTCGGGTCGCTCGCGATCATGGTGCTGGCGTCGTTCTGGAGCACCGACTCCTTCACGGGGAGCCTCGTCAAGACCCCGACGCTGGAGAACTACCAGACGCTGTTCCGCGGCCAGGTCTACTGGGTCATCGCGGCGCGCACCGTCGGCATCGCGCTCGCCGTGACCGTGATCGACATGGTCCTCGCCGTACCCCTCGCCTTCATGGCGGCAAAGGTCGTGCGCAGCAAGAGGATCCGCTATGCCATCGTCATCGCGGTGACGATGCCGCTGTGGGCGGGCTACCTCGTCAAGGGCTACGCCATGCAGACGTTGTTCATCAACAACGGTGTCATCGACTGGATCCTCGAGCCGCTCGGCCTCAAGGGCCCCGGGCTCGGTCTCGCTGCGGTCGTCTTCTCGCTCGCCTACCTGTGGCTGCCCTACATGGTGCTCCCGGTCTATGCCGGTCTCGAGCGCCTCCCCGACTCGCTGCTCGAGGCCTCCGCGGACCTCGGCGCGTCAGCGGGCCACACCTTCCGCTCGGTGGTGCTGCCGATGCTCGTGCCGTCGCTCATCGCCGGGTCGATCTTCACGTTCTCCCTGACGCTCGGCGACTACATCATGGTGAAGATCGTCGGAGGCACCACCCAGATGTGGGCCAACGTCATCTACGACAACGTCGGTGTCGCCAACAACCTGCCGCTGGCTGCCGCAGCCGCCCTGTTCCCGATCACCGTGATCGTCCTCTACCTGCTCGCGGTGCGTCGCACCGGCGCGCTCGAGAACCTGTGAGGGCGACGGTATGACCATCTCGCGCCGTGCCCGCTGGATCCTCGGGCTCATCTCCGCAGCGGTCCTCGTCTTCATCTACTTCCCGCTCGTGGTCGTCGTCGTCAACTCCTTCAACGCCTCCAAGGTCTTCTCGTGGCCACCCACGTCGTTCACCACGGAGTGGTGGACCAAGGCCGCGACTAACGACGGCGTGCGCGCGGCGATCCTCACGAGCCTCAAGGCGGCGACCGGCGCGACGGTCATCGCGCTGCTGCTCGGATCGATGATCGCGTTCGCCGTGTCGCGCTATCGCTTCTTCGGTCGCGAGCCGATCAGCTTCGTCGTGATCCTGCCGATCGCGCTGCCCGGCATCGTCACGGGTATCGCGCTCAACTCGTCGTTCAACACGGTGCTCGTGCCGCTCGGCATCAGCTTCGGTCTGTTCACGGTGATCCTCGCGCACGCGACGTTCTGCATCGTGGTCGTCTTCAACAACCTGCTGGCGCGCCTTCGGCGTACCGGCACGTCGTTCGAGGAGGCGGCGATGGACCTCGGCGCCGGTCCGTTCCAGACCTTCCGCGACGTGACCTTCCCCGCCATACGCTCCGCCCTCGTCGCCGGCGCACTGCTGGCCTTCGCGCTGTCGTTCGACGAGATCGTCGTCACGACGTTCACCTCCGGCCCCGGCATCGAGACGCTGCCGCAGTGGATCTTCAACAACCTCTTCCGCCCCAACCAGGGCCCGATCATCAACGCGGTCGCCGCCGCCGTGCTCGTCGCCTTCATCGCCCCGGTCTACCTCGCGATGCGCATGTCCGACGGCCCCGGCCGAGTCACCCAAGTAGGCGCCGAACCCTGACCCCCACCCCCAGACCTGCCGTGGT
>JANXWJ010000214.1 GCA_025351185.1 Candidatus Nanopelagicales bacterium
CAGACCTTCGAGGGCGCCGGTGGCTTCGGCGCGGGCATAGCGCTCGGTCGCTGCTCGAGCCGCCTCTCGGACTCCTTCGTGGTCGCGCTCCAGCAGGGCGTTGATCGTCGGCTCGACTGCGTCGGCGCGCGCCGACACGGCGTCGAGCGCCTCGAGCGGCGAGAGTTCGCGGCTGCGGAACGCGCGCATCACCTCGACCGCGCTGAGGTAGTGAAGGTCGCTCAACAGCCTCTCCCCCCTGCTAGGTGGGCCGAAGGTAGTAAGCCGACGGAGTCCCCGTCAATAGCCTTGACAGGACCGTTGCCGAACCTGCTGCCCGTCGTTACGGTGACGACACACAAACCCCTGGGAGGACCTCGTGGCCGCCGATCTCGCTGTCGTCGACACCAGCATCCGCACGCTCGACCCGACCCGGCCCTCCGCGTCGGCTGTCGCGATCGAGAACGGTGTCATCGTCGCGATCGGCGACACCGCCGAGGTGCGGACGGCATGCGATGCCCGCACGCACGTGATCTCGGGCGCGCGATGGCACGTCACTCCGGGGCTCACCGACGGCCACCAGCACCTGCTCATGGGCTCGCAGGTGGCCCAGGGCATCAACTTCGACCGCGTCTCGACCCTCGCCGAGGTCCGGGCGCTCCTGCGCGCCGAGCGCGCGCGCCTCGGTCCTGACGCATGGGTGACGGGCTTCGCGTTCGAGTACGCCGCGCTTCAGGGCGCTGAGTACCACCACGACCTCATCGACGAGGCCGCCGGCCAGGGCCCGATGCTCATCCACACGCTCGACATGCATACGGGACTCGCCAACGGCGAGGCGCTGCGCGTCGCAGGCGTGACCGGGTCGCGGGAGTTCGACGACGGCTCCTTCATCGTGGTCGACCGCGACGGGGCGCCCACCGGCGAGCTGCGCGAGATGGCGGCCATCGCCACTGTGTGGGGCGTCGTCCCCGAGGCCAGCGACGAGCAGAAGCTCGGGTGGGCGGCTGAGGTCATCCGAGCCCAGAACTCCCTGGGCATCACGGGGATCCACCAGATGGACGGTGGCGTCGAGACAGCGGACGCTTTCGCCGCGCTCGAGGCGGCCGACCTGCTCACCCTGCGGATCCGCTTCCATCAGTGGGTCGACCCCAGCTATGACGCGGAGACGCTCCTCGAGATCGTCCGGCGTCGCGATCTGACCGGCACGATGTGGACCGCCAACTCCGTGAAGCTCATGCTCGACGGCGTCATCGACACGGGCACCGCGTGGCTCGAGGAGTCCGACACCCGCGGCGACGGCAACGACCCGATGTGGCCCGACGCTGAGCACTTTCGCCGGACCGTGCGCCAGTTCCACGAGGCCGGATTTCACATCGCGACGCACGCGATCGGGGACCGCGCGATCCGCGAGGTGCTCGACGCCTACGCCGACGCCGGAGGCAGTGCCGGGCGACACCGGGTGGAGCACATCGAGACCGCACCTCCCGAGCTCGTCGCGCGGTTCCGCCGCGAACGTGTGAGCGCCTCGATGCAACCGATCCACCTGCGGTGGCTCAACCCGGACCTGTCCGACCCCTGGTCCGAGCGCCTCGGCATGCACCGGTGCGCACACACGATGCCGTCCGGTGACATCAACGCCACCGGTGCCAACGTCGTCCTGGGCTCGGACTGGCCGGTGGCGCCGTACGACCCGCGCCTGGGCTTCTTCGCCGCGCAGCGGCGCTATGCACCCGACGTCGAGGACCACCGTCCACTCGGCACGAGCCGGGCGCTCACGGGCCTCGAGACCCTGACCGGCTACACCGCCAACGCGGCCCGGATCGACGGCGGCTCCGGTGGGGTGCTGCGCGTCGGTGCTCCGGCGGACCTCGTGGCGTGGGGCGACGACATCGTCGAGGTGGCCCCCGAGGACGTCACCGACCTGCCCGTACGCCTCACGGTCGTCGCCGGACGCGTGGTGCACCAGCAGGACTGATCGTGGTCGCCGACGAACCCGGAGCGCGTGAGAGGATCGCGGCGTGACCGCGACGATCCTCGACGGCAAGGCCACCGCGACCGCGATCAAGGCCGAGCTGGCCGAGCGGGTCGCGAAGCTCCGTGAGCACGGCATCACCCCGGGCCTGGGCACCGTGCTGGTCGGAGAAGATCCTGGCAGCCAGTCCTACGTGGCCGGCAAGCACCGCGACTGCGCCGAGGTCGGCATCACCTCGCACCGGGTCGACCTGCCGGCCGACGCGACGCAGGCCCAGCTCGACGACGCCATCGCCGAGCTCAACGCCGATCCCACGTGCACCGGCTACATCGTGCAGCTGCCGCTGCCCCGGGGCCTCGACGAGAGCCGGGCGCTCGAGTCGATCGACCCCGACAAGGATGCCGACGGCCTGCACCCCACCAATCTCGGCCGGCTCGTGCTCGGCATCCGCGCTCCGCTGCCGTGCACACCGCGCGGCATCGTCGAGCTGCTCCGCAGGTATGACGTCCCGCTCGCCGGAGCAGAGGTCACGATCATCGGTCGTGGGGTGACGGTGGGACGACCGCTCGGCCTCCTGCTCACGCGCAAGAGCGAGAACGCGACCGTGACCCTCTGCCACACCGGCACGAAGGACCTCGCGTCGCACACGCGCACCGCCGACATCATCGTCGCGGCTGCGGGTGTGGCCCACCTCGTGACCACCGACCTCGTCAAGCCGGGGGCGGCCGTGCTCGACGTCGGCATCACGCGGACCGACTCCGGTCTCGTCGGTGACGTGCACCCGGATGTCCGTCAGATCGCCGGGTTCGTGGCGCCCATGCCGGGCGGCGTCGGGCCGATGACTCGGGCCATGCTGCTGGCCAACGTGGTCGAGGCCGCGGAGCGCGCAGCGGGCCTGGCCTGACCGTGGTGAACGCAGTGCGGCGGCAGTGGCCGATCGCGGCGTCGCTCGCCGTCGTGCTCGCCGGGCTCGTCGTGGTCGCGAGCGGGCACTTCCGCCGCGGAACACTGCTGCTGTCGTTCGGGGTGGCGCTCGCGCTGTTCCTGAGGCTCCTGCTCCCGGCCTCCGAGGCGGGGCTGCTCGCCGTACGCTCGAAGAAGGTGGATGTCGCGGTGCTCGCGACCCTCGCCCTCGCCACCAGCCTGCTCGCCCTGTGGGTCCCCCCGCCGAGCACGTAGGCCGTCGTTGTCGATAGCCTGCACCTAGATGTCTTGACGACGAGATATCCATCCGGCCCGGGTCGACGACGACCCGCCGCCGACGACAAGGAGAGCGCACCATGGCCGCTTCGCCCGTCACCGTGACCGTCACCGGCGCAGCCGGACAGATCGGCTACGCGCTGCTGTTCCGCATCGCCTCCGGGCAGCTGCTCGGTCCTGATGTGCCCGTACGCCTGCGGCTCCTCGAGATCACGCCGGCGCTCAAGGCTGCCGAAGGCACCGCGATGGAGCTCGACGACTGCGCGTTCCCGCTGCTCGCCGGGATCGACATCACCGATGACGCGCGCGCCGCCTTCGACGGCGTCAACATCGCGCTGCTCGTCGGCGCGCGGCCGCGTGCCGCGGGCATGGAGCGTGGCGACCTGCTGTCGGCCAACGGCGGCATCTTCAAGCCGCAGGGCGAGGCCATCAACGCCGGTGCCGCAAGCGACGTGCGGGTGCTCGTGGTCGGAAACCCGGCCAACACCAACGCCCTCATCGCCGCGTCGCACGCGCCCGACGTGCCCGCGAGCCGCTTCACCGCGATGACGCGCCTCGACCACAACCGCGCCAAGGCCCAGCTCGCGAAGAAGGCCGGCGTGACGGTGAACGACATCACCAACCTCACGATCTGGGGCAACCACTCCGCGACGCAGTACCCCGACATCTTCAACGCGAAGATCTATGGCCAGAACGCCGCCGAGGTCGTCGGCGACCAGGCGTGGATCGAGAACGACTTCATCCCGACCGTCGCCAAGCGCGGCGCCGCGATCATCGAGGCGCGTGGCCTGTCCTCGGCCGCCTCAGCCGCGAACGCCGCCATCGACCACGTCTACTCGTGGGTCAACGGCACTCCCGAGGGCGACTGGGTCTCGGCCGCGATCTCCTCCGACGGGTCCTACGGCGTTCCCGAGGGGCTCATCTCCTCCTTCCCCGTCACCTCTCAGGGTGGCGAGTGGGAGATCGTCCAGGGGCTGCCGGTGAGCGACTTCTCGCGCGGACGCATCGACGCCTCGGTGGCGGAGCTCGTCGAGGAGCGCACCGCCGTACGCGAGCTCGGCCTCATCTGATCCGCACGACCTACACCCAGAACCAGGAGAACGCTGTGGCGAAGATCAAGGTCATCAACCCGGTCGTCGAGCTCGACGGGGATGAGATGACACGGATCATCTGGCAGTTCATCAAGGACAAGCTGATCCTCCCCTACCTCGACGTCGACCTGAAGTACTACGACCTCTCGGTCGAGAACCGCGACGCCACCGACGACCAGGTGACGATCGACTCCGCCAACGCCATCAAGGAGTTCGGCGTCGGGGTCAAGTGCGCGACGATCACGCCGGACGAGGCACGGGTCGAGGAGTTCGGCCTCAAGAAGATGTGGAAGTCGCCCAACGGCACGATCCGCAACATCCTCGGCGGCGTCATCTTCCGCGAGCCGATCGTCATCTCCAACATCCCGCGCCTCGTGCCGGGCTGGACCAAGCCGATCATCATCGGCCGCCACGCCTTCGGCGACCAGTACCGCGCCACCGACTTCGTGGTGCCCGGCAAGGGCAAGCTCACGATGTCGTTCGTGCCCGACGGCGGCGGCGACCCGATCGAGGTCGAGGTCTTCGACTACCCGGCGGGTGGCGTCGCCATGGCGATGTACAACCTCGACGACTCGATCCGCGACTTCGCGCGCGCCTCGATGCGCTACGGCCTCGACCGCGGACTCCCGGTCTACCTCTCCACGAAGAACACCATCCTCAAGGCCTACGACGGCCGCTTCAAGGACCTCTTCGCCGAGATCTTCGAGGCCGAGTTCAAGGCTGACTTCGAGGCTGCGGGCATCACGTACGAGCACCGACTCATCGACGACATGGTGGCCGCAGCCATGAAGTGGGAGGGCGGCTACGTCTGGGCCTGCAAGAACTACGACGGCGACGTCCAGAGCGACACCGTGGCCCAGGGGTTCGGCTCGCTCGGCCTCATGACCTCGGTGCTCATGACGCCCGACGGCAAGACGGTGGAGGCCGAGGCGGCGCACGGCACGGTGACGCGCCACTATCGCCAGCACCAGCAGGGCAAGCCCACCTCGACCAACCCGATCGCCTCGATCTTCGCGTGGACCCAGGGCCTGTCCTACCGCGGGAAGATGGATGGCACGCCCGAGGTGACCGGCTTCGCCGAGACCCTCGAGCGGGTCTGCATCGAGACGGTCGAGGAGGGCAAGATGACCAAGGACCTCGCGCTGCTCATCGCACCCGACGCGCCCTACCTCACGACCGAGCAGTTCCTCGACGCGATCGATGCCAACCTCCAGAAGGCCATGGCCTGATCGACGTACGACGACCCACCGGCCGCCCCCGCGCGCAACCACGCGACGGGGCCCGCCACCCACCCGGTGCGGGCCTCGTCGCATCCGCTCGCCACCTGAGACCCCTCGAGTTACTGCCCGAATCGTCGGTTTGGCGCCGGTGGAATCTAGGATTCGGGCAGTAACTCGAGCCCTGGACGGGGGCGGTCGGGAGGGGGTCGCGCTGCTGGTTGGATGGGGGCGTGCTCAAGGTCGTGACGGTGAATGTCAACGGGATCCGTGCGGCGGCGCGACGTGGGGGTCTTGCGTGGCTCGCGGCGTCCGGGGCTGACGTGATGTGCCTGCAGGAGGTGCGCGCGACAGACGAGCAGGTGGCCGAGGTGCTCGACGAGGCCGGCCTGAGGCACCTGTACGTCGCGCACACCGAGGCGTCGTCGAAAGGTCGGGCAGGTGTCGCGGTCCTCACCACGATGCCGCAGAGGGCCACACGCACGAGCGTCGGCCCGGACGAGTTCGTGGAGTCCGGCCGATGGGTCGAGGTCGACATCGACACGGCCGTCGGACCGCTCACCGTCGCGAGCACCTACGTGCACACGGGTGAGGCCACCGACGAGGCGCGGCAGGGGGAGAAGTATCGCTTCCTCGATGCGGTGGAGGCCCGTCTCGTCGACCTCGGGCGCCCTCGGGTGCGACGGCAGGCGATCGTGTGCGGCGACCTCAACGTCGCGCACACGGAGAACGACATCAAGAACTGGCGCGGCAACCGTGGCAAGGCAGGGTTCCTCGAGGACGAGCGCGCCTACCTCGACCGGTGGAACGACGTCCACGGCTGGACCGACCTCGGTCGCAGGCTCGGCGGTGACGGCCCCGGTCCCTACACCTGGTGGTCGTGGCGGGGCCGCGGCTTCGATACCGATGGCGGCTGGCGCATCGACTATGCCCTAGCCACCTCGCAGCTCGCGGCTCGTGCTGTGAGTGCCGAGGTCGGCAAGGCCGAGACGTACGCAGATCGCTGGAGTGACCACGCCCCGCTGACGGTCACTTTCGACTGACCGATTCCACGTTCCCGCGATGCTGGCGCGACTGCTGCGAAAGACTGCCTGTCAGCGGCAGCTGCGCCAGCATCGCCGGTCCTCGTCCCTGGAGAGCTCATGAGTGTCACGACACGTGTCCCGTTCGGCCGCACCGGCATGGAGATCACGCGGGTGGGGTTCGGCGCGTGGGCGGCGGGCGGTCCGTGGATCTACGGGTGGGGACCGCAGGACGACGACTCCTCGATCGCGGCGATCCGCCGTGCGATCGAGCTCGGCGTCAACTGGATCGACACTGCACCCGTCTACGGCTGGGGCCACTCGGAGGAGGTCGTCGCTCGCGCCCTGCGCGACCTCCCGGAGGCAGATCGGCCGTACGTCTTCACCAAGACGGGGCCGGACCGTCTCGAGAACGGTGACACGCACCTCAGCGGTGCCGCCGCACGGCTGCGCACCGAGACCGAGAACTCGTTGCGACGCCTCGGTGTGGAGCGGCTCGACCTGCTGCAGATGCACTGGCCCGCCGACGACGGCACGCCCCTGGAGGACTACTGGGCGACGATGATCGCGCTCCGAGACGAGGGCAAGGTGGCGCACGTAGGACTCTCCAACCACGACGTCACGCAGCTCGAGGTCGCCGAGGCGCTGTCCCATGTCGAGACCCTGCAGCCGCCGTTCTCCGCGATCAGCAGGGACGCTGCGAGCGACGTGCTGCCCTGGTGCGCCGACCACGGGACCGGCACGATCGTCTACTCGCCGATGCAGGCGGGGCTGCTCACCGGCGCCTTCAGCCTCGAGCGGGTCGCCGCGCTCGCCGCCGACGACTGGCGGCGCTCCGAGGACGACTTCACGAGCGGCCTCGACGCCAACCTCGCGCTCGCCGAGGCGCTGAAGCCGGTGGCCGACAAGCACTCCACGACGCAGGCGGCTGTGGCCGTCGCGTGGACGCTCGCCTGGCGCGGGTGCACCGCAGCCATCGTCGGCGCCCGCAGCGCGGCCCAGATCGACGGCTGGATCGACGCCGGCGAGCTCACCCTCGACGCCTCGGACCTCGACACGATCGCGGCAGCCATCGCCTCGACTGGAGCGGGCTCCGGCCCCTCGCGCCCATGACCGGACGGACCAGCTTTGCTGGCGTATCTGCTGCTGAAGGACGGAGCTCAGCAGCAGTTAAGCCAGCATCGTGGGTCCTGGTGGGTCAGAGGCGGGGGTCCTGGACGCGCTCTCGGATGGCGCTGGCGGCGTCGTCGTCGGGGGCGGACTGCGCCTCGAGCTCGGCGGCGACGCGCTGCTGGTAGCGCGAGACCTCGCGTGAGCGGGTGTCGTCGTCCCAGCCGAGCGCGTCGCCCATGAGGCGCGCGGCGTGACGTGCCGCCACGAGACCACGGTCGCCGGCCTCGAGATAGAGGCGGGTACGACGGGTGAGCACGTCGTCGATGTGCAGCGCACCCTCGTGGCTCGCGGCATGCACGATCTCGACGCCGAGCGTGCCTGCACCGCCCGGTACCTCCTGGGCGAGAACGGGATCCGCGGCGACGACATCGAGCAGCTCGGGCAGCAGCCGGCCGTAGCGGTGGGCCAGCCGATCGAGGTGAGCGGCATCGATGAAGGTTGCTGCCGCATGCGTCGCAGACTCGCGCAGCACGTCGTCGGGCTCGGCGGCACCGATGAGTGGCATGGTGCTCGTCGTCGACTCGGGCAAGAGGTCAGGGCGGCCCGGGAAGAGGTCAGGACCGCACGCATCCACGGCGTCCTCGGCCATCACGCGATAGGTGGTGTACTTCCCGCCGGCGATCGTGACGAGCCCAGGGATCGGGTTGCGCACCGTGTGCTCGCGCGAGATCTCCGACTCCGACAGACCCTCGGTGTCGACGAGCGGCCGCAGCCCGGCGTAGAGCCCGATGACGTCGGACTCGGTGAGGTGCGAGGTGAGTGCGGCGTTGGCCTGGTCGAGCAGGTAGGTGAGATCGGCATGAGTCGCCGAGGGGTGCGACAGCCCGTGGTGCCAGGTGGTGTCGGTCGTGCCGATCACCCACGAGCGACCCCAGGGCAGTACGAAGAGCACCGACGTCTTCGTCTTGGTGATGAGCGCGACGCTGGCGTCGATGCGGTCGCGCGGAACCACGATGTGGACGCCCTTGCTCGGGCGCATCCGGATCGGGTTCTCGACCCCCGCGAGCTGTTCGGTCAGACCGGCCCAGACACCGGTGGCGTTGATCACCACGCGGGCCGGCAGGTCGTGCTCCTCGCCCGTCATCGCGTCGGTGACGCGCGCCCCCACGACCCGGCTGCCGTCGCGAGCGATGTCGGTGACGCGGGCAGCCGAGACGAGGGAGGCACCGTGAGCTGCCGCGGTGCGAGCGAGCTCGAGCGTGTGCCGGGCGTCATCGACCTGAGCGTCGTGATAGCGGATCGCGCCCGCGAGCGTGTCCTCGCGCAACGACGGGAACGCCCGCAGCGCAGCCGACTTCGACAGGTGACTGTGACGTGGCACCGAGGGGGCGAGGCCACCCAAGGTGTCGTAGAGGGTCAGACCAGCACCGACGTAGGGACGTTCCCAGATGCGGTGCACGATCGGATAGAGGAATGGCAGAGGCGTCACGAGGTGCGGGGCGAGCCGGTCGAGCAGCAGCGCGCGTTCGCGCAGTGCCTCGCGCACCAGCGTGAAGTTGAACTGCTCGAGATAGCGGAGTCCGCCGTGCACGAGCTTGCTGGAGCGGCTCGAGGTGCCGGCGGCGAAGTCCCGCTGCTCGACCAGGCCGACGGACAGACCACGCAGCGCAGCGTCGAGCGCGATGCCGCAGCCCGTGACACCGCCACCGATGACGAGGACGTCGACGCCGGAGCGCAGTCGGTCCCACGACTGCTGACGATAGGTCGAGTCGAGGCGGCCGGTCTGGGTCATCTCAGGGGTCCGTATCCGTCGCCGGGTGCCGCGTCGACGAACCCGGGCTCCGTGAGGCCCGCGGCAGCGAAGGCATCGAGGATTGTCTCTCGCACGCGATCAAGATCGGTGAGCTCGACGAGTGCGATGGCAGAGCCGCCGAACCCGCCTCCGGTCATCCGTGCGCCGAGCGCGCCAGCAGCGAGCGCCGTGTCGACGACGAGGTCGAGCTCGCGGCAGGAGATCTCGTAGTCCTCGCGCATCGACACGTGCGACGCCGACAGGATCGGCCCGATCGCGCGCACGTCGCCGGACTCGAGCAGCTCCACCACATCCAGCACTCGTTCATTCTCGCTCACGATGTGCCGGACCCGCCTCCTCAAGACATCGTCGTGGAGGCTCGCGAGCGCAGCATCGAGGTCGGTGACGTCACGGAGCGCGCGCACGCCGAGGATCCGCACTGCCTTCTCGCACGAGGCGCGCCGGGCGGCGTACTCACCATCGACGAGGGCATGCGGGGCACGGGTGTCGACGACGAGCAGGGCGAGGCCGTCCGCGGCGAGATCGAACGGGATGTGGCGCACCTCGAGGCTGCGGGTGTCCAGCAGCAGAAGATGACCGGCGCGCGCGTGGGTTGAGGCGAACTGGTCCATGACTCCGCACGGAACCCCGACGAACACGTTCTCGGCCCGCTGGGCGAGCAGGGCGATGTCGCGCAACGGTAGGTCGGCGCCGGCCAGGGCGAGCAGCGCCCCGGCCGTGGAGCACTCGAGTGACGCCGACGACGACAGACCGGCGCCGCGGGGGATCGTGCCGTCGATGAGCAGGTCGGCGCCGACGAGCGACACTCCCTTCTCCGCCAGGGCCCAGGCGGTGCCGGCGACGTAGGCCGTCCAGCCGCCGACGCTGCCGGGCGCGAGTCCGTCGAGCGGGACCTCGACCATGGCCAACTCGGGCTCCCGGGAAGCGATACGCAGCACCCGGTCGTCGCGCCGGGCACCTTCGACCGTCGTGCCCAGGGTCAGTGCGAGGGGCAGCACGAACCCGTCGTTGTAGTCGGTGTGCTCACCGATCAGGTTGACTCGTCCCGGTGACTGCCAGGCGACTTCGGGGACGCGTCGGAAGATCTGCGAGAAGCTCGGCGACGTCGACAGCGACGCGCTCACCGGTCTGCGACCTCCCGCAGCCGTGCGGCGATCGCCTCGGGCTCCCGGTCGTTGACGAAGGCGCCCATGGCCGATTCCGAGCCGGCCAGGAACTTCAGCTTGTCGGCGCTGCGCTGCACGGAGAACAGCTCGAGGTGCAGCGCGCCCAGCTCGCGTCGCAGGCGCACGGGTGCCTGGTGCCATGCCGCGATGTAGGGCAACGGGATACCGAAGAACGCGTCGCCGCGGCGCAGCAGCTCGAGGTAGACACCCGCCAGGTCAGCCCGCTGTGCCTCGTCAAGCGCTGCGAGGTCGGGCACGCGACGTCGGGGATAGAGGTGCATCTCGACCGGCCAGCGTGCGGCGAAGGGCACGAAGGCCACCCAGTGCTCGGACTCGAGGACGAGGCGACGACCGTCGACGACCTCGGCGGCGACGATGTCGTCGTAGAGGTTCCGGCCGGTCTCGGCGAGGTGCCGCTCGACGGAGTCGAGCTGCACGCGCGTGGTCGGAGTGACGAAGGGGTATGCGTAGATCTGACCGTGCGGGTGGCGCATCGTGACCCCGATGGCCTCGCCGCGGTTCTCGAAGACGAACACCTGCTCGACGCCGTCGGTCGCCGACAGCGTCGCGGTGCGATCGGCCCAGGCCTCGATGACGAGCCGTGCACGTTGCGGGGTGAGATCGGCGAACGACGCCTCGTGGTCGGGTGTGAAGCACACGACCTCACAGCGGCCCCACGCGGCGTGCTGCGCGAAGATGCCGTTCACCCCGACACCGTCTGGCATGCCGACGAAGGACGGGAAGCGGTTCTCGAAGACGACGACCTCGTAGTCCTCGCTGGGGATCTCGGTGAGGTAGCCCGGACGCGACGGGCAGAGCGGGCAGTCGTCGGGCGAGGGAAGGAACGTGCGGCCGAGCCGGTGCGCCGCGACGGACACCCACTCGTCGAGCAGCGGGTCGTGACGCAGGTCAGGGGCATCGCCGCGCGGCTCGAGGTCGCGCTTGTCGGTGGTCTCGCGCGGCGGCGCGTCGTCGCAGTCGAAGTGGATGAGCTCGCGACCGTCGGCGAGGAGGAAGGGGGTCCGCCTCACGACATCACCGCCCGTCCACGACGCGGGCGGGCTGGCGTGAGTCGCGCGGAGTCCGCGCGACGACGACGTCCTCGACGTGCTCGCGGAGGAGAGCGAGCACCGGCTCGGGCATCTCGTCGTCGGTGATGAGCACGTCGGCAGCGTCGAGCGGCACGATCGTCGAGAGCCCGACCATTCCCCACTTGGTGTGGTCGGCAACGACGACCAGGCGTCGGCCGGCCTCGACGAGCGCGCGGTTGGTCTCGCTCTCCATGAGGTTGGGGGTCGTGAAGCCGCTGCGCTCGTCGACACCGTGCACCCCGAGGAACACCAGGTCGAGGTGCAGCGACTTGAGCGCCTCCACGGCGACCGGCCCGACGAGAGCATCGGACGGCGTACGGATACCGCCGGTCAGCACCACGGTCTGGTCGCCGCGCCCGCTCGAGAGGACGACGTCGGCGACACGCATGGAGTTGGTGACCACCGTGAGTCCGGGGATGTCGCGCACCAGGTGCGCCAGGGTCCAGGTGGTCGTGCCGGCTGAGATCCCGATCGCGGTGCCGGGGCGGATCAGCTCAGCGGCCGCGTGCGCGATCGCGTCCTTCTCGCTCTGGGCGCGGACCTGCTTGGCCTCGAAGCCGGGCTCGTCGATGCTGCGCTCGGCCGAAGAGATGGCGCCGCCATGCACCTTGGTGAGCAGACCTCGCCTGGCCAGCACGTCGAGATCGCGACGCACGGTCATGTCGCTGACCCCGAGGGTGTCGACCAGCCGGCTCACGCGCACCGCACCGAGGCGCTCGATCTCCTCGAGGATCACCGCCTGGCGCTGCGACGCGAGCGCTGTCATCCGTCGCCTCCCTCACGCACCACAGCGACACCACCGGGGGCGACGGTGATCGACGCCGAGACCGCCGATCCGGTCACGATATCGGTGCCGGTGGCGTCGATAGTCGCCTCCGCGTCGGTGTGGTTGAGCACGAACAGCCAGGTGGTGTCCCCGGAACGCCTCCGCTGCACCTCGACGCCTGGAGGCGCTGCTGCCACCGGACTCACGCCGGCGTCGGCCACGACTCGCGCGATGACACGCGCCGTCGTGTCGACATCGGTACGAGTGGCGATGTACCAGGCGACACCATCTTCGACGTGATGCCTTGTGACAGCCGGCTTTCCAGCCACGGGGCCGTCACGGTAGGTCGACACGGCTTCGGCACCTGCGAGGCGGAGATCCTCGGTCCAGACATCCGCGCTGCCACCGTCGTCGAGGTGCACCGACTCGTGCTCCAGCAGCGGGGTGAACTCCTCGACGAGGACTCCCAGCAGGTCGCGGAACGCGCCGGGATAGCCACCAGGGCGGACGTGGTCGTTGCGGTCGACGATCCCGCTGAAGTAGGTCACCACCAGGTGGCCGCCGCCTCGGACGAAGGAGTCGAGCACCGGTGCGACGTCGTCGTCGACGAGATAGAGCGTGGGGACGAGGACGAGGGAGTAGCCCTCGAGCGAGGCACCCGGAGCCACGATGTCGACGGCGATCCCGCTCTCCCACAGCGCGCGGTGCAGAGCCCGGGCGCGGTCGGGATAGGTGACGTCGACGCTGGGGTGGCTGTCGAGCTCGCAGCCCCACCACGCCTGCCAGTCGAAGACCATGGCGACCGAGGCCTCGACGCGGCTGCCGGCCACCTCCTCGAGGCGACCGAGGATGGCGCCGAGCTCGACGACCTCGCGCCACAGCCGGGTGTCGGTGCCGGCGTGGGGGATGAGGCCGGAGTGGAACTTCTCAGCGCCCGCAACGGATGCGCGGATCTGGAAGACGTTGAAGCCGTCGGCGCCGTGGGCGATCTGCTGCAGCGCGTCGCGGCGCAGCGCGCCAGGACGTCGGGCGGGGTTGCGTGGCTGCCAGTTGACGGCGCTCGGCGAGGTCTCCATGAGCAGCCATGGGCCGCCGTCGGCCAGACCGCGTGTCATGTCGGCGCACAGCGCAGCCTCGATGTGCGTGTGCGGGTCGGCGAAGTCGGGGTAGTAGTCGGTCGACACGACGTCCATCTCGGCGGCCCAGGCCCAGTAGTCGAGCTGGTTGAACCGCGTCATCACCATGAAGTTCGTGGTGATCGGGACACCGGGCGACAGTCGGCGCAGCACGTCGCGCTCCGCGACGAACTCCTCGAGGAGAAGGTCGGACGCGAAGCGGCGGTAGTCGAGCTGCTGCGTGGGGTTGGCCCAGGCGCCGTCAGGCGTGATCCGAGGTGGGAGCACCTCGTCCCAGGCCGAATAGCGCTGGCTCCAGAAGGCGGTTCCCCAGGCGTGGTTGAGGCCGCCGATGTCGGTGTAGCGGTCGGCCAGCCACACCCGGAAGCGGGCCGCGCAGACGTCGCAGTAGCACCGCGAGGTGTGGCAGCCGTACTCGTTGCCGACGTGCCACATCCGAAGTGAGGAGTGGCCGGCGTAGCGGGTTGCCAGCTGCTCGACCAGCGCCAGGCCCGACTCCCGCCAGGCCGTCGAGGACGGGCAGTAGGCCTGCCGCGCCCCGGGCCAACGACGCCGCCCTTCGCGGTCGGTCGGCAGTGCCTCGGGGTGAGCGGTGGTGAGCCACGGTGGCGGAGACGCGGTGGCCGTGGCCAGGTCGACGCCGATGCCCGAGCTGGCAAGTCCGTCGAGGACCTCGTCGAGCCAGCCGAACTCATAGCGGCCGGCAGCCGGCTCGAGGTGCGCCCAGGAGAAGATCCCGACGCTCGCGAGGCTCACCCCGGCGTCGCCCATGAGGCGTCTGTCCTCGTCCCAGACCGCACACGGCCACTGATCGGGGTTGTAGTCACCACCGAAGTGGATGCGTCCGGATTCCCATGCCACGGTCTGCAGCGTGGACCTGGTTGATGAAGAAGTCAACAATCTGGAACATAACTGACCACAGTGACGGCCGCCACACTGAACGCTACGCAGTTTGGGACGTTTTGCACTATATGCACCGATAAAGAGGGGAAAATGTTCCAAGGTCACAGTCCAGACACATCCGGAAGAATCCTGCCGGAAACCTCTTCCCCCCTGGCTCGAGCGGGCCCAGGGTGCGGTCATGTTGGGATCTGTGGGATCCCGTTGCTTCGGGAGGTGGCATGACCCAGGGTTCTTCACGTGAGGACCAGTCCTCGTCGGTGAGCCGTCGGCGCGTGCTCCAGGGCCTCGCCCTGGGCGCAGGTGCCGTTGCGGCGACACCGCTGCTCGCGGCCTGCGGGTCGTCGAGCACGACCAGTACGTCGACGGCGCCAGCGGCGTCCGGCGGCAGTTCGGCCGCCACAGGCGGCAGCGTCTCGTTCGGCTCCATTGCGTCTGACGCGGTGCCGAAGAAGGCGTACGCAGATGTGTTCGCCGGGTTCACCAAGGCGTCGGGAATCGATGTCAAGGTCAACACGGTCGACCACAACACGTTCCAGGAGCAGATCAACACCTATCTGCAGGGCTCGCCCGACCAGGCCTTCACCTGGTTCTCCGGCTACCGCATGCGGTTCTTCGCCGACCAGGGCCTGTCGACCGACATCAGCTCGGTGTGGGACAAGATCGGCGCCGATTACAACGAGTCCTTCAAGGGTGCGTCGACCGGCAACGACACCAAGCAGTACTTCGTGCCGTTCTACTACTACCCCTGGGCCCTCTTCTACCGGAAGAGCGTCTTCAAGGAACTCGGGATCGACGCCACCACCATCAAGACGATCGACGACCTGAAGTCGGCCGCCGCGAAGATGAAGGCCAAGGGGCTCATCCCGATCGCCTTCGCCGACAAGGACGGCTGGCCCGCGATGGGCACGTTCGACTACATCAACGTGCGCACCAACGGCTATGACTTCCACGTCTCGCTCATGGCTGGCAAGGAGAAGTGGACCGACCCCAAGGTGAAGGCTGTCTTCACCAACTGGGCCGACCTGCTGCCCCTGCACCAGGAGGGCTCGCTCGGTCGCACGTGGCAGGACGCAGCCGGCGCTCTGCTCAACAAGAAGGCCGGCATGTACCTGCTCGGCATGTTCGTCGGCCAGCAGTTCCCCGAGGGTCCGGACCGCGACGACCTCGACTTCTTCCCGTTCCCGCAGATCGAGGCGGCGTACGGCGTGGACACGGTCGAGGCACCCATCGACGGCTTCATGCTCTCGAAGTCGACGGACAACGTCGACGGTGGGAAGGCCCTGCTCGAATACCTCGGCGGTGCCGACGCGCAGAACATCTATCTCGCGTCCGACCCGAACAACGTCGGCACGAACAACAAGACCGACACCAGCAAGTACAACGCGTTGCAGAAGAAGGCTGCTGAGCTCGTCGGTGCTGCCAAGCACATCACGCAGTTCCTCGACCGCGACACCCGTCCGGACTTCGCGTCCACCGTGATGCTCCCGTCGATCCAGCAGTTCATCGCCAAGCCTGCTGAGATCGACAAGCTCCTCGAGAGCATCGAGAAGCAGAAGCAAGCGATCTTCGCGAGCTGATCGGCGAACCTGACGGACATGGCAACCACCAGTGCCGCGACGGCGGC
>JANXWJ010000235.1 GCA_025351185.1 Candidatus Nanopelagicales bacterium
TACGCATCGGCGTTCTCCCTGGCCTATCTGCGCATCGGTGCCGCGACCGGCGCCCTGATCCTGTTCGGCACGGTCCAGACCGTCATGTACGCCACGGCGATCCGAGGCGGGGAGCGCCCGGGCCGCAGCGGCTGGATAGGGCTCGCTCTCGCCTTCGTCGGACTGGCCGCGCTGGTGGCACCCGGCGTCTCGGCGCCGGACCCCTGGGGAGCGGCTCTCATGGTCGTGGCGGGCTGCGCCTGGGCCGGCTACACCCTGGCAGGGCGATCCGGTGGTGACCCGTTGGTCGCGTCGGCGCGCAACTTCGTCGTGAGCCTGCCGCTGGCGCTGGCGTTCGAGGTGGCATTCGTCGTCGTACGACCCGGGTCGGTCCATGTCGACGGACGGGGTCTGGGGCTCGCGCTGCTCTCCGGTGCGGTCGCCTCCGGGCTGGGCTATGCGCTCTGGTATTCCGTGCTCCCGTCGCTCACCCGGGTGCAGTCCGGCATCGTCCAGATGGCGCCACCGCCCATCGCGGCGACCGCAGGGCTCCTGTTGCTGGGTGAGGCGCTCACCCTGCGCGTCGGCCTCTCCTCGGCGCTCATCCTCACCGGCGTCGCAGTCGGCGTCCTAGGAGCCCGACGGCCGAGATGACCCTCGTGCCTGTCTGTCCTGACAGGGCGTGTCCCTATTCAGGACGATCGGCGTACGGAAGACCGCGCTGCTGGTCCGACGTCGGGAGCAGTGGGACGAGTTCAGCGCTGCCATAACGAAGGTTCTGAATCAAGGAGACCAGCGATGTCGGATGTCATGTCGACGTGCCGAACGACGTGGAAGCGGCTCGGGGTCCCTGACGGTGTCCGGAGTAGTCGGCTTCGAAGCCCTGGCAGCGGTCAACGTCCTGGCTCGCCCCTTGTGGCTTTGACAACTCGTCGACCCGCACCGGGCCGACGCTGAGTCGTGGCGGGCTCTCTACGGTCACGCGGCTCTCGAGTTCGTACTGCCGGTCCTGAGGGCCCTCGTCATCTACCTGCTGGTCGTCCGGGATTCCTTGACGGTTGGTACGGTCGCGGTCGTGCTTGTCGCCTCGCCGGTCTCGGTCTGGGTTTGCTCCGAGGGGGTGCGGTGGCTCGACGGACAGCGAGGCGCAGGTCGCGGTGCGTACCTGTTCGCCCTCCTGTTCGCGCTGGTGACAGGCGCATCGAGGGCCGGGGTGGTCGCCCTCAGCCGCTGGACTGCGGCCACCTCAGACGCGGAGCTGACCACGCGTTCGGCAGCGTGGCGACCCAAATCCAGGGAGCGATGGCCACGGGTCCGATTGGCTCAGAGCTCTTCCCCAGCCAGATCCGGAAGGTCCACGATCCGGAGGGTTGAACCACCTCAGCGACCATCAAGTCCATACCGTCACGAGTCTCGGCACGTACCACGTCACCGCGCGAGAGGTCGGCTGCGAACAGTGGGATACAGCAATGCCTTTTGCCGGTTACTTCTCGGTCTGAATAGGGACCCACCCTCTGAGGCATAGCCTCGGGGCATGACGAGCCGGCGGGCACGGACCGGGCAGCGTGAGCGGATCCTGTCCCTTCCCCTGCAGCTGTCGGGTGCGGTGCTCACATATCCGTTCGGGGACGACGTCAACGTCTACAAGGTGGGTGTTGCGACGGCGTCGGGAGTCGGCGGTCGCCATGCCAACGGCAAGATGTTCGCAGTCGTCGGCTCGGGCGTGGACCCCGGGATGATCACGCTGAAGGCTGATCCCGAGCATGCGATCGCCCTCGTCGCCGAGCACACGGCCATCACCCCGGGCTATCACACCAACAAGCGGCACTGGATCTCCGTCACGCTCGACGGCTCGGTCCCTGACGACCTGATCCGTGAGCTCATCGAGGATGCCTACGACCTCGTCTTGTCCACGCTCCCGGCTCGCGTGCGGTTCGACGTCGACCCTGATCGGTTCCCGCTCCCGGGGAGGCATCGGCCCGGCCCGGGCGCCTGAGGACGACGTCGATCCACAGGCCTCCGCCGTGCGGATCGTGCCGTGTCGGTGGCGGTCCGTAGGGTTCGGGGATGGCCAAGGCGCGCACTGCTCTGTTCCGGTGCACCGGGTGTGGGTGGACGTCGGGCAAGTGGGTCGGTCGCTGCGGCGAGTGCCAGGCCTGGGGCACGGTCGCGGAGCAGACCGCGTCGGCACCGTCCAGCGGGCTGCGCAGCCGCACGTCGGGCGTTGCCCCCACCCGCCATGCGCGGCCGGTCTCGGAGATCGCGGAGATCCACGTGACGCGGCAGAGCAGCGGGCTCGGGGAGTTCGACCGCGTGCTCGGCGGCGGCCTCGTTCCTGGCCAGGTGGTGCTGGTCGCCGGCGAGCCGGGCGTGGGCAAGTCGACGCTGCTGCTCGATGTCGGTCACCGCTTCGCCGAGGGCGAGTCCGAGCCGACCGTGCTCTACGTCTCCGGCGAGGAGTCCGTCGAGCAGATCGGAGTCCGCGCCCGCCGGATCGGGGCGGACTCCTCGCGGCTCCTGCTCGCCGACGAGAACGACCTCGCGACCCTGCTCGGGCACATCGAGGAGCACGACCCCGCCCTCGTGATCGTCGACTCGGTGCAGACCATCGCCTCGAGCGACATCGAGGGTCGGGCCGGCGGGATGACGCAGGTCGTCGAGGTCACCCAGGTGCTCAGCCGCGTGGCCAAGTCGCGCCGGATGCCGATGCTCATCGTCGGGCAGTCCACCAAGGACTCGAGCATCGCCGGGCCGCGAGCGCTCGAGCACCTGGTCGACACGGTGCTCACCTTCGAGGGCGACCGTCACACGGCACTGCGTCTGCTCCGCGCCATCAAGAACCGCTACGGTCCGGCCGACGAGATCGTCTGCTTCGAGCAGGCAGATGACGGCCTGCGCGAGGTGCTCGACCCGAGCGACCTGTTCCGCGAGCACCGTGAACGTCCCGTGCCGGGCACGTGCGTCACCGTGACCATGGAGGGCCGTCGGCCGATGCTGGCCGAGGTGCAGTCGCTCGTCACCGAGTCGACCACGCCCAACCCACGTCGCGGGGTGAGCGGCCTCGACGCCACCCGCGTCGCGATGCTCGTCGCGGTGACCGAGCGGTGCAGCCGCAAGCGCTTCGGCGACCGTGACGTGTTCGTCGCGACCGTCGGCGGTGCCAAGCTCTCCGACCCCGCGTGCGACCTGGCAGTCTGTCTCGCGCTCGCTTCCGCGGTGCTCAACCTGGCGCTGGCCCCCGACGTCCTGGCTCTGGGAGAGGTGGCGCTGTCCGGCGACATCAGGCCGGTGCCGTTCCTGAGCCAGCGCGTCGCCGAGGCGGCCCGGCTCGGCTATCGCCGCATCCTCGTGCCTCGGGGCACGAAGTCGATCGTCTCGCGCAGCCTCGACCCGTCGGTCCTCGGCGAGGGCACGCGGGTCTCCGAGGTCGGCCACCTCGAGGACGCCCTCGGCCTCCTGCGTCACCTCGCGGCCGTCCCCGGCTGAGCGAAGCCGGCGCCCACCCCGCAACACGTGCGCCGCACGGTGCGAGGGCTCGATAGAGTGCCCCTGCTCGAGGTCGTCACTGCAGACGTGCCCGTGCACCCGAACGACCGCACCAGGGGGACTCCGTGGCCGGCGAGAAGCTCACCGACGTCGATGCCGCGCTGCGCGCCGCGATCGCCCAGGTCGCGCCGGGCACCGTGCTGCGTGACGGGCTCGAGCGGATCCTGCGTGGCCGCACGGGCGGGCTCGTGGTGCTCGGCCACGACCGCACCGTCGAGACGATGGCATCGGGCGGATTCGCCATCGACATCGACTTCTCCGCGCAGCGGCTGCGCGAGCTGGCCAAGATGGACGGCGCGGTGATCTGCGACCGCGACGCCACCAAGCTGCTGCGCGCCGCAGTCCAGCTGCTGCCCGACCCCAGCATCCCCACCGACGAGCAGGGCACCCGGCACCGCACCGCCGACCGCGTCTCGAAGCAGTCGAACTTCCCCGTCGTCAGCGTCAGCAAGTCGATGAACACCATCGCGCTCTACGTCGCCGGTCGCCGCTATGTGCTCGAGGACTCCGGCCAGATCCTCTCGCGCGCCAACCAGGCGCTCGCGACCCTCGAGCGCTACAAGATGCGACTCGACGAGGTGAGCGGCACGCTCTCGGCGCTCGAGATCGAGGACCTCGTCACGGTCCGCGACGTCAGCTCTGTCGCCCAGCGCCTCGAGATGGTGCGCCGGATCGCCGGCGAGATCGCCGACTACCTCGTGGAGCTCGGCACCGACGGCCGCCTCATGTCGCTCCAGCTCGACGAGCTCATCGCGGGCGTCGAGTCCGACCGCCAGCTCGTCGTGCGCGACTACCAGCCGACCCACGGCCGAAAGGCGCGCACGATCGACGCCGCGTTCGCGGAGCTCGACGCCCTGAGCTCGACCGATCTGCTCGACCTCACCAACGTCGCCAAGGCGATCGGCTTCGCCGCCGACCTCGAGCTGCTCGACTCGCCGGTGAGCCCCCGTGGCTTCCGCCTGCTCGCTCGGGTGCCTCGGCTGCCCGAGGTCATCATCGAGCGGCTCGTCGGTCACTTCGGCGGGCTGCAGCGGCTTCTCGCCGCGAGCATCGACGACCTCCAGGCCGTGGAGGGTGTGGGCGAGGCCCGGGCCCGCACCATCCGCGAGGGCCTCTCGCGCCTCGCCGAGTCGAGCATCCTCGAGCGCTACGTCTGACCCAGCCCGGGTGTGCGCCGGCCGTGGCGTGGGGAGAGGATCGGGGCATGTCCTCCCGCTTCAAGCCGCTGACGCTGCGCGGGCTCACCCTCCCGAACCGCGCGTGGGTCAGTCCGATGTGCCAGTACACCTCCGTCGACGGCCTTGCGAACTCGTGGCACCTCGTGCACCTCGGCTCGTTCGCGATCGGTCGCGCCGGCCTGATCCTCACCGAAGCGACGGCCGTGACGCCCGAGGGGCGGATCAGCCCCGAGGACCTCGGGCTGTGGTCCGACGCGCACGCCGAGGCGCTCGCGCCGGTCGTCGAGTTCGTCCACGGACAGGGTGTCGCGATCGGTATCCAGCTGGCCCACGCCGGCCGCAAGGCGTCGACGTTCGCTCCCTGGCGCGGTCACGACTCGGTGCCGCTCGACCGGGGCGGGTGGCCGACCCTCGCCCCGAGCGCCACCGCGTTCGGGCGCTACGCCGTACCCCGGGCGATGACGCACGAGGACCTCACGCGCACCCGAGACGCGTTCGTCGACGCTGCCCGGCGCGCGCTGGCGCTGGGCGTCGCCACGGTCGAGCTGCACTTCGCGCACGGCTATCTCATGCACGAGTTCCTCTCGCCGCTGTCCAACCTGCGCGACGACGACTACGGCGGC
>JANXWJ010000042.1 GCA_025351185.1 Candidatus Nanopelagicales bacterium
ACATATCCCCCCACGTCATTCGATCGAATTCACTGGTTGAAATCCCGCAATCAACGGCTTTTCGCTCGCGCCATTTGTTGTTTCCTAGGAATGTGGCCATACTGACGCTATTAGCCCGGCATTCCCGCAGGGAATGCTTTCCACGATTTATTGAGATTGAAAGAGGACTCCATGGCACAGAAGGTTCAGGTCGTGCTCGTGGACGACCTCGACGGTGGTCACGCGGACGAGACCGTGACGTTCTCCCTCGACGGCGTCTCCTACGAGATCGACCTCTCCCACGAGAACGCCGCCGCGATGCGCGACGCCTTCGCGCAGTACGTCGGCCACGGTCGGCGGATCGGTTCCGCTCGGCGGACCGCAGCCCGTGGTTCTGGCCGTGGGAAGGGCGGGGGCGTGGATAACCCCTCCGAGATCCGTGAGTGGGCCAAGTCGCAGGGCATCACCGTCAACGAGCGCGGCCGGATCAGCGCCGAGCTCCAGGCGAAGTACCAAGCCGCCCACGCCTGACCGTCGATGTGTAACCACGACCGGCTATAGCCGGTCATGGTTACACATCGAGGAGGATTTCGTCGGGGATTTCGTCGAGGACGGGGTCAGGCGCTGACAGGTGCTGGCAGCTTGACCTTCGGGCCGAGCGCGAAGGCGGCGGCGTAGAGCAGCGCGGCGAGGCCGATGAGCGCCGGGTAGCCGACGATGAGGCTGAGGTATTCCATGCAGCCGCCGACCATCGCGCCGAGCAGGTTGGCGGCGAAGGCCGACGTCGGGTCCTCGGTGTTGTCGAACCGGGTCGCGAACACGATGTTGGACGCGAAGACCGGACCGAAGGCGATCGCCACGGCGACCACCACGCGCACCGGCACCGGGAGCGAGAGGAGCCAGGAGGTCGGCACCAGCCACGCGATGAGCAGGGTCGCGGCGAGGAAGACGTAGGCGATCGGTCGCGACGGGCGCTTGGGCAGCCGCCTCGTGACCTCGACCGCGAGCAGCACCACGATGAGGATGCCCGCGAAGACGATCGCGTTGACCAGCCAGGTCGTGCCGAACAGCAGCGCCGACCACGTGATGGCCCGGGTCTCCAGCAGCAGGAACGCAGCGCCGAGGCAGGCCAGGTCGGCGTACGGCGCCATCCTCCGGAACGGTCCTCCCACCACACGCACCGCGATCAGCGAGATGCCGATGATGAGCGCGATGACCACGAGGAACAGCGACGGGATGCTCGAGTCCTTGAGATAGAGGAAGGGCTTGTCGTCGTGCACGGGCGCCGGTCCGTCGACCGACGCGACCGCGCTCGCCACGCTCGCTGGGTCGCCGCACGACTGGTCGGTGGCCTTGAGCCCCACCACGATCGTGGCGCTGCGCGCGGCGTAGGTGTCGATGCACGGCTGGTGGCCGAACGCCGCCTTGGCAGTGTTGGCGAGACGGCCGATGAGCCAGTCCTCGCGGTAGTAGTTGTACATCGCGAACGCGCCGCCCGGATTGAGCCGTGCCTTCACGTCCTCGAGGGCTTCCTGGGTGAACAGATAGCTCTCGAGCCGCAGCTGGTTGGAGCCCGCGACGAGGGTGAGGGAGTCGGGCAGCGCGAAGATCACCAGGTCGTAGTGCTTGTCCGTCGTGTGCAGGTAGGCGCGACCGTCGGTGATGAAGGAGCGCACCCGCGGGTCGTCGAACGGCTTCTGCGGGTGCAGGTCCACGCCGAGGTCGTGGATGCGCGGGTCGATCTCGACCGCGTCGACGCTCGTCGCGCCCTGGCGCAGGGCGAGCGCGACGTCGGAGCCGTTGCCGGCACCGACGATCAGCACGTCGCCCACGCCGCCGTTGGCGGCGATGCGGTCATAGGGCGTGGCGTAGAAGGGCTCCTGCTGCAGGCGTACGTCGAGGTCGATGATCGCCTGGTGCGGCACGCCGTTGGCGATGATCGCGATCGCCTTGTAGGGCTGCCCCTGGGCGTCGGTGCCGCTGCGGTCCTCGGTCTGGATCTTGTAGTACGGCGACCAGATGTCACCGGCGAGCGTGCCCTGGAGCAGCACGACGCAGAAGATCCCCATCGAGACGATCACGACCGGTCGGGGCCACTCGACGAGCAGCACGACGGCGACCGTCATGACGACCGCCCACACGATCGGCGGGGCGCCGAGGAACGACATCACCGCAAAGCCGACGGTGCCGCCGAGGCTGCCGATCAGGTCATAGCGGTAGGCGTCGAGGCGGGGCAGCTCGAGGAAGCACTGGGCGACCAGCAGCCCCGGACCGGCCATCACGAGGGCCACGGCGGAGAAGACGATCGCCAGGGTGACCACGGGCGGGAGCCCGGTCGTGTGCACGGCGGTGAAATAGATGATGTCGCTGCCGGTGCGGTCGATCCCCTGCGGGTAGGTGATCACCAGCCACACCAGGAGGGCGAGGGTCACCGGGAACCACCACGGCGAGCGACGTCCGGGCTTGGCCATGAGGAAGCCGAGACCGATCCCGAGGAACGACCCGAGCAGCACGATGTTGGAGAAGTAGGACAGGTGCAGCAGGTTCGCGCCGAGCCAGCGGATGAGCATGAGCTCGGTGAACAGCATGAGGGCGCTGGCGATGACCAGGCGGACGCGTACCGACATGCGGGTGATCATGTCTGGTCGCAGGCCGCGACATGCCGTCGAGGGCAGATCTGTGCGCCGTCAGGCGACGGATCAGTCGGCGGGCTGCTCCACGAGCACCTCGACGTCGTCCTGACCGGGGGGCAGGGCGTGCAGGGTCCAGAACCGCTCGGCGATGTCGTCGGGGTCGAAACCCGGCGCACCGACGATCCCGCGGATCGTCACGGTCGCGGCACGGACCCCCGTGCCCTCGAGGTCGCGTGCGAGCACCTGCACGAGGTTGCGCACCGCGGCCTTGGCCATCCCGAGGGCCGTCGCGCCCGGCCAGGGCACGAGTGCCAGGCCGCCACCGGTCACCAGCACGGTGCCCGACCCGCGTGTCCGCATGGCGGGCAGCACCTCCTGCGCCGCCACGAGCGCCCCGACCGCCCCGACCCGCAGCGCCGACTCGACCTCGGCCACGGACACCTCGGCGGGGGCGCCGGCCGGGTTGAGCGAGGCGTTGTAGAGGAGCACGTCAGGATCGCCGAGCTCGGCCCGGATCGCGGCGAACGCCGCGCGCAGCGAGGCCTCGTCGCCCACGTCGGCGGGAAAGGCCCGGGCGTCGACGCCTCGAGCGCCGAGCTCCTCGACGTAGGACGCCAGCGCATCCGGGCGACGTGCCACGAGCGCGACGGTGGCGCCCTCCCGCCCGAACCGCCTGGCCAGTGCCATGCCCATGCCCGGTCCCGCACCCACGACGACAGTGATCACGGAGGCGACGCTACGTCCGTCCCGGGGGGTCGGGAACGTGCGGTTCACCAACGGCGTAACCCCTGGCGGAACGTACGACGCCGTCCGGGGGTTCTGCGACATGTAGCCCGACACCTGCCGGGCTAGTCTTGCGTGACCGGCCGCAGAGCGGCTGCTCGTGGTGAGGAGAGTGCAGATGTTCGAGAGGTTTACCGACCGAGCCCGTCGGGTCGTCGTCCTGGCCCAAGAAGAGGCCCGGATGCTCAACCACAACTACATCGGCACCGAACACATCCTTCTGGGTCTCATCCACGAGGGTGAGGGTGTTGCGGCCAAGGCGCTGGAGTCTCTGGGCATCTCGCTCGAGGCTGTGCGCCAGCAGGTCGAGGAGATCATCGGACAGGGCCAGCAGGCGCCGTCCGGTCACATCCCCTTCACCCCGCGCGCCAAGAAGGTGCTCGAGCTCTCGCTGCGCGAGGCGCTCCAGCTCGGCCACAACTACATCGGCACCGAGCACATCCTGCTCGGGCTCATCCGCGAGGGCGAGGGCGTCGCCGCGCAGGTGCTGGTCAAGCTCGGCGCCGACCTCAACCGGGTGCGCCAGCAGGTCATCCAGCTGCTCTCGGGCTACCAGGGCAAGGAGCCGCAGCAGACCGGCGGGCCCGCCGAGGGCACGCCGTCGACCTCGCTCGTCCTCGACCAGTTCGGCCGTAACCTCACGCAACTCGCGCGCGACAAGAAGCTCGATCCGGTCATTGGTCGTTCGAAAGAAATCGAACGCGTCATGCAGGTGCTGAGCCGTCGCACCAAAAACAACCCCGTGTTGATTGGTGAACCCGGCGTTGGCAAGACGGCAATTGTCGAAGGACTTGCGCAAAGCATTGTTGAAAACGATGTTCCCGAAACGTTGCACAACAAGCAGCTGTACACGCTCGATCTTGGCGCACTCGTCGCTGGGAGTCGGTACCGCGGTGATTTCGAAGAGCGTTTGAAGAAAGTGCTCAAAGAGATCCGCACGCGCGGCGACATCATCTTGTTCATCGATGAGCTCCACACGCTTGTTGGTGCGGGTGCTGCCGAAGGTGCGATCGATGCAGCGAGCATCTTGAAACCGATGCTTGCTCGTGGCGAATTGCAAACCATCGGAGCCACCACGCTCGATGAATACCGCAAGCACCTCGAAAAAGATGCTGCATTAGAACGACGTTTTCAACCGATCAAGGTTGAAGAACCAACGGTTGCGCACACGATTGAGATCCTCAAAGGGCTTCGCGAT
>JANXWJ010000002.1 GCA_025351185.1 Candidatus Nanopelagicales bacterium
GCGGCGGTGGCAGCCGGGTCCTCGAGCCCGAGCTTCACCAGCAGGTCGGCGAAGCGCTGCCGGGTCGTGGGATAGGACACCCCGAGGTGCTTCTCGAGCTCGCGCATGTTGCCACGGCTCACCAGGAATACGCGGAGCATCTCGGTCTCGTCGTCGGACAGAGCGCAGTAGCGGCACATCCGGAACTCACCGGTGATGCCGGTGCCGCACCCGGGGCACCCGCATCCGGTGACGACGAGAGGAGACGTACACACCGGACACTCGCGTGGCGGTCGGTGCAGGTCGTCGCCGAGACGCGCGCTCATGCCGTCACGACCGAGGCGGAGCCCATGCGCACCGTGATGTCGAAGACGTGAAGACCGTGGCCGGTGGATCCACGCGAGCGCAAGCCGTTGTCCTCCTGCGTGGCCTTCGTGTCGCCGAGCTTGAGCGACCCCATCTCGGCCACGGCGTTGACCGTGACGTCAGAGCCGGCAGTCAGGCGCAGGTCGAGGCTGCCGAACTCGCAGACCAGCGAGCTCGGGCCGGTGACGGCGCCGACGACGTTGAGGCTGGTCCCGGTGACGGAACCGTGCAGGCTGCCGCGGTGCTCGCGGACCTTCACCGAGGATGCCTGCACCTTGAGGGCGAGGTCGGCGTGCAGACCCGTCACCGTCACGCTGCTCGCGAGGGCGTCGACGGCCAGCGCAAGGTCGGGGTTGATGCGTACGGTCACGCGCTCCCCGCGACCGCCGGTCCACACGGTCGGGACCCAGCCGAGATATTTCGGCTTGCCCTGGACCTGGTAGCCGTCACCGCCCGGTGCCTCGATGACAAGGGTCGATCCGTCGTGGCGCACCGAGTGCGGGCCGTCGGCGACCGCGGTGGCGACGGTCGGGTCGGCGACGATCATGAGCTTCACCCCGCCGGCGAGAACCTGGACAGATCCGACCGAGGAGGAGGCGGTCGGGGCGATCCGGGTGTCGGTGAGGGTGTGCTGGTCGACGGTGGGCGCGGAGGCGTCCTCGTCGAGGAGTCGCGCAGCGTCGGACGGGTCGAGATCGCCGGACGCGACGCGGGAGAGTAGTTCACGCAGGGAAGCGGAGTCGGGAGGCGTCATGTGAGGAATGTAAATCATACTTTCGTATCTGGCAACCCTTGTTTCTAGACTTGATTGTTCAGCGCACGGTGACGTGGTAGCCGTCGGCGTGCAGCCGCGCGAGCACCTCGTCGCGGTGCGCCGGCCCCTTCGTCTCCACCTGCACGACGATCTCGACCTCGTCGATGAGGAGCTGCGGGTCGAGGCGGGCGTGCTCGACCTCGAGCACGTTGGCATCGACCGCCGCGAGCGCGGCGAGCATCCCGGCGAGGGACCCCGGGCGGTCGGGCACCCGGAAGCGCAGCGTGCTGTAGCGACCACCGGCCGCGAGTCCGTGGCGGATCACGCGCAGGAGGAGCAGCGGGTCGACGTTGCCGCCGGACACCACCACGACCACCGGGGCCTCGAACGAGGTCGGGTCGTCGAGCACCGCCGCGAGTGCCGCCGCGCCAGCAGGCTCGACCACGAGCTTGCTGCGCTCGAGGGTGAGGACGAGGGCCCGGGCGAGTGCGCCGTCGTCGACCACGCGGATGTCGTCGACGAGATGCTGGACGAGTGCGAAAGGGACATCGCCAGGCAGCCCGACGGCGATGCCGTCGGCCATCGTCGACATCGACGCGAGCTGCACCGGGTGTCCCTGCGCGAGGGAGTTGGGGTAGGCCGCTGCTCCCGCGGCCTGGACCCCCACGATGCGTACGTCCGGGCGTATCGCCTTGACTGCCACGGCAATCCCGGCGAGCAGCCCTCCTCCCCCGGTGCACACGACGATCGTCTTGACGTCGGGTCGCTGCGCGAGGATCTCGAGCCCGACCGTGCCCTGACCCGCGACGATGTCGGGGTGGTCGAACGGGTGGATGAGCACCGCACCGGTCTCCGCCTCGAAGGCTCGCGCGGCGACGAGGCACTCGTCGATCGTCGTACCCACGAACTCGATGTGGGCGCCGTAGCCGCGAGTGGCGGAGACCTTGGGGATGGGTGCGCCGGTGGGCATGAACACCGTGGCAGTGACGCCGAGCATCTTGGCCGCGAGGGCCACGCCCTGCGCGTGGTTGCCGGCGCTCGCAGCAACGACACCGCGGGCGCGCTCAGCGTCACTGAGCCGCGCGATCCGGTTGTAGGCACCGCGGATCTTGAACGAGCCGGCGCGCTGCAGGTTCTCGCACTTGAGGTCGACCGGCCCGCCCACCTTCTCGGAGAGCCACCGCGCCGAGCGCAGCGGAGTCACCCGCGACACCCCCCGCAGCAGCTCCTGCGCCGCCCGGACATCCGCCACCGTCACCAACTCGACCACCCCCGCAGTCTGTCTGATCCACCCCCACCACCACGACAACTCCGCACCCTGCCCGACAGAACGTTCTGACCTCTCAGGTCAGAACCTGCACCTCAAGGGCACTTTGTGACCTGAGAGGTCATCTTGGGTCCCCGGCGGTCGTGACTGGGCGGTGCTGAGGTGCTGTGTGGGTTGACGTTGCTCGTACGTGGTCGAGGTGACGGCTTGACGGAGCTGGCGTAGAACTGAGGGCATGAGCAGCACTGGTACGGCGAAGGACGCGACTCGCACCAAGGAGGGCGCGGCGAAGGCTGCGGCGCGGCGTCGGGCTCCGGCGGATGCGCCTGCTCCTGCGCCGTCGGCTCTCGGCAAGGTGGAACGGCCCGACGGGCCGCACGGGTCGCTCGTGGTGCTCGCGCTGCTGCGCCGCAAGCAGAGCCCCAACCAGATCTTCGAGGCCATCGCGCGAGCGCACCGGCCCATCGCGCACTTCCGCATGGCAGGCGACCACGTCTACATCGTGAGCGACCCGCAGCTCGTCACCGACGTCTTCCTGACGCACGCGCGCGATGTGATGAAGGGACGCGGCCTGCAGGCCGCGCGCCCGCTGCTCGGCAACGGGCTGCTCACGAGCGAGGGCGAGTTCCACCTGCGCCAGCGCCGCCTCGCACAGCCGGCGTTCCACAAGCAGCGGATCGCGACGTACGCCGAGCAGATGGTCACCGAGGCGGTGCGTCACGAGGGTGGCTGGACCGACGGCGGGCACGTCGACATGGTCGAGGAGATGACGTCGCTGACGTTCGCGATCGTCGGTCGCACACTGTTCGGCACCGATCTCACAGGTGACGCACGCACCTTCGGCGACACGCTCGAGGAGCTGATGAACGGCTTCGGACAGCTCTCGGCGATCGGCAACGAACGCATCGTCCGCGCGCTGCCCAAGGGCCGACATCTCCTGTCGCGCGTCGAAGATCTCGATGCCGTCGTGCAGCGCATCATCGACGAGCACCGAGCCGACGTCGCCAACGGCATCGACCGCCACGACCTGCTCTCGTGGATGATCCAGGCCCGCGACGACGAGGCCGCAGCGACCTACGGCACGTCGATGAGCGACGAGCAGCTGCGCGACGAGGTCATGACGTTCGTCCTCGCGGGTCACGAGACCACCGCGATGGCGTTGTCCTGGGCCTGGTGGTTGCTGGCGTCGAATCCCGACATCGCGGGGCGCTTGCACGACGAGCTGGCGCGGGTGCTCGACGACGGTGTCGGCGGGCTGAGAGCACCGTCTTACGAAGACATCTCGTCTCTTCCCTACACATATGCAGTGATGGCCGAGACCATCCGGATGTATCCGCCCGCGTGGATCATGGGGCGTCGGCTGCTCACCGACCTTCGGGTCGGCGACTGGGACCTGCCGTCGGGCTCGATCGTCCTCGGGTCGCCGTGGATCCTGCATCGCGACGAGCGGTTCTGGGGCGATGCGACGACCTTTCGTCCGGAGCGCTGGGTCGACGCCGACGGTGCGTTCGACGAGTCGGCACCGGGGGTGCCGCGCGGCGCGTGGATCCCGTTCGGGTTCGGCAACCGGCGCTGCATCGGCGAGCAGTTCGCCTGGACCGAGGCCGTGCTCGTCCTGGCCACGCTGGCTGCGAAGTGGCAGCCGGAGCTCGTGCCCGGCACGGTCGTGCAGACCCAGGCGGCCGTCACCCTGCGACCCAGGAACGGCTTGCCGATGACCCTGCGCCGCCACACCGACGCACCGCACGTCTAGCCGATCGACGGTGGGTTCCGCGACTCGCAGGTCCACCAGACGAACGGCTACTCACTCCCGACCAGCGGTGGTTCGAGGGCAAGAGCTGCTGCGCCGATGAGGGCTGCGTCCTCGCCCAGCGCGGCCGGAACGATGCGGCAGCGGCGAACGAACTCCCAGCCTGCGTGCGCGTCGAACGCCACCCGCAAAGGGGTCCAGAAGACTTCTCCCGCCAAAGATATCCCCCCTCCCACCACCACGACGTCGAGGTCGAGGAGCGCCGCGGCTGACGCGATGGCGATGCCGAGCGCGCGTCCCGCGCGGGTGTACGCCGCAAGACACGCGGCATCTCCCGCACGCGCGCCGGCACCGACGGCGACTCCGGTCGCGGCACCTGCCCAGCCGAGCCCGACGGCGTAGGACGCGATCGCCGGTCCACGCGCGACCGCCTCTGCGCACCCGCGTCCGCCGCAGGAGCAGACCGGTCCGTCGGGGTCGACCACCACGTGGCCGAGGTGCCCCGCGTTGCCCGTGCCGCCGTCGACACGACGACCATCGAGCACCAGACCGGCACCCACACCGGTCGACACCGTCACACCCATCACGTGGTCGGAGCCGCGACCAGCGCCCCAGCGGTGCTCGCCGACGGCGAGCGCCACCGCGTCGTTGTGCAGCACGGCCGGTCGCGCACCCACGTATGCCTCCCGAACCCGTTCGAGCAGCGGGAACTTCCGCCACACAGCCATGTTGCCCGGTGAGACGACACCCTCGGGCCAGCGCATCGGACCGCCGCACCCGATCCCGACCACGTCGTAGGCCGCGGCACTCGCCGAGGCCAGCACGTCGTCGAGCAGGGACGCGCACGCACTCCATACGACCTCGGCGTCAGCCGTCACTGGCGTCGCGACGCGCGCCGAGTGCAGCACCCGGCCGTCCGACTCCCGAGCCCGGCAGCAAGCTTCGTACCCCCGACGTCCAACGCCAGCGCGACAGTCACACCCCCACCCTTCCGCACCCACGACCCCCCATCGCTGACCTGGGTGTCGTGGGGCCTTCACGAGCTCTGAGACACCCGCGGCACCCAGGTCAGCGGTGGGATGTGGCGAAGCGGGGTCAGCTGCCGAGGGTGAGGGGCTCGGCGGGCGCGGCGTAGTCGAGGAGCCGGTCGATGACGGACGCGAGATCGCGGGGCACGAGCCGCTCGAGCGATGTCCGCAGCTCGTCGCGCATCCACCATCGGTGGACCGTCATGATCTCGCGCTCGAGGTCGGTGAACCCGCTCGAGATCATCCACAAGGAGCACCCGCGCCGTCGGTCGCAGGATCGCGCCCTCGTCACCCGCGTCAGTCGCACCCCACCCTGTCGCGTCGTGCCCTCGGTTGCCCGCTCACCGCACCGCTCACCTCGGTGAGCAGTGGGGATGTTCGGCGCGTCAGCCGAAGGCGAGGACGGCGGCGGTGCTGCCGTGGAGGTGGTTGCGCCCACCCACGGGACCGATCTCGCCGCTGGCGAAGAAGCCCGCGACCGGCGTGACCCCGAGACCACCGCGTACGGCTGCGACGTCGTGGTCGGGCGAGGCGAACATCGAGCGCCCACGGCTGTCGGCGGAGAAGAGCAGGGCTCCGGCGAGCGCCTCGAGACCGGCCTGGGCGCGGAGTCCCGCGAGCAGGTCGGCGAGGTCGTCGTGGGCCGAGTGCGCGTCGCGCAGCAGGAACTGCACGGTCGACCCGACCGCGACCTCGTCGCCGATCGAGATGGACCCGCTCACGTGGTCAGCACCCGTGATGGAGCGCACGAGGAAGTCCCCGGCGACGTGCTCGTCGGCGTACTCGTCCATCGCGATGCCGAGGTGCAGCCCGCGCACGGCGAGGGGCTGCACCTCGACCGGCAGCGCCGAGACGACCGACTTCGCCTGCTCGAGGGCCGAACAACCCGCGAGCTCGACGATGCGAGCACCGTCGACACGGGTCACCGTCATCGGCAGCCCGACCGGGCGGCAGCCCTGGGAGACCAGGGTGTGCACCGAGAGATCTCCGCCGAGGACGACGCCCACGGCTCCCCGTTCGTGCACCCGGCCGTCGATCATGAGCCGGGTGTCGCCAGGTGCACCTGCGCCGCTCGCGAGACCGCCGACGAGCGGCAGCCCCTGCAGCGACTCGTGCGAGTGAGTGATGAAGCCGTCTGCGGGGAACGAGAAGGGATCAGCGAGCAGCACGCCGACGACGTCGGAGTCGCGACGCAGCGGCATGCCGAGCACGGCGACGTTGTCCGGCGTACGCAGGACCTCGAGATGGAACGCGCGGATCGTCACGGTCGGGAGGCTCGCCACCCAGACACTGACGCCGCTGCGACCCTCGATCCCACGACCGGACGCGATCACGCCGGCAGCGGTGCACCCGATGATCGTGCGAGCACCGACGGCCACAGAGGCATGCTCCAGCGCCTCGGCGGTCGCTGCTGGAGAGCCGCCGGAGACGAAGACGAACGCAAGATCAGGCGTGGCCCCGCCCAACGGTGCGAGCGCCATCGAGACGGCCTGGTCGGCGGCGATCGTGAGCCGGCTGCCGAGCGCGAGTCCGTCGCCGATCTTGGTCCCGTTGTTCACCTCTGCATCGTGACGCACCGGAGGCCACCGACGCGTACGGACCTGCACACTGGTCTGCGCCGGACGAGTGTCGTCTGAGGGACCCGCTCGTTCCTCGAGAGCGAACCAGGAGAGATCGCGCTCGTCACCCCTTAGACGTACGGTCGATCACGTGACTTCCCATCTCGCTCCTGACGCCCCCGCCGACCTCCCCCGCACCCTCGGAGCACTCCGCGCCTCCGGCCACGACTACCGCACGGTCAAGGACGAGCTGCGCGAGAACCTGGTGGCCGCGCTGCGGGCCGGGATCGACCCGTTCCCCGGCGTGGTCGGCATCGAGGACACGGTGCGCCCGCAGCTCGAGCGCGCACTCCTCGCCGGGCACGACCTCGTGCTGCTCGGCGAGCGCGGTCAGGGCAAGACCCGGCTCCTGCGCACGATCGTCGGGCTCCTCGACGAGTGGACACCAGTCATCGAGGGCAGCGAGCTGCACGAGCACCCCTACGAGCCCGTCTCCGTCTGGGGTCGTCGCACGGTCGCCGAGCACGGGGACGCGACGCCGGTCGGCTGGATGCACCGCAGCGAGAGATACGGCGAGAAGCTTGCGACTCCCGACACCAGCGTCGGCGACCTCATCGGCGACGTCGACCCGGTCAAGGTCGCCGAGGGGCGCACGCTCGGTGACCCCGAGACGGTGCACTACGGCCTCGTGCCACGCACCAACCGAGGGATCTTCGCCATCAACGAGCTGCCCGACCTCGCCGAGCGCATCCAGGTGTCACTGCTCAACGTGCTCGAGGAGCGCGACATCCAGGTGCGCGGCTATGCGCTGCGACTGCCGCTCGACCTGCTCCTCGTCGCCAGCGCCAACCCGGAGGACTACACCAACCGCGGGCGCATCATCACCCCGCTCAAAGACCGTTTCGGCGCCGAGATCCGCACGCACTACCCGCTGCGTCTCGCCGACGAGATCGGGTTGGTGCGCCAGGAGGCGGAACTTCGCGCACTCGTACCGCTGCACCTGCTCGAGGTCGTCGCGCGCTTCACCCGACTCGTACGCGAGTCACCCGCCGTCGACTCCCGATCGGGTGTCTCCGCTCGCTTCGCCGTCGCAGCGGCGGAGTCGCTGTCAGCGTCGGCGCTGCGGCGATCCGCGATCACCGGCGAGGCGGCAGCGGTCGCTCGCGTCGGAGACCTGCCGGCCGTGGTGCCCACCCTGCGCGGCAAGGTGGAGTTCGAGGTCAGCGAGGAAGGCCGCGAGGAGGACGTGCTCCAGCACCTGCTCAAGCGCGCGGTCGCCGAGACGTTCCGCGCACACCTCGGCGGGGTCGACCTCTCGGCCCTGGTCACCCGTGTCGACGAGGGCGGCACGATCGAGGTCGGCGACCTGGTCACGAGCGACGACGTGCTTCGTCGAGTCGGTCCGCTCGAGGGCATCGGCCGTCTCGTGTCGGCGCTCGAGGGCGACGACGCGGCGAGCGAGTCGCCTGGTGTCGTCGCCTCATGCATCGAGACCGCACTCGAGGGCCTCTACCTCACGCGTCGTATCTCCAAGGACGAGGTGCCCGGCGGCGGCCGGGCCGTCTACGGCGGCGCGTGACCGTGACCCGGGCGCCTGAGTTCCCTTCTGCCGCAGTGTCAGTCGACGATTCGCTCGACCGAGACCGCCGTGCCGCAGGCCGCCACCTCGTTCATCATGTCGGCGATCTCGCCGGTGTCGAAGCGCATGGCGACCACCGCGTTGCCGCCGACCTGTGCGGTGGCATAGCGCAACCGCTCGACGGCCTCGAGACGACTGTCGGAGAGCAGCTGGGTGTAGCCCTTGGCCTCACCGCCGAACATGGTGCGGAAGCCGGCACCCATGTTGGAGAAGGCATTTCGGGCGCGCACCGTGATGCCGAAGACCTCGCCGTGCACGGCCGTGATGCGATAGCCGGGGAGGTCGTTGGTCGTCACGACCAGGATCGGCGGACCGCTGTATCGGGCCGGGCCCTGGCCGATCGCAGCGTCGGGCTGCTCGGAGATCGACGCCTGCACCTGGTCGGTCCATCTCTCGCCGTCCCACAGCCGCAGCTGCGTCGCGTTGTCCGGGTTGGGATACCAGCCGGCGGGCGTGCTCGTGTTCGTCGTGGCTCCACCCTAGGAGCGGAGGCGAGCGGATGAACCGCTATCGCTACGGCGTGTACGACGACGGCCCGGACCCGCTCGCCGAGCCCTACGACGCGGCACGCGCGGTCGACGAGCTCGGGGATCGGGTGCTCGACGGCTCCACCGCCCGGGACGCGCTGCGCGAGCTCATGGCACGCGGCACCGACGGGCTGCGCGGTCTCGACGACCTGCAGCGCAAGGTGCAGCAGCGCCGCAAGTCCCTCGAGCGATCCGGGCGCATGGACGGCATGCTCGAGCGCGCCCGCGAGCTGCTCGACAAGTCGGTCGAGGCCGAGCAGGAGGCGCTGTTCCCTGACCCGTCTGACGACGCGCGCTTCCGCGAGGCGCAGCTCGACGCGCTCCCGTCGCAGACCGCCCCCGCAGTGCGCGAGCTCGCGGACTACGAGTGGCGGTCGCCGGAGGCGAAGGCGACCTACGACGAGCTGCGCGACATGCTCCGGCGCGAGGTGCTCGACCAGCAGTTCCGCGGGATGAAGGACGCCTTGCAAGACCCGGCCGGATCCGAGTCGCGCCAGGCGATGAAGGAGATGATGGGCGACCTCAACCAGCTGCTCGAGAAGCGGCAGCGCGGCGAGGACACCGAGCAGGACTTCGCCGACTTCATGGACGAGCACGGCGACCACTTCCCGGACAAGCCGGAGAACCTCGACGAGCTGCTCGACCAGCTCGCCCGCCAGGCCGCCGCGATGCAGCGGATGCTCCAGTCGATGTCAGCTGAGCAGCGCCAGGAGCTGCAAGAGCTCATGGACCAGGCGCTCGGCGACATGGACCTCGCGTCGGAGATGGGCCGCCTCACCGACAACCTGAAGATGATGCGCCCGGACCTCCCGTGGAGCGGGCGCCAGCGGATGCGCGGCGACGAGCCGCTGTCGTTGGGTGATGCGACCGAGGCGCTCGCCGACCTCGCCGACCTCGATGCGCTGTCCGATGCACTGTCGCAGGACTATCCGGGTGCCTCGCTCGAGGATGTCGACGAGGAGGCGGTCGCACGCGCCCTGGGCCGGCAGGCCGTCGACGACCTCAAGCGGCTCCAGGAGGTCGAGCGCGAGCTCGAGCGCCAGGGCTATCTCACGCGCAAGGGTGGTGAGCTCGAGCTCACCGCGAAGGCCATCCGGCGCATCGGCCAGACCGCGCTGCGCCGCGTCTTCGCCTCGCTCGAGACGGGTGGACGCGGTGACCACGACGTGCACGACGCCGGCGCCGCTGGCGAGCTCACCGGCACCACGCGCGAGTGGCGCTTCGGCGACGAGCAGCCCCTCGATGTCGTGAAGACAGTGAGCAACGCCGTACGCCGACGCATGGTCGACACCTCGGGACCGCTTCTGCGCCCTGAGGATTTCGAGATCCGCGAGACCGAGCGGCGCACCCGGGCAGCCGTCGTGCTGCTGGTCGACCAGTCGTTCTCGATGGTCATGAACGACACCTGGCGCACCGCGAAGACCACGGCGATGGCATTGCACGCCCTGGCCTCGACGCAGTTCCCCGCCGATGCGATCGAGATCATCGCCTTCGCCAATCTCGCTCGGCGCATCTCACCGAACGAGCTCCCCGACCTCGACGCCAACGAGGTGCAGGGCACCAACCTGCAGCACGCCCTCATGCTCGCCGGACGCTTCCTCGACAAGCACCCGGACGCCGAGCCGGTGGTGCTCGTCGTCACCGACGGCGAGCCGACCGCGCACCTCGACCGCGACGGCGAGTGGTGGTTCTCGTGGCCACCGGGCGCCGACACCATCGCGCTCACGCTCGCCGAGGTCGACAAGATGACGCGTCGCGGGGTGCCCATCTCGTTCTTCCGCCTCGGCGACGAGCCGCGCCTCGCGCAGTTCCTCGACGACGTGGCCCGACGCAACGGCGGGCGCGTGCTGGCACCCGAGGGCGACAAGCTCGGCGACTACGTCGTGAGCGACTACCTCAAGCGCCGCAGCGGCCGCCGCGCCGGCTGACGGACCCGCCTTGCTGGCGCAACTGCTGCTGAGCGATGCGCTCCAGCAGCAGCTGGGTCAGCATCGCGGGTCCGTGCTGTGGCTGGCGGGGGGTCCGGGTGCTGAGAGGATGGCGGGCGTGTCTGTGATCTGGTGTGCCGTCCGCGAGTGCGCTGCGTGAACCTTCTCCGCCGCCTCGGCACCTGGATCCGCAGCACCCCGCTCTTCGTGGGGCTGCCGACCGAGGTCGTGATTCTCTCCTCCGTCGCGTTCTGCGTGGCGCTGGGCTTCGGGATCGTCGGTCCGGCCATCCCGATCTTCGCCGACCAGTTCGGGGTCTCGGCGTTCGGCGCGAGCGCTGTCGTCAGCGTTTTCGCGGCGATGCGTCTCGTCGGCGCACTGCCCGCAGGATGGCTCGTCGACCGTACGGGCGAGCGGATCACGCTGGCCACCGGGCTCACGATCGTCGCAGTGTCGTCGGCGTTCGCCGGGTTCTCGACGAGCTATGCGCAGCTGCTCGTGCTGCGCGGGATCGGCGGGCTCGGGTCGGCGATGTTCACGGTGTCGGCGCCCGCGCTGCTGCTCCGCACGGTCGGACCGGAGCAGCGCGGCCGCGCAGCCAGCGCCTTCCAGGGCGGATTTCTGCTCGGTGGCGTCGCAGGTCCCGCAGTCGGCGGCATCGTGCTCGGGATCTCGATCCGCCTGCCCTTCTTCGTCTACGCCGCCACGCTCGGCGTGGCGGTCGTCGTGGTCATCACGATGCTCGCCAAGGCCGAGCTGCGCGACAAGCTCGAGCCGGCAACACCGACGGCCGTCGAGACGCGCCCGTGGACGAGCGTGCTCGGTGAGGCGCTCCACAACCGTGCCTACGTCACTGCGCTCGCGGTCAACCTCGGCAACGGGTTCGCGTCCTTCGGGCTGCGCTCGGCGCTCGTGCCGCTCTTCGTCGTCAACTCCCTGCACCTCGACAAGGCCTGGGCGGGCTACGGCGCGCTCGCCTCCGCCGCCGTCCAGGCGCCGTTGCTCGTGCGCGCCGGCCGCACGGCTGACACGCGCGGTCGGCGGATCGCTCTCATGCTCGGCACGTCGATCACGACCATCGGCTTCCTCGGCCTCGCGCTGACGGGCAGCCTGTGGGCCTATCTCGCCGCGATGGGCGTCCTCGGCGCCGGCGCCGCGTTCCTGGGGGCCGGCCCGGCCGCCGTGGTCGGCGACATCACCCACGGGCGTCGCGAGGGACCCGTGGTCGCGACGTTCCAGATGATGAGCGACGTCGGTGCCATCGCTGGGCCGCTGATCGCGGGTGCGATCGTCGTCGCGACCGGCTCCTACGAGGCCGGGTTCCTCGTCGGGGTCGGGGTGCTCACGGTCACCTTCGCGATGGCGGCGACGATGCCCGAGACGCTCAAGCGCGCACTCGTCAGCGAAGCCGACGACGTGGTCGAGGGCGGCCCAGGGCAGACGTCGACTCCCTGAACGGGAAGCACGCGGGCACCGGGACCTCACCTGTCCGGTGCGTGTTGTCGCGGCGGGGAAGCAGCCGCGCGATCGGGGTCGTGGGAGCCACCTTCGTCCCACGTTCGCGAGGGTGAGAGCGGGACGGCAGGATGAGGGCGTGGCTGGGCGACCGCTCGAGGAGATCGTGGATCCCGGGTGGGCGCGCGCGCTCGCGCCGGTGGCTGACGACGTGGCCCGGATGGGCGTCTTCCTGCGCGACGAGGTTGCGGCCGGGCGGGGCTACCTGCCGGCGGGCGAGAACGTCCTGCGTGCTCTGACGCGTCCGTTCGACGACGTACGCGTGCTCATCGTGGGACAGGACCCCTACCCCACGCCCGGGCACGCGATGGGCCTCTCGTTCTCGGTGGCACCCGGCGTGCGGCCGATCCCGCGGTCGTTGCAGAACATCTTCCGCGAGCTCATCGACGATGTCGGGGGCCACGCGCCGAGCTCGGGTGACCTGTCGCCCTGGGCCGACCGCGGAGTGCTCCTGCTCAACCGGGTGCTCACGGTGACGCCAGGGAAGCCAGCCTCACATCGCGGCAAGGGCTGGGAATCCGTGACGGCACAGGCAATCTCGGCCCTCGTTGCACGTGAGCAACCGCTCGTGGCGGTCCTCTGGGGACGCGACGCCCAGAGCCTCACTCCCATGCTCGGAGCGACGCCGATCGTCGCGAGCGTCCACCCCAGCCCGCTGTCGGCGTCCGGCGGCTTCTTCGGGTCGAAGCCCTTCAGCCGCACCAACACCCACCTCTCCCACCTCGGCGCACCCCCCATCAGCTGGCACCTCCCCTGACTCCCCCAGCTCGCCCTGCCATGGCTGGAGGGGGGTCAGGTGTAGTTCGGGGGCCGGCGTTGCCAGGGGCGGAGGGTCTCGAGGCTGCGTGCTACGGAGAGCAGGAGCGACTCGCGGCCGGGGCGGGCCACGAGCTGCACCGACATCGGCGTGCCCGCGTCCGGGTGGATGCCCGCCGGCACCGACATGGCGGGGAAGCCGGCGAGGTTCCAGGCCGCGGCGAACGGCGCCGCGACGGTGTTGACCGCCATGTTGGTGGCCCAGCTGCTGTCGCCCCAGCGCTTCGCCTCGAGCGGCGGCCGCGCGAGCACCGGGAGCATGAGCACGTCGTAGGTCGTCAGCATCTCGAGAGACTGGGCCCGCCAGGCGTTGCGCGGACCGTCCTTGAGCTGCCCTCGTGCCACGGCTTGGCGTCCCAGAGCGACGTGGCGGCGGCTGCGGCCCTCGAGCAGTGCAGGGTCGAGGTGCTTGGCATCCGCGGCAGCGCCGGCAAACCAACGGACGAGGGCGGCGGTCGCCACAGCGTTGGGATACGTCGGATCGAAGCGCTCGATCTCGTGCCCTGCGTGCATCAGCGCTGCGGCAGAGGCGAAGAGCGCTCTGACGTGCTCACGGTCGACCGGCACACCCTTGAGTGGCGGATGCGTCGAGACGGCGATGCGCAGCGGTGGGCCGTCGGCCGCATCGCTCACGTGGGCGAGCGATCCATCGCCCGCCATGACGGAGAGCACGAGGGCGGCGTCGGCGACCGTCGTCGCGAGCGGGCCGTTCTCCGCGAGGCCGTACCAGTCGTTGTCGCCGAGATCGCACGGCACAACGCCCGCGCCCGGCTTGATGCCCACCAGACCGGTGCACGCCGCGGGGATCCGGATGGAGCCCATGCCATCCGCGGCGTGCGCGACCGGCACGATGCCCGAGGCGACGGCCGCCGCTGATCCTCCGGAGGAACCGCCTGGGGTGCGTTCGAGGTTCCAAGGGTTGCGGGTGGTGCCATAGACCGAGTCGGTCGTGCCCCAGATGCAGAGCTCAGGGACCCTGGTGATCCCGACGACGACGGCACCGGCCGCCCGCAGCCGGCGGACGATCTCGTGGTCGTGCGGTTGCGGGTGCGCCTCGGTCGCGGCCGATCCCACGCGCATCGGCTCGCCCTCGACGGGGATGTTGTCCTTGATCGCGACCGGCACACCCGCGAGGGGCAGCTCCTCACCACGCGCGACCTTCGCGTCGACCTCTGCCGCCTCGATCAGCGCGGCATCGCGACGTACGACCTGGAACGCCGCAAGGTCACCGTCGAGCTCGGTCAGTCGGCGCAGCGACTCCCGCACCGTGTCGACGGCAGTCCTGCGGCGACCAGAGACCTGGGCGGCGATGCCGGTGGCTGTCCACTCCTGGGGATCTGCGCTCATGCGCCGATCCCACCACGTCCTGACTCGACACGCCCACGCAGCGGCGCCCGAGCCGACCAGCGACGTCGCAATCCCGGACAGCGCAACGGACTACGCGTCCCCGCCGATCGCGTCATGGGGCGCGCATCGAACGCCTGCCAACGATCACATCGCGCAGGTGGCCCGAGCCGCGCAGTGCATCGCGCGGCCAGGGTACCCGACGATCAGGCCATGTGCTGCGTCCAGGTCGCGCCGTCCCAGTAGCGCTGACCGCCGGGACGCTGCGGATCGGCGTACCAGCCCGCAGGGGGGAGCGCCTGCGCCTGCGGAGCAGCCGGCTGCGGTGCGACTGGCGCAGGAGCGACCGGTGCGGCGATCGGCTGCTGCGCGGCGCCGGGCTGCTCGATGAACGGCTGAGCGACCGGCTCAGGGGACAACGGCTGCTCGACGCCGGGACCGGTGGCATAGGGCTGCGAGGAGTAGGAATGCTGCACCTGTCCCGGAGTTGCGTACGACGTGGCGGCATAGCCACCGGACGCCATCACCATCTCCTTCTTCGACTTCGAACGCTTCACGAGCCCGACGATGAGCAGGATCAGACCGAGCAGGCCGAGCACTACGGCGAGCAGGATGAGCGCGACCCAGATCGCGATCTTGCCGAGCGAGGTGAACGACGGCGCGACGACGACCACGGAGCCGTCGGTCGAGACGTCGATGGTGTAGCTGCCGGTCGTCGGCGGATCGAAGGTCGCGACGGCACCGAAGCGCTTTCCGTTGGCGTCATAGGTCTGGGTGCTGTTGCCGACGTCGTTGACCGTCACGGGTCCAGCCGGCCCGGTGACGGTGATGTCGCTGAGGATGACGTTGCCCGTCAGCGGATCGCTGGAGGTCCCGGTGCCTCCGGTCGACGCCTCATAGACGGCATACGTCGTGCCACCGTCGAGCGTGCGCGTGATGGAGGTCGGTGTCGACTGCGGCGATCCGAACTCCTTGACGAGGTTGCCGGCCGACGCGGCGATCCCGATGATCCCGGCCACGACGCCGAGGAGACCGAGGACCAGCAGCACGATCCCGCTGGTGAGCAGTCCCTTGCCGCGGGGCTTCACCGGTGCCACCTGCGGGGTGAGTGACCATTCCTGTGCCATCGCTGCTCCCTGGTCGTGCGTCGATCCGTCCGGACCCTCGGTCACCACTATGCCGTGCCACTCGCGTCGACGGGGCTGCCGAGCACGACGCTGCGCCCCGACCGGCGGTTGTGTTCGTCACGAGAGATGGAATCGCCGCCCGCCCGGAGCGACCGTGCCGGTGCCCCGACGGCCCCAACGGGTCCCCGCCCTAGTCCGGCAGCGGCACGAGTGCGTCACGAAGGAGAGCCTTCGCTGCCTCCGGGTGGTCCTCGGCGAGCAGGCCCGCTGCCGCCGTGACGTAGCGCTCATCGACGGTCAGCCGTGGTGACGACGGCACCCGCCAGCCTCCGGCGTGATCGGTGAGCACCGGTGCCAGCATCGCGCGCAGCCGCTCGGGCTCCGCGTGCCGGAAGACGCCACCGCTGGCGATCACCAGCGCGACGTGCGACAGGTCGCGTCCGGGTGTGCGCCCTTCCACCGTCTCCGTCGGGCGCGCGTGGCGACGGAGGGCGACGGTGAGCGCGAGCTGCGCGATGCACGCGTCGTCGTCGCGCTCGCTCTCGGAGCCCGGCAGCCACGACGGGTCGTCGTGGCGCACGCGCGCCAGGCCAGCGACGCGGTCGTGCTCCTGACCTGACTCGACCAGCCTCTCCGCGAGCGCGGCATCCGCCACTCCCGTTGCGCTCCACCGCATCCCAAGGTCTCCCTCGACCGTGCGCCCACGCCACATCACCTCGACGACCTCGCGGTGCAGAGATGCCTCCTCGGCATCCGGCGTCAGCGCCGAATACACGTCGGTCGTCGCACCACCGACGTCGACGAGGAGCACGTCGCCGACGCCCGAGTCGGCCAGCAGCTCGACGCCGGCGAGCACCAGGTCAGGAGTCGCGCCGCGCACGAGACGGGCGAACCGCGGGCCGGACGTGAGACCCTTGCCGCCGATGACGTGGTGGACGAAGACGTCACGGATCGCGGCCCGCGCCGGATGCGGGTCGAGGACGCCGATCCGAGGAAGCACATTGGCGCACGCGACCACCGTGCGCTTGCGGCGTACGAACTCCTCGACGACATCTGCACGGGCGTCGGTGTTGCCCGCGACGACGTAGGGAACCCGCGAACCTGAGCTTGCGAGCCGTGATGCGTTGTGCCGCAACACGTCTGAGTCACCACCATCGGTGCCCCCGACAAGCAGCACGACGTCGGGTCGGGCGTCCTTCAGTGCAGCGAGCCCGTCGCGATCAAGACGCCCGCTCGAGACGTGCACGACCTTCGCGCCAGCCGACAGCCCGACGCGCGAGCCTGCCTCTGCCGTGACCACCCGCTCGTAGCCCACGACCGCAAGCCGCAGCCCGCCGCCCGCAGACGAGCAGACGCGTACGTCGAGGGGTGCACCGCCCGCTTGGGCCACCACGCGCGCGACGGCATCATCGAGACCGGTCAGCACATCTCGGCCCGCCCCCACGGTGGTCGGCACTGCGGCGGTGCCGAGGAGCCGACCGGCCGAGTCGCCTGACACAGCGACGGCGGCCGCCTTGGTGAACGTCGATCCCGTGTCGACGCAGACGACGTACGCCGAGGTCACCCCAGTGCCTGAAGGACATCCTCGACAAGGTCCTCGACGGTCTCGATGCCGACCGAGAGGCGGACCAGGTCGCCCGGAACCTCGAGCTCGGAGCCGGCGACCGACGCGTGCGTCATGCGACCCGGGTGCTCGATGAGCGACTCGACACCACCGAGGGACTCACCAAGGGTGAAGACCTTCGTGCGGTTGCAGAGGTCGACTGCCGCCTGCTCGCCACCGGCCACGCGGAACGAGACCATCCCACCGAAGTCGCGCATCTGCTTGACCGCCACGTCGTGACCGTCGTGGCCCTCGAACCCGGGATAGAGCACCTCGACGACCTTGGGGTGCTCACGCAGGACCTCGGCGACGGACCGGGCGTTGTCACAATGGCGATCCATGCGCACGGCGAGGGTCTTGATGCCGCGCAGGGTGAGCCAGGCGTCGAAGGGTCCGGCGACCGCACCCATCGCGTTCTGGTGATACGCCAGGCGCTCACAGAGCTCAGGGTCGGAGGCGACGAGCGCGCCACCGACGACGTCGCTGTGACCACCGAGGTACTTCGTCGTCGAGTGCACGACGACGTCCGCGCCGAGCAGCAACGGCTGCTGGAGGTAGGGCGAGGCGAAGGTGTTGTCGACGACGAGCAGCGCACCTGCTGCGTGCGCGACCTCCGCGATCGCGGCGATGTCGGCGACGCGCAGGAGCGGGTTGGTCGGGGTCTCGACCCATACGACCTTGGTGCGACCCGGCTGTACGGCCGCCGCGACAGCGTCGACATCGGTCAGACGCGCCGGGCTGTGCTCGATGCCCCAACGCCCGAGCACGCGGTCGAAGAGGCGATACGTGCCGCCGTAGGCATCGTCGGGGATGACCACGTGCGCCCCCGGCTCGAGCACGGTGCGCAGCAGGGTGTCCTCGGCCGCCAGTCCGGAGGCGAAGGCCATGGCGCGGGTCGTGCCGGCTGCCGCTCCGGTCGGGTCCTCGAGCGCCGCCAGACACTCCTGCAGCGCCGTGCGCGTGGGGTTGGCGGAACGGGAGTACTCATAGCCGTTGCGCAGCCCACCGACACCGTCCTGGGCATAGGTCGACACCTGATAGATCGGCGGGACGACCGCCCCTGTCGTGGGGTCGGGCTCCTGCCCGGCGTGGATGGCAAGGGTCTCGAAACCAGCGTCGTTGCTCACCGGGTCAGGGTAGCCCCGCGCCGTGGGTCTGCCGACCTAGCGACCGGTCGGATGCAGCCGGGACGCGTCCGAGACTCCGCCACTGCGACGCTGCGCGAACGCACGCGCCTTCGCGCGGTTGCCACAGATCGCCATGATGCACCAGTGCCTGCGGTGGCTCGGATCGAAGAACAGCCAGCCGCAGCCGTGCCCCGCGCACTGCCCGACATGGGCGACGTCGCCGCTCGCGAGGACGTCGTAGGCCGCGAGTGCCGCGCGGTGCACCGGCAGGCGAAGCCCGGCTGTGGCCACCGAGCCGCCGTCGAGGACGACGCGACCATCAGGATGCGCTCGCAGCGTCGACACCTCGGTCGCGGCGCTCACGGCCGCACCCAGTCGCTCAAGATCCTGGGAGTCGAACGGCCGGTCGTTCCACGGCGAGGTGGCGATGGGATACCACGCCTCCCTGAGGCGGACTGCAGCGTCGACTGCCTGCTGCGCACTGCGCGGGTCCGCGCGAGCGTTGCTACGGAGGCGGCGTACCTCTGTCGTCGTGAGCAGCCCCACGTCGCCCGCCCAGACTGCGAGGGCGTCATAGGAGACGAGGTAGTCACGAGGGCTCGCACCGCCCCAACCGGCCCGGGTGTTGGCGATCTCGAGCGCGACGTGGCCGGACACGGCATCGGGGACGAGTTGACCCAGCACCCGGTGGTTGGCCATCTCTCCTCCTCGCAGCGACATCAACGTCGATCCGTGACTAACCAGATCTTGTCACGAAGTGGTTAGTACTGCCATGGTCTACGCGACGGACGTCGACCGAGCGGCTCGAGGGAGGTGCGATGGGAGCGGTCTGGCAGCTGACCTGGGCACGCTTTCGACATCGTCCTGCCCACTGGCTGCTCCTCGTCGTCGGTGTTGCCCTGGCGCTCGCGCTGCCAGTGATCTCCGACGCGACCGGACGAGTCGTCGCCGCCCGGGCACTCTCCAACGCTGTCGAGCAGCTCCCGGTCGGCGAACGCACCGTGATCGCGTCCTACGGCGGCACAGCCGACGCGACCGAGCAGCGCCACGACGACGGGCTCGTCCGCGAGGGCCTCGGTCGGCTCACCTCCTCACCTGTGCAGCACGAGGTGCTCTACGGCGAGCTCGCCGACAAGGTCGGTGACACCTATCGCCTAGCAGCATCCGACGATCTCGCAGCGCAGATCCGCATCACCTCCGGCCGACTGCCGCAGTCATGTCTCCCTGCGCGCTGCGAGGTCGTGCTCACCGGAGCGACGACGGTGCCCGTCCTCGATGCGTCACTGGGCCTGGTCGTGGTCGGCACCGGCACGAGGGTCGACCCCCTGCTCCTCTCCGGGACCTTCGACCCAGGACCAGCCGCGCACGTCCTGCTTGGATCGGATCCCGATGCGCTGCAACGCCTTGCGGCTCTGGATCAGTTCCCACGCGGGAGTGGATGGGTGGCGGCGCTCGACACCGAGCGGATCACCTCGCTGGGTGTCCCGGCGTACGCCGTCCTCTCGCGCGACGTCGGCGACGACCTGTCGCTCAGGATCCGTGCGCTGGTGCTCTCGGTGCCCGACGATGCGCTGCTGCGCGAGGACTCACGCGCAGCGGCGTCGCAGGGTCGCTTCGCCCTGCTGGGGGGCGCAACCGGGGTGCTGGTCCTCGGGTTCGTGATGGTCGCCGCAGTGGGTCTGCGACGTGAGCACAGCGAGGTCGCGGGTCTGCTCCGCCGTCGCGGTGCGTCCGGGCGTGCGCTGGTGCTGTTCGGACTGCTCGGCTCGGGACTGGCCGTCGTCATGGGTGGTCTCGTCGGCGCGGGCACGGGCTGGGTCGCGTCGTGGGGGCTGGCCCACGCAACTCCGCTGCACCCGCCGGCCACGGCGCTCGCGACGTCGTCGGTGCTCGATGCGCTGCCGACCCTGGTGCTGCTCACCGTGATCGCGACGGCGCTCACGACCGCCGTCCTGATCTGGCCGCCTTCGCAGGAACGCGTCGCCTGGCACGTCGTGGAGCTTCTAGCGGCGGCATCCCTTGCGGCGGCGGCACTTGCCGCCGCCCGTGGTGCCGTGGGCGCTGCCACCGTCGGCGGCGACCCGTTGTCGGTGGCGCTGCCTGTGCTCGCGCTGTCAGCTGCAGGTCTTCTTGCGGCGCGGATCTGGGTGCCGCTCGCCGCGTTCGTGAGCCGACGGCTGCCCGCCTCGGCCATCGGTGCGCGACTTGCCGCAGCAGGCGGCGTACGACGTCCGCTCCGCACGGTCGTCACGGTCGGCTTCGTGACGGCGGCAGTCGGCACGGTGGTGTTTGCCGGTGCGTATCGGGCCACGCTGCAGGCCGGTGCACTCGACACGGCGGCATTCGACGTGCCCACCACGGCACGCATCACCTCCGGCGCCGAGGGCGCCGACCCGGTGGAGCTGCAAGCCACAAAGCCGCTGCCCGGTATGGCGTATCCGGTGGTGCGCACTGTCGCGGGAGTGCGCACGTCGGCCACCAGCGGCGAGGCGGTCACCCTGCTCGGCATCGACCCGGCATCGATCGAGCACCTCGCGCGGTGGGACCGCACGGTGGGCGGCTCCGACCCGGCCAGCGTGCGCGAGCTGATCAGGTCACCGGTGCCGGTCGCCGGGATGGCGATCCCCGACGACTCCACAGCGCTCACCCTGGCGGTGCACACCTGGGCCCGCTCTGCTCCCGGCGATGTCGACCTCCTGGCGTGGATCAGCACTCCTGACGGTCGGGAGGAGGGCGTGCCGCTCGTCGTGAGCGGCTCGGCTCTCGTCGGGCCACTGCCTCCCGGGTCCGGACGCAGCCTCACCGCGATCACCCTGCGCGAGAACCCCGCTGATGTCACCCGGCGACTGCACCACGTCGGCGAGGGCGGCACCGTGGAGGCAGTGCTGTCCGGCAGGCTCGTCGTCGAGGCGCCTCGGGGAGTCGGCTGGTCCGGGTGGTCGTCACGCACAGCCCCCGTGCAGGCCGCGGACGACACGCTCACCATCGACTACCAGCTCACTGGACCGCTCATCGTCATCCGTCCGGGCCTGGTCGACCGCCCGCCGGTGCGGGTCGTCGTCGATCCCACGACAGCGACTCGAGGTGGCTCGCTCCGTCTCGACCTCGGAGGCGGTGACGCGGTGGCAGTCCAGGTAGTGGGCACCGTGCCACGATTCCCCACGACCGGTGCGCGCTTCCTGCTAGCCGACCGCAGTGCACTGGCAGCCGCTCTCGACGACCACCAGCCGGGATCCGGTGCGGCGCGGGAGATCTGGGCTGACACTGCGGGCACCGATCCGACGCCCTTTGCCGCAATTCTCGCGGCCCCACCCTGGGACCAGACGGCCGTCCAGCACCGTGAATCCCGGCAGCTGGCGCTCGAGGCGGACGCGGTCGCGCAGGGGGCTGGCTGGCTGCTCCTGCTAGCCGCCGGCGTCGCGCTGCTGGTCGCGGTCGTGTCCCTCGTGCTGCTCGTCACGGGTGAACGCCGCGACGACTCGGGTCAGCTGCTCGCGCAGGAGGCCGACGGCGTCGCTACCTCGACGCTGCGCAGGAGCCTCTGGTGGCGCGCCGTCGGCGCCGCCCTCCCTGCGCTCGTCGCCGGGGCGGCCGCAGGTCTCCTGCTCACGCGTGCTGTCTCGTCGCTCGTGGCTCTGTCGGCCAGCGGCACAGCGCCGGTGCCGCCGCTGGAACCAGCTGTCGGCCCGGGTGCGACAGCGGTCGTGCTCGTCGTCGGGCTCGGCGCCGCACTCGTCGTCTGCGCTTTGGTGTCAGCGCGCATGCTGCGTTCGCCCTGGCCGGGCCGGGCCGACCAGGACCTGCGGTGAGTGCCGCTCCCGACGCCGGGCACGACGTGGCAGTCGACGTGCACGATCTCTTCTGTCTCTACCCGTCACCGCATGGATCAGTCGCCGCACTGCGCGGGATGAGCCTCGTGATCCCGGCCGGCGAGCGCCTGGTCGTGCACGGCCCCAACGGATCAGGGAAGTCGACCCTGCTCGGCGTGCTCTCGGCGGAGATCTCGCCGAGCTCCGGACGGGTGCGTGTGGGTGGCGTCGATCTGGTCGGTGCCGACGACGCGACGCGTGTTGCCTTGAGACGCGATCGGCTAGGCCTCGTCGACCAGCGTGCTCGACGGTCCTTGCGCCCCGAGCTCGACGTGCTCGACAACGTCGCACTCCAGCTGCGGATCGCCGGACGACGCAAGGTCGAGGCTCGCGAGCTGGCCCGTGAATCCCTCGAGCTGTTGTTGCTCGGACACCTGGCCGGCCGGCGCCCCGAGACGTTGTCCGGCGGAGAGGCGCAACGCGTCGGTGTGGCCGCCGCTCTCGCCCACCGGCCGACGGTCGTGCTGGCAGACGAACCCACGGGTGAGCTCGACGCGCACGCTGCCGACCTCGTCTATGACGTGCTCGCCACGGCCGTGACGGAGCTCGGAGCGACGCTGGTGCTCGTGACTCACGACCCGAGGGCGACCCGCGTCGCGGACCGCGTCGTGCGCATCCGCGACGGGCGGCTCTCGGAGCAGTGGGATCCTGCGAGACCCGACTCGGAGACTCTCGTGATCGACGACCGCGGGTGGGTGCGACTGCCGGACGCCCTTCGCCATGGCGCGGGTGCGGTCTCCGGTGCCGTGGCCGTCGCGACAGCGGAAGGTGTGCTGCTGCGCGGCACGAGCATCGTCGCATCGCCGGCCGCAACTCTCGGCGCGACTCGGCGTACAGCCGCTGGCCAGGTGGTCGCGACGCTGTCCGGAGTCTCGATCGCCTACTCCGGCGACGCCGTCCTCGAAGGGGTCGACCTCGACGTCCGCAGCCACACGCTCACCGTGGTCTCCGGTCGCTCGGGATCCGGCAAGTCGACCCTCCTCCGCGCACTGACCGGTTTGGCTCCTGTCGATGACGGCACGGTGACACTGCTCGGTCAGCGCCTCGACGGGCTCGATCGCGACCAGCGAGCCAGGTTGCGCCGGAGCGGCGTATCCGTTGCGGCGCAGGGTGGATCGTTGGTCGAGACCCTCCACGTTCGGGACAACTTGTCGCTCGCCCGCAGCGCGCGCGGATTGCCCGGCGACGGGCAGCGTATCGACGAGCTGTGCGATCTTCTGGGTCTCACGCCGCTGGGCTCTCGACCGGTCTCGTCTCTGTCGGGGGGTGAGCGCCAACGCGTCGCGGTGGCTCGCTCGCTGGTGGTGGAGCCCGTGATCGCGGTCCTCGACGAGCCGACGAGCCAGCTCGACGAGGGCAACGCCGAGGTCGTGACCCGGGCCCTCGTCGACGCCGCGAGGCGCGGGTGCGCCGTGATCGTCGCGAGCCATGACCCCGTGCTCCTCGACGCCGCCGACCTCGTCGTGGACCTGTCGCCCTCTGACCGCCTCTGACCCTCCTGCGCTCGGTGTGACGGGCGGCTCGGGGTGGTGTCAGACGAGCTCGTCGATTCGGGCAGTGACGTCGGCGTCCGCCGCGGCCGGGCTCTGGATGCGCGCGTGCTCCGGGCGGGTTCCCGGCTCGACGGTGAAGGTGTCCATCGAGCCGCGCATCGACTCGGCGAGGTGGGCCAGCTCCTCAGCGGACGCCTCGGCCTGGCGGGAGCCGGCGGCGTACTGCCGTGAGACCTCGGAGACCTGACCCATCGCGAGCACCACCTGGTCGGACGCCGACCGTTGCTGCTGCGAGGCGATCGAGATCTCCCGTGTCGCCGTTGTGGTCTCGTCGACCATGTCGGCGATGCGATCGAGCGCCTGGGCGGCCTCGTAGGCGACGAGTCGAGCCTTGTCGACCTCGCGCTGCCCCTCCTCTGCTACGAGAACGGTGGCACCGGACTCGGTCGCGATACGGGTGACCAGTCCCTGGATCTGCGTGGTCGACGCGCGAGCACGCTCGGCGAGACGACGCACCTCGGCCGCGACGACCGCGAACCCGGCACCGTGCTCGCCGGCTCGCGCGGCCTCGATCGCGGCGTTGAGCGCCAGCAGGTTGGTGCGCTCGGAGAGGTCATCGATGACGTCCAGGATTCGACCGATCTCGCGACCGGTCTCACCCAGCGACATCGCGCGCTCGGTGATCCGCTCGACACGGTCGGCGACCACATCCATCGCGACGACCGACAGCGTCACCGCCTGTCGACCGTCCTCGGTGAGCATCAGTGTCTCGCCAGCTGCACGTGCCACCGCCTCGGACGTCAGGGCGATCTGCGCGGCCGTCGCCGCGAGCTCCTCGATGGTCGCGGTGGTCTCCGCGACGACGCTGCTCTGCTCGGCCGCGGCTGTCGCCTGTTGCGCGGCCCCTGCGCGGAGCTCGACGCTCGCCTGCGAGAGGGCGCCGCCGTACTCCTGCGCCTGGGCGAGCAGGGTGCGCAGCCGGCCGATGGTGGAGTCGAACGATGCGGCCATGCCGCGCATGTCACTGTCGTCGAACTCCTCGACCGGGAGCTGAGCGGCCAGATCTCCCTGTGCCACCCGGGCAAGCGCGTCCGACATCTCGGTGAGGCGCGCTTGCAGCCGCAACGCCCGCTCTGCCTCGGCGCGGCGTCGACGTCTGATCTGCAGCACCCAGAAGACGGCTCCGATCAGGCCACCGACCAGGAAGATCACGCCGACCACTCCGAGGACCACCGCAGCCACCGCTCGTCCGGTGATCCCGGTCGTCGTGACGGGGGCGGTCGTGCTGACGACCCAGTCGAGGTCGACCTTGCCCGGGAGCCCCTGGTCGAAGGTCGTGCGTTCCCAGGCCGTCACCTCACCGTTGCTCGTGACGATTCCCGAGGCTGCAGCGGCGAGGTCGACACCCATCTCCATCTCGGCATCACCCCCGGTGGTGAGACCGAGCCTGGCGCCGACCGGCACTCCACGTGATGCGGCGGCTGTGAGCTCGGAGGCAGCCGACTCGATCTCGAGCACGCCCACCGGTGCGCCCTTCGGTCCGACGGCGGTGGCGGTCGTGACGACCTTGCCGGGGAGGGTCAGGGAGGCGTGCGGGTCGGAGGTGTAGGCCATACCGGGTCCGAGTGCCAACGCCGTGGCGAGCCACGGTGACCCCAGCCCGGTGCGAAGCAGGCCTGAGGTCTCGCTGGCGCCGGAGGCGCGTGATGTCGAGTCGACGACCCTGAGCACCTCGCGACCACTGGTGGTGCGGAGCCGTGCCACCGCGACGAGTCCGGGGCGCAGGTCGGTGAGGGCGATGAGGGGGCGGCGCGCCTGATCGATCTCCGCGGCCGAGGGCGTGCGCCCTGACGTGAGCACCGTGGCGAGGACGGGATCGCGGCTCGAGATGAGGGCTGCGAGGCGTACGACGTCGATCTCACGCGACACCTGCGCTGCGGCCTCGCGGGCGCCTGCCGCTAGCGTGACCTGCTGCTGGTTCTCCGCCTCGTGAGCGGCCGAGACGACCGTGATACCGAGGACGCTCGCGGTGCTGATCAGGATGAGCGAGAAGGCGAGCGTGATCGGCACGAGCCAGCGCAGCCGCACCTGCGGCCCCACGCGCCCGATGACCCAGGGCGGGGTCTGAGGGGTCGGCGAGGTGGGCGTGCCGCGCTCGACCCTGCGGTCGGCAGCGGTGTCGCGCACCGGCGTACCCATGTCGGCCCCTCGCCCCGTGTCCTGTGTGGCTCCTCGTGGTGGCATCGGCAGGATCGGGCGTGGGTTGAGCCGTTCGGGCTACCGGACGCGGCGTCATCGGCCCGTAAGCACTCGCGGGAAGCATGGGAGCCTGCGCCGGGTTGAGACGTCCAGGGTCCCCGCGGTTGCCCGGACCGCGACCCACGGAGAGGCTGGTCCCATGATCTCGCGACTGTTCGGTTCCTCGGCGAAGACCTCGATGGTCACCCCGGAGAACGCCCTGCCCGGCCGCCCCACCCGTCCCTTCGACGTGCCGGCCCTCCACGAGGTGCTTGGCACGCCGCTCGAGGGCCCCTTCCCCGGCGGCTTCGAGCACCTCTACGTCGGTCTCGGCTGCTTCTGGGGAGCCGAGAAGCGCCTCTGGCGGATCCCCGGCGTCTACACGACGGCCGTCGGCTACCAGGGCGGCGTGACCCCCAACCCGTCGTACGAGGAGGTCTGCACCGGTCGCACCGGCCACGCCGAGAACGTCCTCGTCGTCTGGGACCCGTCGAAGGTCTCCACCTACGACATCGTCAAGGTGTTCTGGGAGAACCACGACCCGACCCAGGGCTACCGCCAGGGCAACGACATCGGCACGCAGTACCGCTCGGCGCTCTACACGACCACCGACGAGCAGGCCGACGTCGCGAAGCGCACGAAGGAGGCGTACGAGAAGGTTCTCGTGGCCAAGGGCTTCGACCCCATCACCACCGAGGTGCTATCGGCCGAGGGCCTGCCCTTCTACTACGCCGAGCCCCACCACCAGCAGTACCTCTACAAGAACCCCCGCGGCTACGACTGCCACGCGGAGACCGGCATCTCGCTGCCGCCGCTCTAGAGCTGCACATCACGGCCCCGTCGTCCTCTCGGACGGCGGGGCCGTTCGACGTCCCGACCTGGTCGCGAGATCGGCGTCGTCCTCGACCGCCGTCGGTGGTGCGCGGCAGGATGCCCGCATGGCACTGCGGATCACGCCGTACGAGATCGCTGTCGACCAGGCCGTGCTCGACGACCTCCAGGCGCGGCTGCGTGCCACGAGATGGCCGGACCCGGCGCCGGGTCCGGCGTGGAGCCAGGGCACCGACCTCGACTACCTTCGCGACCTCGTCGCCTACTGGCGCGACAGCTTCGACTGGCGGGCGCAGGAGGAGCGGCTCAACGGCTATGACCACTTCGTGGCAGACATCGACGATGTCCGCGTGCACTTCGTGCACCAGAGCTCGGGCAAGCCGCCGCTCGTGCTGACCCACGGGTGGCCGAGCTCGTTCGTCGAGCTGCTCCCGCTCATCGACCGACTCTCGGACCGGTTCGACGTCGTCGTGCCGTCGCTCCCCGGCTACGGGTTCTCGTCGCGTCCGACGCGCACCGGCGTCGACCGGGTCGAGGTCGCGAGGCTGTGGCACCGGTTGATGCAGGGCCTCGGCTATGAGCGCTACGGGGCCCACGGCGGCGACTTCGGCGCAGGAGTGGCGACGTACCTTGCGCTCACCGAACCTGGGCGGATGACGGGGATCCACCTGAGCACACCGGAGCTCACGCCCTACCTCGGCCCGGGGTCGGCACCGCTGTCGGCACGGGAACGGACCTACCTCGACCACCTCGAGAGGTGGGACGAGACCGAGCGTGGCTACAGCGCGATCCAGTCGACGCGCCCGCAGACGTTGGGATACGCCCTGACCGACTCCCCTGCCGGTCTCGCAGCGTGGCTGGTGGAGAAGTGGCGGGCGTGGAGCGACAGCGGCGGCGACGTGGATGCGCGCATCGGCCGCGACCACCTGCTCACGACCATCACGCTCTACTGGGTGACCGGCTCGATCACCTCGTCGATGCGCGACTACCTCGACAACCGCTGGCACTCCGTGCCGATCGGCCCCGACGACGTGGTGACGACGCCCACAGCGATGGCGGTGTTCGCGAACGAGTTCGTGCCCGAGGGCGAACCACCTCGCGAGCTCTACGAGCGGCTCTATGACATCCGTCGGTGGACCGTCTTCCCGCGCGGCGGGCACTTCGCCGCGGCCGAGGAGCCCGACCTGCTCGCCGACGACATCCGAGCCCACTTCGACGCCGTGCTCTCCGGCTGAAACTGCCTGTCGATCCCGCGCAGGGCGAAGTCGATTCTCATACGCGCAGGTTTTGGCGCCACCTTCGGCCGAGACGGCGACCTCACGAGCCTCACCTGCCCGGTCGTTCGTGCCGAATACACCTCTATGGCCCTCCTCGTCGGATCGACCGCACCTGACTTCACCCTGCCCGGGTGGTACCAGAGCTCGGCGTCGGACTTCCGGCTCTCGGCGCAGCGGGGACGTCCTGTCGTCATGGCGTTCTATCCGGGCGACGAGCGCCTGGTGTGCACCCGTCAGCTGTGCCAGTACTCCGACAACATCGCCGACCTGCACCTGTTCGACGCGGTCGTGTGGGGCATCTCGCCGCAGGACGTCGAGTCGCACCGCGACTTCGCCCAGGGTCGCAGCCTCACGATGCCGCTGCTCTCAGACGCGCATCGCGACGTAGCCCGCAGCTATGGCGTCCTGGGCCCGCTCGGGCTGCGGCGCTCCGTCTTCGTGATCGACGCCGAGGGACGGATCGCCTGGCGACGAGTGGTCGCCCTCAACGTCACCTTCCCCAGCATCGCCGAGATCAAGATCGCCTTGGCTGGGATCAAGACCGCGGCTTGAGCTTCGGCATCACCGATACCGTCGGTGCGGTGCATAGACCGCGCTGCCGCTATCGGTGGACCCGCACGGGCCCCGCGGGTCCGCGGCCATCGTGGCGCGGATCGAGTGCCACGACATGATCGAGCCGCGCGATGCGGCTGAGAGCAGCGATCCGATGCTGGCGAACGACCCGATCGAGAATGCCGAGAGCGCCGAGCCCACGCAGCCGATCGAGAGCACCGAGCCCTTGCTGCCGATGCTCAGCATCGAGTTCTCCGACCGGATGGACCACCGCGATGACTCGAGGTGGGGGTTCTCTGGATCAAGACGTCGGAGAGCTCCGAGGGGATCACGGCGTTCGGCTACGACTTCGAGATCCGTGAAGACCTGCGCCGGCATGGCTACGGATGCACGTTCATGGTCGCGGCAGAGTGGGAGTGCCGGGAGCTGGGCGTGGTGTCGATCGGTCTCAACGTGTTCGGCCACAACCTCGCCGCGCTGACGCACTATGAGCAGATGGGCTTTCAGGTCACAGGGATCCAGATGAACCGCAAGCTCTGACGTCCACAGCAGACCCACCCCGCCAGCCCTGGTCACATCGCGCCGAGCGCCGCGTCAACAGTCCGGAGCTCGTCAGCGAGCACACCGATGCCGCGGTCAGAGTGCCACGTCTCCCCGACGCAGCGTCGCGCGGGTGCCGACCATCACGGGAGGGGTCACTTCTTGCGGTTGGCCTCGAGGTAGTCGAGAAGCGCCGTGCCACCGCCGTTCGAGATGCTGGAGGGCACCTCCTTGCCGTCGAGGACGACGGTGGGCGTGCCCGGGATGGCGTTGTCCTTGAAGGCTTGCTGGGAGTTGGAGACCCAGCCGAGATAGGTGTTGTTGATGACGCACGCGGCGAACGTGTCGTAGGCCGCGCCGTCGAGACCCGCGTCCTTGCCGAACGACAGCAGTTGCGCGTCGGTGTAGCCGGTGCCTTCCTTGGCGGGCTGGTTGGCGAAGACGGTGTTGTGGTAGTTCTCGCCGACCCCACCGTCGATCGCGCAGCCCCACGCGCGGGTCGCACGAGCCGAGGACTGGTTGGCCTGCGGCAGTCCCGAGTCGAGGAACACCGTCGGCCGGTAGACGAGAAAGATCTTGCTGTCAGCAGCGAGCTTCTGAAGCCCGGGTGCCTGCGTCGACTCGAACTGGCCGCAGAACGGGCACTGGAAGTCCTCCCACACCTGCACTGTCGAGATGGTCGCCGAGGGTGTGCCGTAGGGGATGCCGTAGGCGACGGAGTCGGACGAGGGCAGCGCGGACTTCGGTAGCGCGTCAGCCGGATCCGGCGCCGGAAGCGTGATCGACGCAGCCGGAGCCGCGGCCCGGCTGTTGTTATAGACGACGGCTCCGATGATCAGGCCGATGAGGACGAACAGCCCGAGTCCGATGAGGATCGACGTACGACGCTGGCGCGCCTTCTCCGCCCGCATCGCCTCGGCACGAGCGGCCGACGCCTTGTCCTTCGTCGAGCGTGCATCCGACTTCTTGCTCGCATCGCCCGTGCTGCCGGTCTTCGGGCTCTCAGGCACCGATCCCCCTCGTGGTCAACGCAATCCGACTCTAGGCCGAGCCACGCACTCGATGCGCCGCGACCCGCCACGAGGTGACGTACGGAGAGAGTCCGCAGGTTCCCGACCGCGGACGAGTGTCGGCCTCGAGACGACCAGCCGCGCGGACGCCCGGCACTGCTGGATGCCCGCTCGACAGCCGAGTCAGCTGGACAGGTAGTGCAGCAGATCCTGACGCGTCACGACACCGGCGGGGAGGCCGTCGTCGACGACGATCGCTGCGTCGGCCTTCTCCAGCGCAGCCACAGCGGCGCTGACCGGCTCGCCGCTGCCGATCATCGGAAGGCCGGGGCTCATGTGCTTCTCGACCGGGTCCGAGAGGTGCGCGCGACCGGCGAAGAGGGCATCGAGCAGGTCACGCTCGACGACCGACCCGACGACCTCGGCTGCCTTGACGGGCGGCTCGGCGCGTACGACCGGCATCTGTGACACGGCGAAGTGGCGGAGGATGTCGATGGCTTCGCGCACGGTCTCCTGCGGGTGGGTGTGCACGAGCTGCGGGAGCTCACCGGACTTGGTGCGCAATACGTCGCCGACCGAGCGGTCCAAGGAGGTCTGCAGGAATCCGTAGTCAGCCATCCAGTCGTCGTTGA
>JANXWJ010000011.1 GCA_025351185.1 Candidatus Nanopelagicales bacterium
CCATGCCCAGGCATGGCCTCACCACACATCTCGGGGGTTGTGGGGTGTGGCAGCGCGGGGGCGTCGTAGCCGACGACGGTCGGGTGGAAACGGTCAAGCGCCGCGCGGCGGTCAGGAGGCTGCCTTCGGGGGGCTTTGGTCAGGTGGCGTCGGAGTCGTACGAGGCGGGGGGCGTCGCGACGCGGCTCGCCGGGGCGTCCGCGGGGCGAGGGGCCATCGACGTGGACGTCGCGGAGGCACCGAAGCTGTTGACCGGAGCAGGGATCGTCACGGCCGGCACAGCCGGCGCCGGTCCGGTCGCGGAGGGTGCGGTGGATACAAGGGCTGCTGACGCGGTGGGGGTCGATGTCGCGGCTGACGCCGAGGCGACGGCCGGGGCGGCCGACGGGTTGGGGATGCTGCGCATCACCGGCGGCTGGTTCGCCGCCGCGGCGCTGGTCGATCCCGTGGCGTCGTCGATGAGCGAGCTGACGATCCGCCGCGGGTGCAGCTCGGCGATGTCGGCGACCGACCGACGCAGGTCCTCGGTCAGCGCAGGATCGAGGTCTGCGACGGCAGCGATCTCGCTGCGGGCCTTGGCCGCCTGGTCGCGCAGGACCCGCAACCACTTGATGCCCTCGGCCATCATCTTGGGCAGCCGATCCGGCCCGACGAGGAGCACCGCGACGATCGCGATGACGACGAACTCGAGCGGGCCGATGTTGAAGATCTCCATGCCCGGGCCTCCTCGTCGTCGATGCCGTCTCGTGCGTGCAGTGGGTACCGCGTGAAGGCGCCCACCCGGGGGTGAGCACCTTCAGCGTACGGCCGATCAGTTCGGCGAGGTATCCGACCCGAGGGTGAGCTTGACGTCGCGGCTCCCCGCACCGTCCTTGACGCCGAGGGTGACAGTCTCGCCGGGTGCGTGGCTTCGGATCGCCACGATGAGCTCGGTCGAGTCGGCCACGCTGCGGCCGTCGACGCTGAGGATCACGTCACCGGCCTTGAGGCCAGCCGCTTCCGCCGGACCACCGACCGTCACGCTGCGCAGCGACGCTCCGGGCCCGTTGTAGGTGAGGTCGACCTGCACACCGATCACCGGGTGGGTCGACTTGCCGGTGGAGATGATCTCCTCGGCGACCCGCTTCGCCTGGTTGATCGGGATGGCGAAACCCAGGCCGATCGAGCCGCTCTGCCCGCCCGTCGAGCTCTGCTGGGTCGAAGCGATGGCGGAGTTGATGCCGATCACCCGACCGCGGGAGTCGACCAGCGGTCCGCCGGAGTTTCCGGGGTTGATCGCCGCGTCGGTCTGGATCGCGTTGATGAAGGAGTTGTCGCCCGAGCCGCCGGCGGTGACCGGACGGTTGAGAGCGCTGATGATGCCCGACGTGACCGTGCTCGCGAGACCGAGGGGAGATCCGATCGCGATCGCGGTGTCGCCCACCTGGACACCGTCGGAGTTGCCGAGGGTGGCGACCGTGAGTCCGGTCGCATCGACCTTGAGCACGGCGAGGTCGTAGGAGGTGTCGCGTCCGACGATCTTCGCCGACGCGCTCCGGCCGTCAGGGAAGCGCACGGTGAGAGTTCCGGTGCTCGCCGCTCCGGCGACCACGTGGTTGTTGGTGAGGATGTAGCCGTCAGCGCGCAGGACGAATCCAGATCCGGTGCCGCCACCGCCCTGCCCGTCGCGCTCCTCGATCTGCACGACCGTGGGCTTCACCGCACGGGCGACCGCCGCGATGGAGCCGTCGGCAGGAGCCGAGAGGTTGGCGTCGCTCTGCGGCAGGACGGTGCCGGGAGAGGTGAGACCGGAGCTCGAACGGTTCTCGGCGACCGTGTAGGCACCGACCCCGCCCACGGCGCCGGCGAGCAGGCCCGACGCGACGGCGAGGGCGACGATCTTGCCGGCTCCCATCCGGCGCGGCGGCTCGGCGGCCGTCGCCGCCGTCGTCCACGGGTCGACGATCTGCTCGTACGTCGCGACGTACGGCGACTCGAACGCATGCGTCGCGGGGGCGACCGGCTCCAGGCCGTGCACAAGTGCGGGCGCGCCCTCGACCTTGCTGGCGGGATCGGGAGCGGGGAACGACGCACCGGTCGAACATCCGCCGCCGACAGCGGTCTCCGAGACGGCCGTGGGCTGCGCGGGGACCATCACGGTCTCCCGGTCCGCGTCGTCGTCCGGACGCCGGAAGGCCTCGTCACGCTGGTCGGTCATCAGCTCTCCTGAACTCGTTCCTGCGGTCCTCGCCGGACCGGCGTTGCGTCGGGTTGCCCTGGTGATCGTGCGTCGCGAGCCGGTACGCGCGCTGCGCGCCACCTGTGACTGTGCTGAGAGACCTGCTCATCTCCCACGATCGCCACACCAGGGTCTCAGGTGCGCGGCGGACCCGCTCGCAGCCGTCGGACCCCGCAGGACCGATCTTGGCCGCTAAACGTTCTCGAGCGGGATCTCGGTGCCGTGCGCGACGATCTGCACGCCGGCGGGATTCACGGTCACCGACGTGGCCACCAGGCCGAGCGGGAGCTCGCCGAGCGATCCGACGAGGGCGGTGATCCGCTCGGTGAGCGAGGCCGGGAGCCGCGAGGCCTCGACGGAGAGCCCGAACAAGGTCACCGAGACGAGCTCGGCAGTGATCTTCCCGTCAGTCACGACCGGACGCAGCCGGGCTTCGATCGGGAGCCCGCCGGCCAGGGAGGCGACCAGCTGGTCACCCTCGGGTCGCACGACGTAGCGATCGCCCACCTTCGCCTGCAGCGCCGAGGTGCTGACCTGTGCCCGGGCGTCGACGGTGGCCGCGGTCCTCGGGACTGCTGTGCTCACGCCGTACAGCTCGACATCGACCGTGTCGAGCGTGAGGCCGGCGGAGGTCGGCACGCCGGTCATCTCGACGCTGACATGGTCGAGCGAGCCACGGGCGACCTGGGTCAGGACGGGTACGCCGTCGATCCGGGTCGAGGTCGACGCGACGCCGGGGAACGACGCGGAGATCCTGTCGTTGATGGTGTTCTGGGCCACCGAGGCGACAGCACGGTCTGCCCCGAACGCGACGAGGGCGAGCACCGCCACGATCGAGGCGAGGACCAGCAGGATCTTCTTCACAGGAGCACCTTCAGGGGGAGCCGACAGGTGGGGCACGGCGAGACGGGTCGTGGGCCGGCTCAGGCGGCCTGGCCCGTCACGCGGGTCCACCCGCGAGCGACGCGCGTCCAGAGCGTGTCGCTGCCGGGCTCGGGGTCGGCAGGAAACGCGGCAAGCACAGCAGCTGCGGTGCTCAGCGGATCCACGGCGTCGTCGGTCACGAGGGTCAGCACCGAGCCTCGGCAGGTCCAGACGACGGTCGCGGTCGGAGCCGCCTCGGTGCCTCCACGCACCCAGGCATAGCTGCCGGCCAGCTCCTGACGCTGGAAGCCACGGTCGACCAGGCCCGCACCGTCGTCGGCCGACATCCCCCCCGACAGGGAGAACAGCGAGACGCTCACGAGTCCGTCGGAGAACAGCTGGTGCACCACCGGCATCGTCGCGACGGCGCCAGCGGGCGCGCGGCGGGAGTCGAGCAGCTCCAGGCCACCGGGCAGCGCGTCCGGGCACGCGCAGCCCGAGATGCGTGCGCCCACGAGGGCCGCGGCGTCCAGCGGCTCGGTCCACACGTCCTGCACCGTCGTGGGGATCGCCGACGTCGTGACCGCCCCGATCCGCAGCGTGGTGAAGCCGGTGCGCTGGCGTACGGCGCCGGACGTGTCGAGGAGCTCCTTGCGCAGGAGCAGTCGCGTGTCCCGATCGAGCCAGTAGCGCGCCTGCAGAACTCCGGCGGCATCGACCGCTACGACCGCGTCAGCTGGCCGGCCGGCGATGATGGCGTCGAGGTCGGCCTGGCGCAGCACGCGGTAGTTGTCGCGCAGCAGGGAAAGCGGCCGCCCGTCATCGGCGAAGGATCCCGAGCGCCCTTCCGGAGCGAACTTCGCCTGCGACGACGAGCCGACTGGCTGGGCGATCGTGCCCCTGCCCGGCAGGTGGGTGAGCTCCGTGGACACGGTGCCGGAGCGGTCCCACGACACGGCCACACCGGCATAGGCCACGCTCGATGCGGCCTCGGCCGATCGAGACAGCAGCTCGACGGCGACGGGATCGTCGGGAGTCATCGCGGCACGGTCGGCGACCGAGACGGTGTCGACGCGGCCGGTCCAGCCCGACCAGGCCTCCGTCGTCGTTGTGGTGTCGGCGGATCCGACGAGGGCGAGGGTGGCGACCGCGAGGGCGCTCACGCCGGTTGCCGCGCTCGTGACGAGGAGGAGCCGACGGCTCACGGCTGCGGGGAGGGTGAGGCCGTCGCCGCGCGGTCGGTGAAGCCGACCGTCACGATCCGCGGCCCGGAGAACGGCATCTGGTCGGCGCTGGCCGCATGCTCGTCGGTGAGGGTGTCGACCACCGGAGCGATCGCCGGTCGGGGCACGACCACACCCGAGAGGGCGGTGCTGCCCCCTACCACGGCCACGACGGCGAGCGCGGCAGCGCCGGCGGCCGAGGCGAGCACGACGCGACCTCGACGGCTGCGTGACGAGGGACGGGTCGAGCGGGCCCCGGGAGCGGGGCGTACGCCGGCCGGACCCGCCGGCCGCTGACCTGCCGCTCCCTGCGGCGGCACGACGGGCTGTGCTGCAGCCGGCGCCGCCTCGGCGGCCGTCGGCACCGAGAGCAGGCGCTGGAACAAGTCGGACGGCGGCTCGATCGAGGTCGACGACGTCAGCCTCGAGGTTGCGGCCCGCTGCGCGTCGAGCTCCGCGCGGCACTGGGCGCACGCTGCGACGTGTGCGAACGCCCGCTCGGCATCAGCCGGCTCCAGGCGTCCGTCGGCGAGATCGGCCACCCGCGCCCCGAGGCAGCGGCTCATGACACCCGACCCGAGGGCAGCCGCTGCGCCGTCGCCGGGGTGCGGTGCGCGAGCGCCTCGCGCAGCTGGGAACGGCCGCGGTGGATGCGCGAGCGCACGGTGCCGAGCTTGATCCCGAGGAGCTCGGAGATCTCTTCGTAGGTCAGACCCTCGATGTCGCAGAGCACGACCGCGACCCGGAAGTCCGGCGGCAGCGCGTCGAGCGCGGCCTGGACGTCGGCGTCGTAGGACCGGTCGTCGAGCAGCTGCGCCGGGCCGATCTCGCGGGAGGCGAGGCGGTCGGCAGCGTCCTCGGGCAGGGCCTCGAAGCGGATCCGGGCCTTGCGGCGGACCTGGTCGAGGAAGAGGTTGGTCGTGATCCGGTGCAGCCAGCCCTCGAACGTGCCCGGCGTGTACTGCGACAGGGACCGGAACACCCGGACGAAGACCTCCTGAGTGAGGTCCTCAGCATCGTGCTGGTTGCCCGTCAGCCGGTAGGCCAAGCGGTAGACGCGGGCGCCGTGGTCGCGGACGACGTCGTCCCAGGAAGGTGCGGCCCACGGCGCGGGAGGGGCATGGGTGCTGCCCTCTGTGTTACCGCGCGGCTGGTCGGCCATGGCGTGCTCCTCGGACGGGTGCACGAACCGGTCGAGCAGGGCGAGTCCGTGACTCGCCCTTCCGGTCGTAGTGTCCATGGTGCCTTCCCTGAGCCGTGTAGGCGAAAACTTCGAGCACGCTGAGAGCATCGAAGTTGCTGAGAATCTGGCGAGGGTCGTGCTCAGGGGCACCCGTTCGGACCAGTGCGGAGCGCTCGGGTGGTCCGTCGTCACGGCGTCCCGACGGGCCAACGAGCGGCCCCTCCCAGGGGTTCCCGGTGACGTCGTCCCAGGTCCGACCGGGTGCGCTCCCGGGGACGTTCGTGCGCGGGCCTCCCGTGGCACCGCTAGCCTCACCGCGTGGACCTCGATACCCGTGAGCTCGCTGCGTTCCGATCCAGCTGGGAGTACGCCGAGGCCTACGTGGCCGAGGACTCCGTGCTGACCGATGCGCGGGCTCGCGCCACGGAGGTCGGTTGCGTCCCCATCCACCCGGGCGGCGGCGCGGCCCTGCGCCTGCTCGCGGCCATCCTGGCCGCCCGGACGGTGGTCGAGATCGGCACGGGCACCGGCGTCTCGGGCATCTGGCTGCTGCGCGGCATGGCGCCCGACGGCGTGCTCACCTCCGTCGACATCGAGGCCGAGCATCAGCGGCACGCCCGGGAGGCGTTCCTGGCCGAGGGCATCGCGCCGTCGCGCACCCGCCTCATCACCGGACGCGCCCTCGAGGTGCTGCCGCGCCTGGCGGACTCCTCCTACGACCTCGTGCTGGCCGACGGTGCCAAGGACGAGTACCCGGACTACGTCGAGGAGGCCGCGCGCCTGCTCCGGCCCGGTGGCGTGCTCGCGATCGACAACAGCCTCTGGCACGACAAGGTCGCCGACCCGGCACAGCGCGATCCCGACACGATCGCGATCCGAGGGGTCCTCACCGCCCTGCGCGACGACGAGCGCTTCCTCGTCGCTCTCCTCCCGGTGGGTGACGGTCTGCTCACCGCTCTCCGTCGCTGACCTCGGTCGGCTCCGGCAATCGCGGAGCCTCGCGCTGAGGCTCGACGTACGGACGACGCAGTACGGCCCCGCCCCCTGTGGGGCGGGGCCGTACTGTCGTCGGTGGTCAGTCGTGGCTGGATCAGCCGGCGACCGTCGTCAGCTGGGAGCCAAGATCGCGGGCCTCGTCAGGGGTCAACTCGACGACAAGGCGTCCGCCGCCCTCCAGCGGGACGCGCATGACGATGCCACGACCCTCCTTGGTGACCTCGAGCGGGCCATCGCCCGTCCGCGGCTTCATCGCGGCCATCTCGTACCCCTTTTCGCATCGTCGCGCCGTCCAGTTCGGGGCCGGCGCGATCTCCTCGACACCATTATCCCTGATTCACCGGAGTGGTCGCACCGCCGGTCCCCTGTGGACGCCCGGACGGGCGTCCGCGGTCAGCAGCGTGCGGCGTCGCACCCGGCGAGGTGGTCGTCGACCAGGCCCATCGCCTGCATGGCGGCGTGCATGGTGGTCGGCCCCACGAACACGAACCCGCGACGCTTGAGCTCCTTCGACAGGGCTGTCGACTCGGGAGTGATCGCGACGACGTCGGTGCGCCGTCGGGGACGCGCCCGGCGTCTACTCGGGGCGAAGGACCAGAGCAGCCGATCCAGCGCCCCCTGGCCCTCGGCCTCCACCAGGTCACGCACGGCACCTGCGTTGGTGATCGTCGCGTCGACCTTCGCCCGGTTGCGCACGATCGCGCTGTCGGCCATCAGGCGCGCCCGGTCCGCGTCGCCATAGGCCGCGACCCGCCCGAAGTCGAAGCTGTCGAACGCCGCGCGAAAGCTGTCGCGCTTGCGCAGGATCGTGATCCACGACAGGCCGGACTGGAACGCCTCCAGGGTGAGGCGCTCGAACACCGCGACATCGCCGTGCACCGGGGTGCCCCACTCGGTGTCGTGATACGTGGCGTAGTCCGGCGTCGACGCCCCCCACGGGCACCGGTGCACGCCGTCGACCCCGAGCACGAGGTCCGGCGAGCGGCGGACGCTCACTCCGGCTCAGCCCTCGTCGGGCAGCGGTCGCGGGACGCCGCGACCACGCAGCTGGTCCTGCAGCGTCGCGATCGTGGCATCGCGGTCGGACACCTCGGCAGCGAGCCGGTCGAGCACGTCGTCGACCTCGTCCATCCGATAGCCGCGCAGGCCCACGGCAAAGCGCACCGAGTCGACGTCGGCGCGCACCATGGCCCGGTCGTCGGGGAGGGCGAGAGGCGCACGGTCGGGCTCGACGTCGGGCAGCTCGCCGAGGCGGCCGACCGCGAGGAGCGCCACGGCAGCGATGACCGCGATGCCGGCCAGCAGGAAGACGAAGGTCACGCGGTCGAGCTCCTCGGGTCGTCGGTCAGGTCGGTCACATCGGGAGGGATCGCGGGTCCGCGCGAGAGCTGCGCTGCGTGCCCAGGCCGAGCATGCCACGCTGGGTCGCCCGGGGGTCGCCGCCCTCGCGGAGTCATCAACCGGAGGGGCCGCACTGTGTCGTCGCCGCTACCGCTCCGCCTCGGGCGCCATATGTTCGGGGCCGACGAGACCGTGGTCATGGCGATCGTCAACCGCACACCGGACTCCTTCTACGACAAGGGCGCGACCTTCACCGACGCCGCGGCCCTCGACGCCGTCGCGCGCGCTGTCGACGAGGGCGCGGCGATCATCGACGTGGGCGGGGTCAAGGCCGGTCCCGGCGCCGTGGTGGACGCCGACGAGGAGATCCGGCGTACTGCGTCCTTCGTGGCCGCCATCACCGCACGGCACGACGTGGTCGTGAGCGTCGACACCTGGCGGGCCGAGGTCGGACGCGTCGCGTGCGGCGAGGGTGCCGAGCTGCTCAACGACGCCTGGGGTGGACACGATCCGGAGCTGGCTGCCGTTGCAGCGGAGTTCGGGGTCGGCCTGGTGTGCACGCACACCGGCGGCGCGACGCCACGCACCCGACCACATCGGGTGGAGTACGACGACGTCGTCGCCGACATCGTGGCCCGCACGGTAGCCGAGGCGGAGCGCGCGGTGTCACTCGGCGTCCCTCGCGAGTCGGTGATCATCGATCCCGGTCACGACTTCGGCAAGAGCACCCGGCACTCGCTCGAGGCCACGCGGCGGATCCCCGAGCTCGTCGCCACCGGGTGGCCGGTGCTGGTGTCCCTGAGCCGCAAGGACTTCGTGGGCGAGACCCTCGATGTCGCGGCGCCGGCCGACCGACTCATCGGCACCCTCGCGAGCACGGCCGTGTCGGCCTGGCTCGGTGCCCGGATCTTCCGGGCGCACGATGTCGCGGCCACCAGGCAGACCCTCGACATGGTCGCGTCCATCGCCGGCACGCGACCCCCTGCGGTCGCCCGCCGCGGCCTGGCCTGACGCGGCCTCGCCCGACCTGCCGGTATACCCGTCGCCGGCCGTGCGCGGACACCGCTACCCAGGCCCCCGGCCGCCCGCGACGCCTCGCCGAAGCAACCGCCTGGGTCGCCACCGGTGCGATCGGTGCGACCGCCCTCACCGGGATCGCGTTCGCCGTCGACAGCAGCACCGCTGGCACGTCGGCCACCTCGGCTACCTCGGCTACCTCGCAGTCTGCGAGCTCCGACGTGTCGGCCCGGGCGACCGGGCGGCGTGCAGCCCCCCTGCGGACCGTGCTCCACAACGACGTTCACGGTGCAGGGCACCTCCGGCCCGACCGAGGTCACCCCGCAGCGCGGCACCGTCACTGCCGCATCGGCGACGTCGGTCACCGTGGCCAGCACCGACGGCTTGCGCGCGACGTACGCGATCACGTCCTCCACGATGGTGAAGCGTGACCGCGCGACCGTGGCGGGCGACAAGCTCCTGGTGGGCGACAGCGCCGTCGTCCGGGCGAGCGGCAGCACCGCGACCGTCGTACGCGACCTGTCGCCGGCTGCCGGCTCGAAGGTCGGATCGCGGGCCGGCCAGCACGGAATGAACTCCCGGAGACATGTGCCGACGACGCGGTGTCCCACGGTGTGAGCACATATCTCGCGACAGCCCGGCGTGGGAGGACGGAGATGTGTGCTCACGACGCGCTCTGCCGCGGTCTGAGCACACA
>JANXWJ010000022.1 GCA_025351185.1 Candidatus Nanopelagicales bacterium
TCCCGCCGGCGCCCCGCGGCGTGCCGCAGATCGAGGTCACGTTCGACATCGATGCCAACGGCATCGTCCACGTCGCTGCCAAGGACCTCGGCACCGGCACGGAGCAGTCGATGACGATCACGGGTGGCTCTGGCCTCCCCAAGGACGACATCGAGCGGATGATGAAGGACGCCGAGGCGCACGCGGAGGAGGACCGCCAGCGTCGGGAAGAGGCTGAGATCCGCAACTCCGCCGAGTCGCTGCTGCACCAGACGGAGAAGTTCCTCGCCGACTACGGCGACAAGGTCCCGGACGACGCGAAGAGCAACGTCGAGGGCCCGCTCGCGGACCTGAAGAAGGCGCTCGCCGGCGATGACATCGACGCGATCAAGGACGCCGCGGAGAAGGTCGCCACGACCAGCCAGGCACTTGGCGCGGCGATGTACGCCAACACCGGCGCCAACGCGACCGACGGCGGTTCGGGCAGCGGCACCGACGAGTCCGGTACGTCGTCGTCCCACGACGATGACGTGGTCGACGCCGAGATCGTCGACGACGAGGATCACAAGGCGGAGAAGTGAGCGACCAGGACGACCCGGGCTTCTCCTTCCAGGACAAGCGCCGGATCGACCCCGAGACCGGAGAGGTGCGGGAGCCCGGCGTGACGCCGGGTGGCCCCGCGCCGACCCCGGGGGACGGGTTCGACGAGATCGTGAGTGGCCTCGAGGTCGAGACCGACCTCAGCGCCGTCGACACCAAGGTCGCCGAGCTCACCACCGACCTGCAACGGGTCCACGCGGAGTACGCCAACTACCGCAAGCGCGTGGATCGCGACCGCGACGTCAATCGCGACCTCGCCGTGGGATCAGCACTGTCTGAGCTGCTCCCGGTGCTCGACGACATCGGTCGGGCCCGGGACCACGGCGACCTCGAAGGCGCGTTCAAGTCCGTGGCCGAGAGCCTCGAAGCCACGGTCGCCCGTCTGGGCCTCGAACGCTTCGCCACCGCCGGCGATCCGTTCGACCCCACCATCCACGAAGCCATCACCCACACCACCACGTCCGAGGTGACCGGCCCCACCTGCATCCAGGTCTTCCAACCCGGCTACCGCTACAAGACCAAGATCCTCCGCCCCGCCATAGTCGCCGCAGCCGACCCCGAATAGCCCCAAAGCACGAACAAAAGCAAGAGCAAGAGCAAGAGCAAGAGCGCACCAACGGCACCCGTGCCACCGGACTGAGCCGGCGAGAGCCGTCCCAGCCCTCCGCACCCGAACAACACCTCGCACAACGAAGCACCCGTGGGCGCAGCCGACCGATTCCGCCCCCGCCCGGAGGGCGGGCAAGGAATCGGTCACCCCACACCCCGCAAGCCACAAGCACGAACGCAACAAAGTCGTGACGGGCTCGGGACCGTCAGCGGAAATCCTTCCCTTTCCGAGGACGGTCCCGAACCCGGCACGACGCCCGCCAGCTTCACCGGCCCGCAGCCAGCCAACGACGACAACCTGAGAGGAGGACACCCAATGAGCCAGAAGGACTGGATCGAGAAGGACTACTACAAGGCCCTAGGTGTCCAGAAGGACGCCTCCCAGGCCGAGATCAAGAAGGCCTTCCGTGCGTTGGCCAAGAAACATCATCCCGACAACAACGACAACAACCCCAAGTCCGAAGCCAAGTTCAAGGAAGCCTCCGAGGCCTACGACGTCCTCTCGGATGAGAAGACCCGCAAGGACTATGACGAGACCCGCGCCTACGGCGGCGGCATCCGGATGCCCGGCGGCTTCGGCGGCGGCGGCACGTCCGGCGGTGGCCAGGGTGTCCCGTTCGACCTCTCCGACCTCCTCGGTCGGACCGGTGGCGGCGCAGGCGGCGGTGGATTCGGCGACGTGTTCGGCGGCATCTTCAACCGGGGCCAGGCCCCGAGCGCCAAGCGGGCGCGACGCGGTGCCGACATCGAGAGCAGCGTCACCCTCAGCTTCAACGAGGCGCTCGAAGGCCTCACGCTGCCGCTGCGCCTGACCTCCGACGCGGTCTGCAGCCTGTGCCAGGGCACCGGTGCCAGGAACGGCACGACACCTCGCGTCTGCCCGACGTGCCAGGGCGTCGGACAGGTCAACCGCAACCAGGGTGGGTTCTCGATCCCCGAGACATGTCGCGAGTGCCACGGCCGCGGCCTCGTCGTCGACGACCCGTGCCCCCAGTGCCACGGAAGCGGGCACGCGCCCTCGACCCGCACCGTCCAGGCCCGCATCCCCGCGGGAGTGCGCAACGGTCAGAAGATCCGGTTGCGCGGCAAGGGAATCGCGGGTGAGAACGGCGGCGACGCCGGAGACCTGCTCGTCGCGGTCCATGTGTCGGCGCACCCGGTCTTCGCCCGCGACGGCGACAACCTCACCGTCACGGTGCCCGTCACCTTCGCCGAGGCCACCCTCGGTGCCGACATCAGTGTGCCGGTGCCGTCCGGCGGCACGGTCACCGTGCGGCTCGCGGAGGGCACTCAGAACGGACGCCAGCTGCGCGTGCGCGGCAAGGGTGTCCGCCGCAAGGACGGCACTGTCGGCGACCTGCTCGTGACCGTCGACGTCGCCGTGCCCCAGAAGCTGACGGTCAAGCAGAAGGACGCGCTCTCGGCCTACGCCGAGGCCTCGAAGGACCACGATCCGCGTGCCGACCTGCTGTCACGCGCGAAGGAGCACGGAGGTCAGTCATGAACGACGACCGCCTGCGTCCCGACGACGGCGCACCCGTCTACGTCATCTCTGTCGCCGCGCAGATCTCCGGGCTGCACCCGCAGACCCTGAGGCAGTACGACCGGCTCGGTCTGGTGTCGCCGGATCGCACCGGTGGACGCAACCGGCTCTATTCGCTGCGCGACATCGCGCGGCTCCGCGAGGTGTCCCGTCTCTCGGCCGATGGCGTCAACCTCGCCGGCATCCATCGGATCCTCGAGCTCGAGTCCGACAACGAGCGACTCCGCTCCCAGCTCGGCACCCTGCTCGCCGAGCTCCAGCGGCTGCGACCCGGCATCGGCTCGCGCCCGCCCTCCTCCGGTCAGCCCTCGAACGCCGTCGTCGTCTGGCGCCCCCGCCCCGCCGACCGCCCCCGTTAACCCCCCCGCCGATGCCCAGCCGACCCCCTCCCGTTCCGGATGAAGGTGCCCCCACGTGCGATAGGCGCAAGCCAGGCGCCCCACTGACCAGCAACGTGACCGCTCACCGGACGACGGTGGCGAGAGAGACGGTGTGAGACATGGACATCGCATTCACGACCCGCAGCCAGGATGCACTGAGCCGCGCCGTACGCCGCGCCGCGACAGCGGGGCAGTCGCAGGTCGAGCCGCTCCACGTGCTCGGCGCACTGCTCGCGCAGACCGATGTCGGCGACGACATCGCGGCTGCGGTCCTCGATCGGATCGGCGTCGACCACGCTGCGTTGGCGCGTGAGGTCGAGGACGCGCTCGCCGCGCTGCCGTCAGCGGTCGGTCAGACCGTGCAGGCGCCCGGACTCTCGCCGACGACGTTCCGGGTGGTGCAGTCCGCTCAGGAGCTCGCGACGGAACGCGGCGACTCCTTCGTGTCGACCGAGCATCTCCTCGTCGGACTTGCCCAGCAGGGTGGTCCCGGCGTCGCCGATGCGCTCGCCGCAGCGGGTGCCACGCCCGCCGTCCTCGTCGACGCGATCTCCGCGGTGCGACAGCGCCCGGTGACGACGGCCGACCCCGAAGGCTCGTTCAAGGCCCTGGAGAAATACAGCGTCGACCTCACCGCCCTCGCACGCGAAGGTCGCATCGACCCGGTCATCGGTCGCGATGCGGAGATCAGACGCGTGGTGCAGGTGCTGTCTCGGCGTACGAAGAACAATCCGGTGCTGATCGGCGAGCCGGGTGTGGGCAAGACCGCCGTGGTCGAGGGTCTCGCACAGCGCATGGTCGCGGGCGACGTGCCGGAGTCCCTGCGCGGCAAGCGACTTGTGTCGCTGGACCTTGCCGCGATGCTCGCCGGCGCGCAGTTCCGCGGTCAGTTCGAGGAGCGGCTCAAGAGCGTCCTCGACGAGATCAAGGGCAGCGACGGCCAGGTCGTGACGTTCATCGACGAGCTGCACACGGTCGTGGGTGCCGGCGCGAGCGGCGACTCGGCGATGGACGCCGGCAACATGCTCAAGCCGATGCTCGCGCGCGGTGAGCTGCGCATGGTGGGCGCGACGACGCTCGACGAATACCGCGAGCGCATCGAGAAGGACCCGGCACTCGAGCGGCGGTTCCAGCAGGTCTTCGTCGGAGAGCCGAGCGTCGAGGACACCGTGGCGATCCTGCGCGGTATCAAGGAGAAGTACGAGGCGCACCACAAGGTCGCCATCGCCGACTCCGCCCTCGTCGCGGCCGCGACACTCTCGGACCGCTACATCACGCATCGCTTCCTGCCCGACAAGGCGATCGACCTCGTCGACGAGGCTGCGTCG
>JANXWJ010000048.1 GCA_025351185.1 Candidatus Nanopelagicales bacterium
ACGGCGGTCGGACGCCGACACCCTGGAGCGCTACGGAGCGGCTGAGCGCGCCGACGCGCTGCGGGCCGAGGCGGAGGTGCTGGGCACCGTCCTGCGCCACGTACCCGTGGAGCTGGGGTCCTAGGCTGCGTCGCGTGAGCCTCACCGTGGACCTGCGCAGCGACACCGTCACCCGTCCGAGCGCTGCGATGCGGGAGGCGATAGCGAGCGCCGAGGTCGGCGACGACGTCTACGGCGAGGACCCGACCATCATCGAGCTCGAGCAGCGCGTGGCGGCACTGCTCGGGCACGAGGCGGGCCTGTTCACACCCTCCGGCTCGCTCGCCAACCAGCTCGGCCTTCGGCTGCACGCCGGCCCGGGCGAGGAGATCGTCGCCGACTCGCAGGCGCACGTCGTGCGCGCGGAGCTCGGCGCGGCCGCGGTATTCAGCGGCATCACCACGCGCACCTGGGACGCGCCGCGCGGGCTCCTCGACGCCGGTGCCTTGCGGGCGTTCGTCCGACCGAGCTCGGGTCCCTACCTCGTGTCGACGACGGCGATCGCGGTGGAGAACACCCATAACTTCGGCGGTGGCACGGTGCAGCCGCTCGAGCGGCTCCAGGCGGTGCGTGACCTCGCCGACGAGTGCGGTCTCGCGGTGCACCTCGACGGCGCCCGGCTGTGGAACGCCCACGTGGCGAGCGGTGTGCCGATGCACGCCTATGGCGAGATCGCCGACACCGTGTCGGTCTGCCTGTCGAAGGGGCTCGGCGCCCCTGTCGGCTCGGTGCTCGTGTCGAGCACGGAGCGGATCGCCGCCGCACGCATCTGGCGCAAGAGGTATGGCGCCGGCATGCGGCAGGCGGGAATCCTAGCGGCTGCTGGTCTCTACGCCCTCGACCACAACATCGAGCGCCTCGCCGACGACCATGTGCGCGCCCAGCGTCTCGCCTTCGCGCTCGTCGAGGCCGTCGACGCCGTCGTGGTGCCCGAGCACGTCGAGACCAACATCGTCGTGCTCGACCTCGCGCCCACGGACTGGACTGCGGCGGCCCTGGCCGTCGCAGCGGGGGAGCAAGGCGTACGCATCTCCGCGCTCGGCCCGAACTTCGCCCGCCTCGTCACACACCTCGACGTCGACGACGACGCCATCACCCACGCCGCCGCCGTCCTCACCCACCTCCTGCGCTCCAGCCCCTGACCCCCCGAGTAACAGGTCGAATGGTCGCTGAGCTGCCCCCGTGAGCGACCGTTAGACCTGTGACTCGGGGAGGGCTGGGGCGCGGTCGAAGAGGGGCGGCAGGACTCGTACGGCGTGGGCGAGGTCGCGGAGGTCGCCGTCGACGAGTGCCTGCGGGCCGTCGCAGAGGGCGGTCTCGGGGTGCGGGTGCACGTCGACGATGATGCCGTCGGCGCCGATGGCGATCGCCGCGCGCGACAGCGGCACGACGAGGTCACGACGACCGCCGGAGTGCGAGGGATCCACCACGATCGGCAGGTGCGAGAGGTCGTGTGCGACGGGCACTGCCGAGATGTCGAGGGTGTTGCGGGTCGCCTTCTCGAAGGTCCGGATTCCTCTTTCGCACAGGACGATCTCGAGGTTGCCGCGCTGCGCGATGTACTCCGCCGCCATGAGCCACTCCTCGATCGTCGAGCTCATCCCGCGCTTGAGCATCACCGGCTTCCCACACTCGCCGACCGCCTGCAGGAGCGAGAAGTTCTGCGCGTTGCGCGTGCCTACCTGGAGCATGTCGGCGTACGACGCGACCAGCTCCACGTCGGCGACGTCGACGACCTCGGTGACCACCGGGAGGCCGGTCTCGGCACGCACGTCCGACAGGATGCGCAGCCCGTCCTCGCCAAGACCCTGGAAGGCGTACGGCGAGGAACGCGGCTTGAACGCGCCGCCGCGCAGCAGGGTCGCGCCCGCGCCCTTCGCCATCTCGGCGGCGGCGAGGGTCTGCTCGGCTGTCTCGACGGCGCACGGGCCGGCGATGAGGGTGAAGGTGTCGGGGCCGATCGGCACCCGGCTCGCGCCGACGTAGACCGTCGACATCGTCGCGTGGTGCTGGCGCGACACGAGCTTGAACGGCGTCGAGATTCGGACGACCTCCGCGACACCCGCGAGCGCCCGCAGGTTGAGACCGTGGAAGCGGTCGATGTCGCCGACGAGGCCGATGATCGTGCGCGTGTCACCGCGGCTGATGAACGCCTCGCCGCCCGCGTCGGTGACGCGCGTGATGACGGCGTCGATCTCGACGTCGGTGGCTCCTGGGGTCATGACGACGACCATGGCGGGGTCCGTGCCTCTCGTGCGGGGCGCCGTCCCGTGCCGGGGACGACGAAAGCCCCGGCCGGGTGCGGCGCGGGGCTGGTGGTGGGGTGGGCGCGTCAGGCGGCGCGGCCCACCCGGGAAGACCCGGGCCGGTCGCCATAGAACTGCCAGGAACGCATGCCGCGACGATAGCTGGACGCTTCCAGCCCGTGGACTTCGTGTCCACGATGCGGGACGAAGGCGACCCCACCGGAGGCGTCGGCGTACGACGTCGGCACGATGGCAGCGTGACGCAGGGGGCGGACGACAGCGATGCGGTGGCGGACGACGCCATCGCTGCCCGGCTGCCGCCCGGCCAGGTCATTGCTGAGGACTGGCGCGTCATGCACTACGGCCGGCCCCCGACGTTTCGACCTGACACCTGGGACTTCCAGGTCCTGGGAGCGACCGTCGACGGCGGCGCGACGCGGTGGGGCTATGAGGACTTCATGGCGCTGCCGCAGGTCGAGGTGAGCGCGGACTTCCACTGTGTCACGAAGTTCTCCCTGCTCGACAACGCCTGGACCGGGGTGCTCGCCTCGACGATCCTCGAGATCGCCCCACCGGACGGCGAGGCGACGCACGTGCTGGTGTGGGCCGATCGCGGCTACACCGCCAACGTCCGGCTCTCGGACCTGCGAGCGCCGACCAGCGTGCTGGCGCACAGCCACGACGGCACGTCGCTCTCGGTGGAGCACGGCTCGCCGTTGCGCCTCGTGGTGCCGCACCTCTACGCCTGGAAGGGGCCCAAGTGGGTCCGCGGCTTCGAGTACCTCACTTCCGATCGCCGCGGCTTCTGGGAGGAGCGCGGCTATCACACCGTCGGCGACCCCTGGCGAGAGCAGCGCTACAGCTATCAGGAAATCGACCCCGACCACTGACCCGCGTCGGCCGCGGGGCGGCGCCCGCCACCGACCTGATCGCCCAGGTGGGGTTCAGACGACGTCGATGCCGACCGTCGAGCCGAACGGGAGCGACGTCCCGGCCTTGGAGCTCTGGGTCACGACCCGGCCGAACGGCGTGAAGCCGATCGGATAGCTCACGTCAGCCGTGAAGCCGAGCCTTGCGAGCTGTGCGCGCGCATCGGCCTCGGGCACGCGATAGAGGTCCGGCACCACAACGAGCGGCGGACCCTTGCTCACGACCAGAGTGACGGTGCCGCCCTTAGGGACGGCGACGCCAGCCTGGGGATCGGTCGAGATGACGCTGCCCTCGGGTACCTTCTTGCTGTAGTCCTGTGTCGCCTTGGCCTTGAGACCGAGCCTGGTCAGCGCCGCGGTGACCTGCGTCGCGGGCTTGCCGACGTAGTTGGGCAGGGGTACGGGCGCTGGCCCCTTCGAGAGCACGAGACCGACCTGCTGCTCGCGCTTGAGCTTCTGGCCCGCGGCGGGATTGGTCGTCACGACGCTCCCCACGGGAGTGGTCTCGTCGTAGGCCGATGTCGACGCACCCACGGTGAGGCTGCCGTCGGTGATGGCTTGGGTCGCGTCGTCGACCGTCATCCCTCTGACCTGGGGCACGGCGTAGCGCTCCGGTCCCTTCGACACCACTGCGCGCACGGTCGAGCCTTCTCGGGCCTCACCTCCGCCGACCGGGTCGGTCGAGATGATCGCTCCCGACTTCACCGTCTCGCTGAAGTCGGTCGCGCTCGCGTCGAGCGTCAGCTTCAGGGGGGTGAGCTTGGCCTGCGCGGCCGCCGGGGTGAGGTTGGCCAGCCCGGGCACCTGCACGGTCTTCGTCGCACCGTAGACCCACGCGATCCCACCGACGAGTGCACCGACGAGAAGCACTGCCAGCAGCGGGATCCAGCCCCGACGACGCCGACGCGGTGCGACTGCGCCCTTCGGTGTCGGAGGCAGTGACGGGTGGGCCGACTTCACCCCGCGCGGGGGCGCAGCGGTGGCGGAGGTCACGAGTGGCACCACGAGGGTGGCCGCCTGGTCCTCGGTCACGCCGAACGGCCGCGGGCTCGGCAGCGTGCGGCGCGCATCGCGTACGTCGGCGAGGAACGTCGCCGCGTCGGGATAGCGGTCGTCGGCGTCGCGGGCGGTCGAGCGCGCGACGAGCGCATCCATCGAGCGGGGGATTCCGGGCCGCACCGACGACGGGGCGGGCACGGCGGCGTTGACGTGCTGGTAGGCCACGGCGAGCGGGGTCTCGCCGGCGAAGGGCACGGTGCCCGTGACCATCTCGTAGAGCAGGATGCCGGCGCCGTAGACATCGCTGCGGGCGTCAGCGATGCCGCGCTCGACCTGCTCGGGGGAGAGGTAGGCGACGGTGCCGATGAGCAGGCCCTGGGTCGCGGCCGTCGAGGTAGCCGCGGAGATCGCGCGGGCCAGGCCGAAGTCGGCGACCTTGACCCGGCCGTCGTCGGTGAGGAGGACGTTCTCCGGCTTCACGTCGCGGTGCACGAAACCGGCGGCGTGGGCGGCCTCGAGCGCCTGCAGCACCGGGTCGATGATCGTCAGCGCCTGCTCGGCGGAGAGGCGGCCGTACTGCCGCAGGACGTCGCGCACGGTGCGGCCGGGGACGTACTCCATGACGAGGTAGACGAGGTCGCCGTCCTCGCCCTGGTCGTAGACCGCGACGACGTGCGGGTCGGACAGCCGCGCGGCGGACTTGGCCTCGCGGACGAAGCGGGCGACGAAGCCGGCGTCCTCGGCGAGGCTCGCGTGCATGACCTTGAGGGCGACCGTGCGGTCGAGCCGGAGATCCGTGGCCTCATAGACCGTGGCCATGCCACCACGGGCGAGCCGGCTCTCGACGCGGTATCTGCCGTCGACGACTCGACCCACCAGGGCGTCAGCGGCCCGGGTTCCTGCAGAGGTCTCCACAGTCGAGGAGTCTACGTTCGACACGCCGCAGCGCCCGGTGAGCCGCGCCGTGACCGGAGAGTGCCGTCGTACGCCGATCGCACATCCGTGACCCACCTGTGACGCCCCCGTGCCCCGTGTGACGCACGACGTCGTGGCGGTGGCCCCCGCTCGACCAGGATCACGAGTTGAGGTCAGAAACTGCCCTTCACGGGCGCTTTGGGACCTGCAGGGTCAGGAACGTCCTGCTGCGGGCGGCCGCGGCCGCGGGCGGTGGCGGGGTGGTGGTGGTCGGGCGGGGACGAGGGGTGGGCGGCAGGATGGGGGCGTGCCCGCAGCCCACTCCAGAGCGTTGATCGCGTTGAGCGTCGACGAGGTCGACGCGCTCCTGCGCGCGGCGCGCACGATGGTGCTGGTGACCAACGGGCCCGACGGGGTGCCGGACCCGGTGCCCATGTGGTTCGTCGTCGATGCCGAAGGCACGGTCTGGATGCGGACCTACGCGAAGAGCCAGAAGGTGCTCAACCTCGAGCGTGACGCGCGCTTCGCCGCCCTGGTGGAGACCGGTGACCGCTACCTGGAGCTGCGAGGTGCGCAGCTGAGCGGCACGGTCACGCTCGTCGATGACGTCGACCGGATCTGTGCGGTCTTCGCCGACCTGATGGTGAAGTACGAGGAGCTCGACCCGGCTCACCTCGACTCAGTCCGCACCGCCTACCGCGACCGCGCACCGAAGCAGCGCGCGCTGCGCCTCGACGTGACACGTGTCGTGTCGTGGGACCACGCCAAGCAGGCCGCCGCGACGGCGCCCGTCGAATGACCATGCACGCATCCGCATCCATGAACGCACTCGCGTCGTCACGCGCGTCGTCACGCGCGACGTCACTCGCGACGGGCAGCCGGCGATGAGCCACCTGGCCTATCTCGGGGTGCTCGCGTTCGTGCTGCTCGGCAGCGCCTGGCTCGAGGTCGTGCTTCGCGCCCGCGTCTACGCGCGTCCGCGTCGGATGCTGCTCTCTCTCGCGCCGGTCGTGCTCGTGTTCTGCCTCTGGGATCTCTACGCGATCGCCGCCGGGCACTGGAGCTTCGACTCGGAGCGTACGACCGGGATCACTCTCGCCACGGTGCCGCTCGAGGAGATCCTCTTCTTCGTCGTCGTGCCCATTGCCTCATTGCTGACTCTCGAGGCGGTCCGGTCGGTCACGCGCTGGCAGGTCGGCGACGAGCCGGCCGGGACGTGTGTGGACGGCGTCCGCCTCGACGACTCCGATGGCGCGCCATGACCTACACACAGCTTGCCTTCGTGGGAGTGGGGATCGCGGTCGTCCTCGACCTTGCCGTCTTTCGCACGAAGCTGCTGGGTCGACGAGTCTTCTGGGTGTCCTACGCGATCGTGCTGTTCTTCCAGCTCGTGACCAACGGCGTGCTCACCGGCCTGCGCATCGTTCGCTATGACGACGCTGCGATCGCTGGGTCGTCGACGCCGGTCGATGCTGCGCCGCCGTTCCTGGGTGACGGGCGCATCGCGTTCGCGCCGTTCGAGGATCTGTTGTTCGGGTTTGCGCTGGTGGTGCTGACGCAGGTGCTGTGGGTCTGGCTCGGTCGTCGCTCCGTGGATCGCTTGCCCTACGCCGGGCCTCCTCGGATCTCGCTGCCTGGTGCTGCAGCAGATCCTCGTTCCGGTCTCTCGGGGGGGCTGGTGGCCGGTGGGGGTGACTGACGGTGGGGGTGTTTGGGATGTCGGCCGGGGGCGGCACCCGTTCGGGGTGCGCGCGCCCAGCCTCCCTGGGTTGCGTCGGGGTGCTCGCTGGGGCTGGTGGCTTGGGGGCGGTTTTGGTTGCTGTGGGCGGGGGGATGGGTGCTGTGGGTAGTGGGTCTGTGAAAACTGGGTGACGAATGTTGGGGGGGTGAGCGTTGGGGGGCTGGGGTCGGTACGGTTCGGGGAGTGGGCCTGTGGGGGCCTCGGGGTAGGGGCTGGTGTGGTGCTTGTACTGGGGCGAGATATCTCTGTCGATCATCTGGGCAGCGAGCTGCCGCAGGCGTTGAAGCCGGCGGCTCGGCGGGCTCGGGACCTGGCGCAGGGGACGTGGCCGGCGCCGGTGGCCGACTGGCGGCTGGCGCGTACGACGCGGGTGCCCGAGACCTTCGCGGAGAAGGTGCGCTATCGCAGCGCGTTCGATCGGCGTCCCCTCCTCACGACCCTGGTCGACAAGGTGGCGGTGCGTGACTACGTCGCTGAGCGCATCGGGTCAGAGCACCTCGCCGGGCTCGTCGGTGCGTATGACTCCGCGACCGCGATCCCGTGGGGATCGCTCCCGCGAGAGTTTGCGCTCAAGGGGTCGCACGGCTCAGGTGCAGTCGTCGTCGTCTGGGACGGCGCTCCGGAGGAGTCCCGTCTGCCGGCATCGGCGCGGTTCGTCGACTGGGACCGCTTCGGGATCCGACCCGAGCACGCGAGCCGGCCGCGGATGGCTGCTCTGGCGGAGAAGTGGCTGAAGCTCAACTACCATCGAGGGCCCGGGCGGCTGCCGGAGTGGGCCTATCGCGACGTGCCCGCACGCGTGATGGTCGAGGAGCTCATCCCCGGTATCGGCACCGCGCTGCCCACCGACTACAAGTGCCTGGTGTTCGACGGTGTGTGCAAGCTGTTCTATGTCGTCGACGGTCGGTTCGGTGACCATCGGATCGCGGTGTTCCTGGCCGACGGCACACCGGCCCCGGCCGGCCTGCTGCACCCGCGGCCGCAGTCGATGCCGGCGCTAGCCCCCAACTGGCGCGAGGTGATCGCCGCGGCGGAGGAGCTCGGCCGAGGTCTGGACTTCGTGCGCGTCGACCTCTATCCGACCGACGGTGGCTATGCGTTCGGCGAGATGACGGTCTATCACGATGCTGGGCACAACGGCTGGGACCCGCCGGAGTACGACCGCGAGGTGGGTTCGTGGTGGACCCTGCCCGATGCCGTCGAGCTTCGTACCCCGAGGTAGGCCCGGACGTAGCCCGTCGACGTTGGGGGGTCAGCGGGTGGCGTGGAGGCCGTGGGGGTGGCCTTCGCCGTACTGCCTGCGGGCTTTGACAGCCTGACGCCAAGCGGGGATCGCCACGGCGAGGCGCCGCGAGATCGAGACGGTGGCGCGCTTGGAGAACACCTCGAATTCGATGTCCTCGACGGCGTCGACGATGCCGCAGTAGAGAACCCGCGCGGCCTCGATGCAGGGCTGCGACGACGGGTGCAGCATCTCGATGCCGACGCGCGACTCCTCCTCGAGTCGACGTACGCGCTGGATCTGGAACTCGAGCAGAGCGCGGATCTTCGGTGTCACCACCCGCTTCTCGAGGTCGGCTCGTGTCACCTGGAAGGTCGCGAGATCCTCGAGCGGGAGATAGACCCGACCGCGGTCGAGGTCCTCGCCGACGTCGCGCACGAAGTTCGCGAGCTGGAACGCGACCCCGAGTTCCTGGGCGCGGTCGTAGGCCTCGGGCTCGAACGGCTCGAGGATCGGCACCATCTGCAGCCCGATGACTGCCGCAGAGCCGTAGACGTAGGTGTAGAGGTCGTCGTAGGTGGCGTAGTCGGTCACCGTGAGGTCCATGCGCATGGAGGTGAGGAACGCCTCGAAGTGCTCGACCGGGATGTCCCAGCGCTGCACGGTGTCGACGACCGCCTTGCACACCGGGTCGTCGCTGTCGCCACGACGCAGGTCTGCGAAGAACGTGTCGCCCCACGAGCCGAGAAGATCGGCCTTCTCCTGCTCCGACAGCGTCGAGGCGAGGTCGTCGACGATCTCGTCGGCGTAGCGCGCGAAGCCGTAGAGCGCGTGGACGTAGGGCCGCTTGGCCGGGGGGAGGAGCAGGGTGGCGAGGTAGTAGGTCTTGCCGTGGGCGGCGTTGAGCTCACGGCATCGCTCGTAGGACGCACGCATCTCCGGATCGGTGATGCCTGCACGGTCGAGGTCGCGTCGGCTCATATCGGGAAGATCCTCGCACCAATGGGTGCTGGCTGCCGCCGCGGGCATGCCACGATACGCACCGTGCCTGTCCCGCCCCCGGCTCTGAGCCGTCGTCTCGATGCCCTCGTAGCCGCCCTCGTGGGTGCCGTGCTGCTCAGCGGCTGCGGCGCTGCCGCGACCGGAGCGGTGTCCTCGTCGGCCAGCGCCCCCGCCGCGTCGTCGTCGGCCGCGGGCGCCTCGTCCGGGCCGACTGCGAAGGCGACAACGACTCCGAAGCCGACTCCGAGCGACGCCGCGACGCTCGCGCCCGCGACGGCGTCGACCGAGCTCTCGACCATGCCGGTGTCGGCACTGCCCAAGCAGGGGGTGGATGCCCTGCGCCTGATCCGTGACGGCGGGCCGTTCCCCTACTCCAAGGACGGCGTCACCTTCTCCAACCGAGAGGGCATCCTGCCCGCGCACACGTCGGGCTGGTACCAGGAGTACACCGTGATCACGCCTGGCTCGAGCGATCGTGGGGCGCGCCGCATCATCGCGGGCAAGGACGGTGCACGCTTCTACACCGACGACCACTATGCCTCGTTCCGCGAGGTCCTCTCGGGAGCATCCGGATGACGCGCGCACGACTCATGACCACCAACGGTCGGCCGACCAGTGCCTGCCTGAGCGTGAGGGGAGAGACGCCATGAGCGCGTCGAAGATCTCGAAGCTGCGAGGCGTACGTCGCGCCCACGGGTCCGTCGAGGACTACGAGGCGGCAGCGGAGAAGCTCGAGTGGAGATGCATCGTCGTCGACGGCACGGATGTCGAGGACAAGGACGCGTTCCTCGAGTCGTGCGACGAGGCGTTCGAGCTTCCCGAGTGGTTCGGCATGAACTGGGACGCGCTCGACGAGTGCCTCTCCGACCTTGACCACGAGGGCGCCGAGGGCGTGCTCGTCGTCTGGTCAGGCTGGGGTGAGTTTGCCGAGGCGGCGCCGAAGGACTTTGCCGTGGCGCTGGACGTGCTCAGTGGAGCCGTACGCACCTGGACCCGTGAGGGTGTCCACGGTGGCATGGTGATGCTCGGCGGAGGCCCTGAGGCCGACGTCGCCGAGCTCTGAGACCCTGTGTGGCTCAGGCGGTTTCGAGAGGGCGGATGACGAGCTGGTCGCGTCGTGCCAGCGCGACGGGGTCTTCGGGAACGAGACCGTGCTCGACGGGCTCACCGAACAGCAGCGCGCGCTCGCGCGGAGAGATCGAGATCGCGATGCCGACAGCGGCTGCGGCAGCGAACATCGCGATGCCGTCCGAGAGCTCGATGACGCTGTCCTTCGAGGCGCTCGTCTCCCACAGCCCATAGAGGGTGAACGCGGCGATGCCGAGCATGACCCACTTGAGCGAGCGGGCCTTGAGGCCGGAGGACGCAGCGAGCGGAAGGCTCCACAACAGGTACCACGGCTGGACCACCGGGCCGAGAGCGACCACGGCGACGAAGGCGAGGGTCGCGCCACGCACCGGCGTGCGACCCTCGGGCTTGAGGATGAGCCAGCCGATGAAGGCGATCGCCGCGACCTCGAAGATCAGCCGGAAGACGGAGACGGCGAGGTCGGTGTGGTCGCCGAGACCGATCCAGTCGAGCAGGTCGCCGCTGAACATCCCCACGGCTGTCGAGGGTGAGAGCCAGGTCTTGACCGAGCCCGGAGTCGTGAGCGCACGGATCCACCCGGCATTGACGCCGATGACGGCGGAGAACAGCACGAAGGCCCCGGCGGTGAGTGCCGCGACCTTGGCCCACGCGATGATCCGACGGCGCAGGTTCGAACGCGTGCCCCCCCAGATGAGCCCGACGAACGGGAGCGCGAGCAGGGCGATCGGCTTGACCATCCCGGCCATGACGACCAGCAGGGTGCCGGCGATGAGGCGCTTCTCGACGGCGAGGCAGAGGCCGGCGACGAGGAGTCCGACCATGAGCGCGTCGTTGTGCACCCCCGCCACGAAGTGCATGATCACCAAGGGATTCATGACGCCGAGCCACAGTGCCTTCGAGCTGTCGATGCCATGGTGGAACGCCAGGCGCGGGACGTAGTAGGCCATGAGCGCGATGCCGGTGACAGCCAGGAGCCGGAAGCCGATCACGGCGAGGTAGGGGTTGGTGAACAGCGCCGCGATGCCGCGCGAGAGCGCGAGGAACAGCGGGCCGTACGGCGTCGGCGTGTTCTGCCACATCGGGTCGACGCCGGTGTCGAACCACCCCGGGATCGAGGCGACACCGTTGGCGTAGGGATCGACGCCCTTGAGCATCAACTTGCCCTGGGCGTAGTAGGAGTAGGCGTCGCGGCTGAACAACGGCGGCACCAGCATCAGCGGCGCGATCCAGATCGCTAGCACGCCCCACAGCCTGCGGACGTTGCGGATGTGACCGGCGAGCACGTCGCCGCCGACGACGAGCCAGGCCTGCAGCAGCAGCGCTCCACCGAGGATCACCGACGCGGTGGAGACGATCTTGCCGATCCCCTGCGACTGCATCGCGTGGATGACCGTGCTCGAGAGCTCGTCGGTCGGCACCCAGCCGACGCCCAGCGCACCGATGGCGAGAACCGCTGACCCCACGAGCCCGGGGACGGCATAGCGCAGGGTGAAGGCCAGCCCGGAGTCTCCTGCGTGGAGGTCACCCTCGGAGGGATCGGCGGACGGCACGAGGAGAAGGTTACCGTCGGCCCTCGTCGCCCTCGGTCGGAAAGGCTCCGCGTAAGGGTGATTCACGTCGCCCGGCGAGCGGGAGCCGAGCGCGGGGACGCCCTGTTACGCCCGTTTTGCCCCTCCGACACGCCGATGCTGAGCACGAGGAGATGCGCGGCCGCTCGACCGTGCGGGTGAACCCCGAACTGTGACCTGATCCGGCGCGCCGAGCGTCAGCCGCGGGCTCTCGCCGCGGCCGTGCTTCTCGTGGCTGGACCACCGGTGGCGCGGCTGCTAGTGGAAGTAGCTCGGGGCGTAGGAGGGGTCGCGGCCGGTGATGCGTTCGGCAGCGAGACGCCCCGACACGAGCACCATCGGCACTCCGACACCGGGCTGGGTGCCCGAGCCGGTGAACACGACGTTCTCGCCCCACAGGTTCGAGGGTCGGAACGGCCCAGTCTGGGAGAAGGAGTGGGCTGCGGCGAACGGGGCACCGCGCTCCATGCCCCGGGCCTGCCAGTCGAGCGGCGTCGTGACGTGCTCGACCTCGATGGCGTCACCGAATCCGATGTAGCCGCGCTGCTCCAGGGTGCGCACCACCTCGTCGCGATAGCGCGGCCCCTCGGTGCGCCAGTCGATGTCGGCATCGAGGTTAGGGGTCGGGAAGAGGACGTAGTAGATCTGCTTGCCATCGGGCGCGAGTGACGGGTCGGAGTAGGTCGGGTTGGTGACCAGGATGCTGGGGTCGGTCATCAGCCGACGCTCGTCGATCAGCTCGGTGAAGACGCCGTTCCAGCTGCGACCGAAGTGGATGTTGTGGTGCGCCGTCTTGGAATAGGTCGCCGTCGATCCCGCCAGCAGCAGGAAGCACGAGGGGGAGTAGGTGAGACGGCGTACCGACCACGGCTCCTGGCCGAGGAGCTCGCGCATCGCCACCGGCAGGTCGGGGTTGAGCACCACGACATCTGCAGCGATGCGCTCGCCGTCGGTGGTGTGCACCGCGACGGCGCGGTTGTTGACCGTCTCGACGCGGCTGACCTCGGTGGAATAGCGGAACTGCACGCCGTGCTTCTCGGCCGCGGCGGCCATCGCCGTCGGCAGCGTGTGCATGCCGCCCTTGGGGAAGTAGACGCCGGCGACGGAGTCCATGTAGGCGATGATCGCGTAGATCGCGAGCGCGTCCTGGGGCGAGAGCCCGGCGTACATCGACTGGAAGCTGAACAGCCGCTCGGTCCGCGGGTCGTGGAGGTATTGCCGCACCTTCGGGGTGAGCTTGCGGAACCCGCCGATGGCGACGAGCTTCGCGAGGTTCTCGGTGACCAGGTCGAGCGGGGAGTCGATGTTGGTGTCGATGAAGTCGCGCATCTCGTAGCGATAGAGCTTCGAGACGAAGTCGACATAGCGGCGGTAGCCGGCGGCTTCGGCGGGTGAGATGACCTGTTCGATCTCCGCTGCCATCGCGTTGACGTCGGAGTGCACGTCGAGCTGGGAGCCGTCGGGATAGAACGCACGGTAGAGCGGCTCGACCGGAGTGAGCTCCAACCAGGTGTCCATGTCCTCGCCGACGGAGGCGAAGGCATCGCGGATGAGGTCAGGCATCGTGAGCACGGTCGGCCCGGTGTCGAAGCGATAGCCGCTGTCGTCGATGAGGCCGGCGCGACCGCCGGGCACCGACTCGCGCTCGAGCACCGTGACGGTGCGTCCCGCGCCGGCGAGGCGCAACGCGCACGAGAGACCGGCGAGCCCGGCGCCCACGATCACGACGTGGTCGGTCGGACCGGTGACGGTGCGGGTCGTACGTCGGAGCAGGGACATAGCCTCAGCGTAGGAGCGAGAGGCGTTCTGAGCCTCTCGACATCGAGGTGCGGGGCCTCCGGGTGAGGGATGTCACGGCGATACCACTCAGACGGTGCGCGCGGTTGCGGCGACAGCGAGGCCACGCAGGACCTCACGTGCCACCTCTGTGACCGCAGCAGCATCAAGGGCACGGAACGCCTGATGGGTGAGGGCATCAATCAGCGCCTCCACGTGGCGGAGCGCGCCGGTGCTCACGATGATCTCGCGGAGCTCGTCGACTCCGGCCGCGTCGAGCGCCGGG
>JANXWJ010000058.1 GCA_025351185.1 Candidatus Nanopelagicales bacterium
TGCCGAGGGCGACGCCGGATGACCCCGACAGGTCGAGCACGAGCCAGTCCTGCGCGACGCGTTGCATCCAGGTGCCGGCGTTGGAGAGCACCTGCCCGAAGAAGTAGAGGCGGTAGTTGCGCACGGTCAGCGCGCGGAACATCGGGGTCATGCCTCCGCCATCCCCTCGAGCAGGGGGAGCGCGGCAGCCAGCACAGTGCGCTCGTCGGACGTGAGGCCGGCCATGAGCTCGGCCAGCCACTCGTCGCGCCGACGCCGGTCCTCGAGCAGCAGTGTGCGTGCCGGTTCGGTGAGCGACACCACGACCTGCCGGCCGTCGGTGGGATCGGCCGTGCGCTCGACGAAGCCCGCCTCGGTCAGTGCTGCCAGCGTCTTGGTCATCGAGGGGGGACGCACCTGCTCGTGTTGGGCCAGTGCGCCCGCGGTCATGGGGCCGCAGCGGTCGAGGGTCGCGAGCGCCGAGAGCTGTCCGAGCCCGAGGCCGTGATCGGCACGCTGCTGCCGAAGCCGCCGGGCGAGCCGCATGACGGCCAGACGCAGGTCGTGCGCGAGGTCGGCGGTGACAGCAGGACTGGGGGACACAACCGTTAGCCTAACTAACGATCTCAGATCCAGCCACCGCGATCCCACCCCCTGAGACACCACGCGGGTTGGTGGCCTTGTGCGGCTGTACGCCTGGTGAGGTCGCGCGCCGCATGTCGTGCACCCGCCGCGATCACGGATCAAGATCGCGACTTCGGGTCAGGAAGTGCCCGTGAAGGGCACTTCTCGTCCTGAGAGGGTCAAGAACTTCCCTCGTTGTGGGGTGGGTTAGAAAGAGGCCTCGTTGAGGTCCATGAGGAGGTTGTCGGCGGCTTCGACGATGGAGCGCTCGGCGGTGAGGAGCGGGAAGCGCTGGGCTGCGAAGAACTTCGCGGCGACGACCTTGCCCTCGTAGAAGGCCCGGTCCTTGTCCGACAGGGTGCCGGCCAGCGCGTCGAGCGCCACGGCGGCCTGGCGCAGCAGCAGCCAGCCGACGATGAGGTCACCGAGGCAGAGCAGCAGGCGCGTGGTGTTCTGCCCGACCTTGTAGAGCTCCTTCGGGTCGGCCTGCGCCTTCATGGCATAGCCACCGAGCGCGCCGACGATGCCCTGCACGTCCTCGAGCGCCTTGCCCAGTGTCTCGCGCTCGTGCGCGAGCTTGCCGTTGCCGGCGTCGCCCTTCACGAAGTCCGCGATCTCGCCAGCGAGCCGGGTGAGCGAGAAGAACTGGTCGCGCACCACCTTGCGGAAGAACAGGTCGAGCCCCTGGATCGCCGTGGTGCCCTCGTAGAGGGTGTCGATCTTCGAGTCACGGATGTACTGCTCGATCGGGTAGTCCTGCAGGAAGCCCGAGCCGCCGAGGGTCTGCAGCGACTGCGCGAGCTGCTCGTAGGACCTCTCCGAGCCGACACCCTTGACGATCGGGAGCAGCAGGTCGTTCATCCGCTCGGCCGTGTCGAGGTCGACGTCGGCGGCAGCCCCGGCGTGGTTGAGCTCGATCTGGTCCTGCCAGTACGCCGTGTAGTGCACCAGCGCGCGCATGCCCTCGGCGTATGACTTCTGCAGCATGAGGCTGCGGCGTACGTCGGGGTGGTGCGTGATCGTGACGCGTGGGGAGTCCTTGTCCATGAACGCCGACAGGTCACCGCCCTGTACACGGTTCTTCGCGTAGTCGAGCGCGTTGAGATAGCCGGTCGACAGGGTCGCGATCGCCTTGGTGCCCACCATCATCCGGGCGTACTCGATGACCTTGAACATCTGCGCGATGCCGTCGTGCACGTCGCCGACGAGCCAGCCGATGGCAGGTGTCTTCTCACCGAACGTGAGCTCGCAGGTCGTCGAGGCCTTGATGCCCATCTTCTTCTCGACGTTGGTCGTGTAGACGCCGTTGCGCTCACCGAGCGCACCGGTCTCGACGTCGTAGTGGAACTTCGGCACGACGAACAGCGAGAGCCCCTTCGTGCCACCGCGAGCCCCCTCGGGGCGAGCGAGCACGAGGTGGATGATGTTGTCGGCCATGTCGTGCTCGGCCGAGGAGATGAAGCGCTTCACACCGGTGATGTGCCAGGAGCCATCGGCCTGCTGCGCGGCCTTCGTGCGGCCGACACCGACGTCGGAGCCGGCGTCGGGCTCGGTGAGCACCATGGTGGCGCCCCACTGCTGGTCGATCATGATGCGCGCGAGCTTCTTCTGCTCCTCGTTGCCGAGGTGGTCGAGGATCGCGGCGAAGCCGGGGCCGGACATGTACATGAACGCCGGCGGGTTGGCGCCGAGCATCATCTCGCTCGCCGCCCAGCGCAGTGAGGCCGGTGCGCCGGGTCCGCCGAGGTGCTTGGGGAGGTCGATGTTCCAGAAGCCCGAGTCCATGAGCGCCTTGAACGACGCCTTGAACGAGTCGGGCATGGTCACCGTGCAGGTGGCGGGGTCATAGACCGGCGGGTGGCGATCGGCGTCGACGAACGACGCGGCGAGCGGGCCGACGGACAGGCGCTCGACCTCGGCGAGGATGTCGCGCGCGGTCTCGACGTCCATGTCGGCGTACGGGCCGGTGCCCAGACGGTTCTGCGCACCGAAGACCTCGAAGAGGTTGAACTCGATGTCGCGCAGGTTGGACTTGTAGTGGCTCATCGCCGCGGCTCCTCGCTGACGTCCGGTGGGTCACGACGGATAGGCGCTCCCACCTGTGCCGGGGATCGACCCAGCGGCGGCGGAGTGTTACCCGTCGGTAACCCATAATGCTACCCGCCGGTAACCAGCGCAAGGCCAGCCGTGTTACATCGCCGTACTCTCAGCAAACCCGCAGGTCAGCCTCCTCCCGCAGCACACGTCCAAGATTACGCGAGGTCTCAGGTGGTGAGGTCTCGACGGTGCCAGCCGAGGTAGCCCCCGGCGGAGACCAACGCGGCGACCAGGGTGAGGACGACGACCGGGAGCACGGCACTGCTCGTGATCGGGAGAGCGGGGGCATGGCGCAGCGGTGAGACGTCCCTCAGCCAGTCGGGCAGCCTCCACAGCGCACCGAACTCGCCGAGCAGCACGAACGCCACGAGCAAGCCCCAGGCCGCGGCGGTGAACCGCGGGAGCCAGCCGAACAGCAGCAGCACCAGGCTGGTCACGACCCAGACCGCGGGGACCTGCACCAGGGCCGCGACGAGCACCCGGCCGAGCTGGGACCAGTCGCCGAGCGACGCCGCCGCCGAGGCACCGATCGAGAGCCCCGCGAGCACCATGAGCAGCGCGCTGCCACCGAGGGCGACGGCGTAGTGGCTGCTCGCCCACCGGACCCGGGTCGTCGACATCGCCAGCAGCGGCTCGACGCGTCCCTCGACCTCCTCGGAGCGCAGCCGCTCCACCGCACTCACGCCGTACGCCGCCGCGATCGCCGCGACGATCGCGACCTCGGCACCGAGGAAGGCGTCGACGAGCCCAGCGGCGCCGTCGATCGTGTCGAAGAAGTCACGCATGGCGGGCGAGGTCAGGAGCTTGTCGACACTGCTGGCCAGCGAGCCGAGGATCGCGCCGAACAGCACGAATCCCACGGCCCACGCGAGGAAGATCTGACCCTGCAGTTGCCAGGCGAGCCCACCGACGCTGCCGAGCGACCCGGTCGACGGGCCAGGGCGGTCCGCGCGGAGACCGGCACCAAGGTCGCGTCGCGAGCGCATCGCGTACGCCGCAACCACGAGTCCGACGCTCGCCACCAGTGGCAGCGCGAGCACCCACCAGCGGTCGCCGGCATAGGCGCGCAGCTGCTGGTTCCAGCCGATCGGGGAGAGCCATGACAAGGCGCCCGGGCTCGGGTCGGCGAGGTCACCGACCGCCCGCAACGCGTACGTCACGGCGATCACGCCAAGCCCGAGACCCCGTGCAGTGCGGGCACTCTCGGACACCTGTGCCGTCACGCAGCCAACAGCTCCGTAGACCAGGGCGGTCGCACCCCAGCCGAGCCCGAACGCGAGCGACCCCTGCCACGGCAGGCCCGCAGCAGTGTTGGCTGCCGCGGTGAGGAGGGCCAGCGCAGTGCTCGCGACGGCCACGAGCACGAACGTGGATGTCAGGGGCGCCTGCCGTCCGAGCCGCCCGCCGGTGAGGAGCTCGAGCCGTCCTGGCTCCTCTTCGCCGCGGGTGTGCCGGATCGTCACGAAGAGCATGACGATCCCGACGATCGCGGCGCCCAGAGCGGTCAGCTTGATCATCGAGACGGCGCCCAGCGAGGTGGGGTCATGGATCCGGCCGTAGAGCGCAACGATGGCGGCGGAAGAGTTGATGGTCTCGGCGGCAGCGACCCGTGAGTCCTCGGTCGGGTAGAGGTCGACAGTGGCCGCGGCCGAGAAGCCTGCGGTGGCGGCAAGGCCGATCACCCACGAGGTGAGCATGATCCGGTCCCGACGCAGCGCCAGGCGGAGTGTCGTCTCCCAACCCGCGCTCTGCTCACGCATGCGTGGTCGCGTCCTCGTCGACGGCGACGCCGTAGTGGGAGAGGAAGAGCTGCTCGAGGGTCGGCGGGTGGCTCTCGAGCGTCTTGATGCCCGCTGCGGTGAGGTGCGAGAGCAGCTCGGCAAGGTGCGCGGGCTCGACCGAGCAGCGCAGGTGGTTGCCCTCGAGCACGATGTCACCGAGACCGGGCACGTCGGTGATGCCGTGCAGCTCGTGCTCCGTCTCGGCTGAGATCGCCAGCCGTTGCAGGTGCCGCATGTCCGACAGCGCACCGGTCTCCACGACGACGCCCGCGCGGATGATGCTGATCCGGTCCGAGAGCGCCTCGGCCTCGCTGAGGATGTGGCTCGAGAGCAGCACTGTGCGTCCGTCGGCTTTGAGCTCGTGGACACACCGACGGAACTGCTCCTCCATCAACGGATCGAGGCCGCTCGTCGGCTCGTCGAACAGATACAGCTCGGCGTGCGATGCGAGAGCGGCGACGAGCGCGACCTTCTGTCTGTTGCCCTTGGAGTAGGAGCGCGACTTCTTCGTCGGGTCGAGCTCGAACATCTCGAGCAGCCGAGCCCGACGCGCGGGGTCGTGGCCGCCCTGCAGGCGACCGAGCAGGTCGATGACCTCGCCACCGGTGAGGTTCGGCCACAGCGCGACGTCGCCGGGCACGTAGGCGAGGTGCGCGTGCAGCTCCGGGATGTCACGCCACGGGTCGCGACCGAGGACGCGCGCGTGACCGGAGTCGGCCCGCACGCTGCCGAGCAGGACGCGCAGGGTCGTCGTCTTGCCCGCACCGTTGGGGCCGAGGAAGCCGTGCACCTCGCCGGGCTCGACCTGGAGATCGAGCCCGTCCAGAGCGCGGGTGGATCCGAAGGTCTTGACCAGACCACGTACGTCGATGACAGGACCCGAGTCGCTCACCTGCCCTGTCTACTCCTGACCCGGCCCCGGTGTGCGCTCACCGCTCGAAACTCCTGCGACAGGGGCTGTCGGGCGGCGTACGGTCTCCGGGTCGGGTGCACCGCCCGACCACGAGGCATCTGGAGGACGTCATGACCGAGCTCACTCGCGCCGTGGTCCCTGCCTCGGTCCGCGCCTGACTTCTCCTCACGCGCAGACCACGCCCGGCTCCGGCGGCCCCCCGCCACTCGCGTCGCACGACGACGCACTCTGCTCAGGAGTCCTGCGGTGTCCGCTCTCCCGTTCCACGAACTTCCTCCCGTCCTCGCCACCCTCGGCTGGGACCGCACCTGGCACGACCTGATCGAGTCCGACCCCGAGACCCGGGCAGTGCGTCGTCCCGCGCGAGTCACGTTGCACGGCCGCGATGCGTGGCGTGTACATGACGGCATCGACGAGCACACCGTCGGCGTACGCGGTCGCTTGCGCGAGCTGCACTCGCTGCCGGTGGGCGGTGACTGGGTGCTGCTGAGCGGCACCTCGCGCGACGACGCCGTGATCGAGGCGTTGCTCCCACGACGCACCGCACTCGTGCGCAAGGTCGCGGGAAACCGCACCGACGAGCAGGTGGTCGCTGCCAACGTCGACGTCGTGCTGGTCTGCGTCCCGATGCACTCGCTCAACCCGCGTCGCCTCGAGCGCGAGCTCACTCTCGTGTGGGATTCAGGCGCGCAACCCGTTGTGGCAGTGACGAAGACGGACCTCGCCCACGATCTCGGCGCCGACCTCGACGAGGCGCTCGCGGAGATCAGAGCCATCTCAGTGGGTGTCGACGTGCTGGACGTGTCGTCGTACGACGGGGACGGGCTCGAGGCCGTGCGGGCACTGATGCCCGAGGGTGTCACTGTCGCCGTGATCGGGCCATCAGGTGCCGGGAAGTCGACGCTGGTGAATGCGCTCGTCGGCCATCAGGTGCTCGCGACCAGCGCCGTGCGCGACGACAACCGAGGCATGCACACGACGACGGCGCGCCACCTCGTCCGCGTGCCTGATGCGGGGCTCGTGCTCGACACCCCGGGCATGCGCGAGCTCTCGCTATGGGCCGACGAGGACGCGTTGGAGGCGACGTTCGTCGACCTCGAGGACTTCGCCCGCGACTGCCGGTTCCACGACTGCAAGCACGACTCCGAGCCGGGGTGCGCGGTTCTCGCCGCGATCGAGGCGGGCCTGGTCGAGGAGTCGCGGCTCGCGAGCTGGCGCAAGCTGCAGCGTGAGCTGGCGTTCCTCGCGCGCAAGCAGGACGTACGCCTCGCCCAGGAGGAGCGCAAGAAGTGGGCGCGCATGGGCAAGGCCAGCCGTGCCCGCATCCGCCCCTAGGACCCCCTAGGACGGATCCCCAGGCGACGGGGACGACCGAGTTGGAGCCGATGAGGTTTCCGATCAGGGCCGGTCCGCGTAGAGAAGGCGATCGCCATCGCGCGAGTCTCCATGGGGAAGACCTACCAATCGCGGTCGGTCGTTTCAGATCCTTCGCGCGGGGGTAGTGGCGGCGCATGACGAGCGACGTGCATGCAGCCGGGCAGACCCCGGGCGACGAGCACGACCCCGACATGCACCAGGTCGAGCCCAAGCGCACCTCGGTAGGTCTCCCGGCCATCGCGGTGCTCACGGAGCGCACGGTGCGGTCGATGGGCGTCTTACGCACCGGTCGCGCCCTCGCGAGCCTCAACCAGGCCGACGGGTTCGACTGCATGGGGTGTGCGTGGCCGGACCCCGATCCCGAGGTTCGCAGCGTGGCGGAGTTCTGTGAGAACGGTGCGAAGGCGGTGGCCAACGAGGCGACGACCGCACGAATCGACCGCACCTTCTTCGCGCAGCACAGCCTCGCCGACCTTGAGACCCGTGACGAGTATTGGCTCGGTCAGCAAGGTCGCCTCACGGAGCCGATGGTGCGCGTCGACGGCGACACGCACTACCGACCCATCACGTGGGAGGGCGCCTTCCTCCTTGTCGCCGAGCACCTGAACGGGCTGGGGTCACCGGACGAGGCGGTTTTCTACACGAGCGGCCGCGCGTCCAACGAGGCCGCGTTCACCTATCAGCTGTTTGTGCGTTCCTTCGGCACCAACAACCTGCCCGACTGCTCGAACATGTGCCACGAGTCGACCTCGGTGGCGCTGGCCGAGACGATCGGAATCGGGAAGGGGAGCGTCTCGCTGCAGGACGTGCACGACGCGGAGCTCATCGTCATCTGCGGACAGAACCCGGGCACCAACCACCCTCGGATGCTCACGGCTCTCGAGATGGCGAAGAAGAACGGCGCCACCATCCTCGCGGTCAACCCGTTGCCCGAGGCCGGGCTCCTGCGCTTCAACAACCCCAAGACGCCGCGAGGCGTCTCCGGGATCGGCACCGAGCTCGCCGACCTGCACCTGCCCATCCGGGTCAATGGCGACCTGGCGTTGTTCCAGGCCATCGGCTCCCTCCTGCTCGAGGCCGAGGAGGCCGCTGCGGCGGCTGGTCGGCCCGGCTCGGTGATCGACCTCGACTTCATCGAGCGATACACGTTCGGGTTCGAGGACTGGGCGGCGCACGTCCGCGACCTCGACTGGGACGACGTCCTCGCCTCGACCGGCCTCACCCGGGTGCAGATCGAGCAGGCGGTCGAGATGTTGGTGCGCTCGTCGAAGACGGTCGTGTGCTGGGCGATGGGAATCACGCAGCACCGCAACGCCGTCGCGACGATCAAGGAGATCGTCAACGTCACCCTGGCGCAGGGCAACATCGGGAAGCCCGGCGCCGGCCTGTGTCCCGTGCGCGGCCACTCCAACGTGCAGGGTGACCGCACGATGGGGATCTGGGAGAAGCTGCCCGAACACTTCGGCGACGCGCTTCGCGACGAGTTCGAGTTCGAGCCGCCGCGCCGCCGTGGCCTCGATGTCGTCGACTCGATCCGCGGTCTGCGCGACGGTCAGGTGAAGGTGTTCGTCGGGCTCGGTGGCAACTTCGCCTCGGCAACCCCCGACACGGAGGTGACGCAGAAGGCCCTGCGCAAGGCAGAGCTCACCGTGCAGATCTGGACGAAGCTCAACCGTTCTCACGTGGTGTGCGGGCGCACCGCCCTCATCCTTCCGACACTCGGGCGCACCGAGCGCGACGTGCGTGCCGGGGTCGAGCAGGCGGTCTCGGTCGAGGACTCGATGTCGGCGGTGCACCTGTCCCGAGGGCGGCTCGCGCCGGCCAGCGAGCACCTGCGGTCGGAGGTGGCGATCGTGTGTGGCCTGGCATCGGCCGTGCTCGGCACCGGTCCTGAGGGATCGAGCATCGACTGGAGCGCGATGTCGAACGACTACACGTGGATCCGTGAGCACATCGCCCACGTGGTGCCAGGGTGCGCGGCCTACGGGGAGAAAGTCGCGCGCCCGGGAGGGTTCGTCCTGCCGCACCCGCCGCGCGACTCGCGCACCTTCGACACTCCGAGCAAGCGCGCCGTCTTCTCGGTGAGCCCGATGGGCGTCCTGGACGTGCCCGAAGGTCGCCTTCTCCTGCAGTCGCTGCGGAGCCACGACCAGTTCAACACGACGATCTACGGCCACGACGACCGATATCGCGGACTGTCGGGGAGCCGCGACGTCGTGATGGTGCACCGCGATGACATCGCCGCTCTTGGCCTGCACGTCGGCCAGCTGGTCGACCTCGTGCACTCGAGCGACGACGGTTCGGTGCGGGTCGTCACGGGATTCCGACTGGTCGCCTACCCGACGCCGCGTGGCTGCGCCGCGGCGTACTACCCGGACGTCAACAACCTTGTCGCGCTCGACTCGACCGCGCGCGGCAGCAACTGCCCGACGTCGAAGTCGGTGGTGATCCAGGTGCTGCCGAGTGACCCGTCGCGGCATTCGTCCATCGTCGCCCCCAGCACCGGAGTCGGGTCCGACGACCACCACAAGAGCTCGGTGCAGCCCCACCATCTCAGCTGAGCGCGCCTCGGGGCGCGTTCACCTGACGGCAGAGCTCAGGGGTGGGAGCCTCGAGGGGTGACCGACACCAACGAGCACGTCGCCCGGATGGCCAAGCTCTTCGACGCGCTGTCGGCGACGTACGACGACGTAGGGGTCGACTTCTTCGGACCTATCGCCGACGGCCTGCTCGCGGCGATGCCCCCGGTGGTCGGCGAGAGCTGGCTCGACATCGGCTGCGGTCGCGGTGCGGTGCTGCTGCCGGCCGCCGAGGGTGTCGGTCCGACCGGACTTGCCACGGGCATCGACATCTCGCCGGCCATGGTCGACCTCGCCGGGATCGGTGCGCAGGCGCGCGGTCTGACCAACGTGCACGCGTCGGTGGGCGATGCCGGATCACCGGAGATCGAGGGCAGCTTCGACACGGTGTCGTCGTGCCTCGTGCTGTTCTTCCTCACCGACCCGGTGGCGGCCCTGGAGTCATGGCTGCCGCTGCTGCGACCCGACGGCCGACTCGGTGTCACGACCTTCGGTCCGATCGACGAGCGGTGGAAGCACCTCGACGAGGTGTTCGTGCCGTTCCTGCCGCCGGCGATGCGCGATGCGCGCACGAGCGGCGGACCGTTCACGAGCGACGAGGGAATGGAAGGTCTCGTCTCGAAGGCGGGCTACTCCGACGTGCGCACCGTGACCGGCGAGGTCGCCGTGCGCTTCGCCGATGCCGAGCAGTGGCACTCGTTCACCTGGTCGACCGGGCAGCGGCAGATGTGGCTGTCGATCCCCGAGGACCAGCGCGCCGACGTGCGCGCGGAGGCCGAACGACGGCTGGCGTCGTACGCCGATGCCGACGGGTCCGTCACCTTCAGCCAAGGAGTACGCCACACCCTCGCCACCCGACCGGCCTGACGCCGCGGGCGGTGCGGTGGACCGCGACTACTCGCCGCGGTCGATCGGGGTCTGGTCGGAGTTGGGTGCGGTGACCCAGAACGAGGCGCCGTGCGGATCGGTGACGGCTGCCATCCGACCGAACGGCGTGTCGAAGCCGGGGCTGACCGTGTGACCGCCGTTGGCCTCGACGTAGGCCACCGCCGCGTCGACGTCAGTGACGCCGAGGTAGACGATCCAGTGCGACGGGAAGCCCTTCATCCCCATCATCCCACCGAGACCACCCATCGGCGCCTCGTCACCGGGGAGGTGGACGGTGGCGTAGTCCGGGCCAGCCATCGGCAGCGGCTGGTAGTGCCAGCCGAGAACCGCTGTGTAGAAGGCTTTAGCGGCGTCGGGGTCCGACGAGCGCAGGTCTTCCCACGCGAGCCCGCCGGGCTCGCTGTAGACGCCCGTGCCGATGTGGTCGCCGGCCTGCCAAAGACCGAAGGAAGCGCCGGAGGTGTCAGCGGCGACGACCATCGACCCGGCGCTCCCGATGTCCATGACCTCGCCGTAGAGCGAACCGCCGGCCGCTGTGATGCGCTCGGCCGCTGCGCGCACGTCGTCGGTGGAGAAGTACAGCGTCCAGGCGGGTGCCCAGCCCTCGCGTGCCGGCGCCATGCCCGCGACCGGCACGCCGCCGACCTCGCACATGCAGTAGCCGCCGTAGTCGGGGTCACCCTCGCCGAACGTCCAGCCGAGAAGTTCGCCGTAGAACGCCTGCGCACCCGGGATGTCGGACGTCGTCACGTCCAACCAGTTGGGCATCCCGACCGGCCAGGGTGACCTACGACGTGGACTCATGCCCGACACCCTCTCGCCACCCAGCACGACCTGTCCACCCCCGATTCCTGCGGATCACGCGACGCTCGGGCCGGACAATCACAGATTTGCCGCAACGGGCTCTGGACCTCGCGCGACCACATCCCTAAGATTCGTACGGACACAAACGAATGGAGAACACCGTGCCGGAGCTGCAGGGATTCGCACCGCCGTATACCGAGAGCGGGCGCAGTGCCGTCATCCCGAACCCGCCGTGGCACTACAGCGGTGACCTCCTGACCGTGGAATACCGAACCGATCCCGAGCGGGTGCGCGCGCTGCTGCCCGACGACGTCGACCTCGCGCCGGAGGACCCGGGTGCGGTCGCGTTCATCTGGGCCGACTGGCAGTCCTGCAGCGGGTCCTTCGAGGAGCTTCTCGATCCCGCGCGCTCGCAGTACAAGGAGGCGTTCGCGGTCGTCCGCTGCTCCTACGAGGGCACGACCTATTCCCGCTGCGTGCTCATCTGGGTGACCAGCGACTTCGCCATCGCGCGTGGGGTGCACCAGGGCTATCCGAAGAAGCTCGGCTCGATCCAGCAGACCCGCCCGATGCCCTATGGCAAGGCAGCACCCCGCGTCGACGTCGGTGGCACCTTCGGCGCCACGCTCGCCGCCTATGACCACCGCCTCGCGCAGGCGCGTATCACCATCACCGGCCCCAGCGAGACCAACGGCTTCGTCAACGCGCTGCCGATGCTGCACCACCGTCAGGTGCGCAAGCTCGAGCGCGACGCGAACGGCTGGGCGCTCGACGAGGTCATCACGATGAGCGGCATCGACTTCGAGGGCGGGCCGTGCTGGAAGGCCGACGCCACGCTCGAGCTGTTCGACTCCCCGTGGGACGAGCTCGCCTCGGCCTTGCCGGTGCGCGAGATCATCGGGGGCTACTACCGCCAGGTCGGCACCTCCTGGAACGGCGGCAACACCCTCACCCACCGCTGACGCACTGCCTCACGAGCCGCTGCTGTTGATGGCCTTGGCCACCACCAGGGTTGCCAGCGCCAGCGACACGGTCGACTCCAGGATCATCAGGAGCTTGGCCCAGCGCCTGATCGCCGAGACGTCAGTGGGGCTGAACGCCGTCGCGGTGTTGGAACGACAGGGCGAGGTAGTCCGCGAACTGCGGATACCGGTCCGCGCCGACCGTCTCGGTGAGGTGGATCTCGGGAAGGACGAACGCCGGTCGGTCTCACGCCCCATGACGCGCGCGTGCCGCCGCCGTCGGTGTCCCAGTACCACGGCGCGAACGCGATCACGTTGGTCACCCAGATCCCCGCACCGATGCCGAGCAGGGTGTTGGGATCTCCTAACGCTATGTCGCCGTTGAGGATCCCGTCGGTCAGCCGGATCGCGAAGAACAGGTTAGCCAGCGCGATGAGAGCGAGGAGCAACCCGGTGACCACGCGCAGCCAGCGACGCTCGCGGTCGACGACGCCGGGTCGGCCGCGATCAGCAGGACGAGGAAGACCGACATCGTGCCGGGATAGAGCCACAGCGGTGGCAGTCAGAACGTGTCGGGCAGCAGCTGGTGGATGCCCAGGGCGACGAGTGCCGTGACGACCGTCTGCCATCGGTGCGCACCCACCTGCAGCGGTAGGTCGTCGCCTGCACCGCGGCTCGAGCATCCTGGTCGTCGGTCACGCCGCAGTATGGCGCGTGGGTCGCAGGTCAGGCGGCGACGTGTGGTCCTTCCGGCGCCTGCCCCGGGTCAGCCAGCAGGCGCGTGCAGGGGGATGACGACCTCGTTGCGCCGCTTGAACCAGGGTGTCCAGGGCGGGTCGAACCGCGCGAAGCGCGTGGGCCCCGCAGCCGACAGTCCGTCTGCGTCCAGCGCCGCGATGAGCTCGGCGACGCGCTTCGAGTACGACGAGGACGTCCACCGTCCGGAGAAGCGGGTGACCGCTGCGTACTCCTCGTCGACCATGCGGACGTGCACCCGGTCATCGGTCGGCACCGGCGCGCGGCTCGGATCGGTGTCCGCGGGGAGCACGAAGGACACGATGAACTTCCCTTGGCCGGTACCCTCCGTCGTCGTCTCCACGCCGAGCGCCGTCGGCGCGTCGCTGCGCTGGATGACAGGAGCCGTCATCGCCATGCTGTCACCGCCCACGTTGCGCCCGCCGATGTAGCCCACCAGCGGGCGGAACGCCGCGCTGCCCGCCGACTCGAACGTGCCGTCGACCTCGATCTCGGCGACCGCGTGCGGGTGATAGCGCCGCACCTCATAGGTCGGCTCCGTGCGCACGACGTCGTAGCGCTGCTCCTCGGTCATGACTCGACCGTACGCCCATCGATCCGGGTCGGCTCTGCTCGAGACGAACGTGCCGGCGGTCGCCTCAGGGTCAGCGGTTCGTGACGGTCACCGGCATGCGCTTGATGCCGTTGACGAAATTGCTGCGCAGGCGTTCCACCGGGCCGCTGAAGGTCGCAGTGTCGAGGCGTGCGACGAGCTCCTCGACCGTCACGCGGTATTCGAGCTTGGCGAGGAACGAGCCCATGCAGAAGTGCGGGCCACCCTTGCCGAAGGTGAGCAGGTCCACGGTCGGCCGGTCGAGGTCGATGGTGTCGGGGTACTCGATGGCGCGCTCGTCACGGTTGCCGGAGGGATACCACATGGCGATCTTGTCGCCGGACTTCACCGCGGTCTCACCGATCACGGCGTCGCGCGTCGCGGTGCGGCGCATGTGGTAGACCGGCGGCCCCCAGCGCAGCAGCTCGTCGAGCGCGGGACCTGACAAGAGCTCGGGCTCGGACTGCAGGCGGGCGAGCACCTCGGGGTGCTCGACGAGGGTGTTCATCGCGAGGGTGATCGCCTGGCGCGTGGTCTCCTGGCCGGCGAGAGCGAGCAGCAGGAAGTAGTTGTCGAGGTCCTGCTGGCTCAGCTTCTCGCCGTCGACCTCGGCCTCGACGAGACGGCTGATGAGGTCGCCCGTCGGTGCGGCACGGCGCTCGGCCTGCAGTGCTCGGCCGTAGTCGAAGACCTCGAGCGCCGCAGGCGAGCGGAAGGGGACGAGGCGATACTCCTCGTACTCCGGCGTGCCGGGCAGGTGGTCGGCGAACTCCGGGTCGGTGCCACCCACGAGACGGTCGCCCCACGAGGTGAGCTTGGCGTGATCGGTGTCGGGAACGGAGAGCATGCGCGCGAGCACGCGCACCGGGATCTCGCTCGACACCCGCTCGACGAAGTCGAACGAGCCCTGCGCGAGAGCGTTGTCGAGGGTGGTCGCCACGATGCCGCGCAGGAACGACTCGTAGCCGTTGACGACGCGCGGCAGGAACATCCCCGACACGATCTTGCGCATCGCCGCGTGGTTCGGCGGGTCGGTGTCGATGAGCGAGGTCCGGTGCTCGAGCTGGTCGTCCTCGAGATCCTCGAGCGACACCCCGCGGCTGGAGGTGAACGTCTCCCAGTCGCGGCTCACGGCGACGATGTCGGCATGCCGTGTGATCGACCAGAAACCGCTGCCGTCGTCGGGCTCCGGAGTCCACGCGACCGGCTCGTCGTCGCGGAGCGCGCGGAAGAGCTTCCACGGTGACCCCTCGACAAAGCTGTCCGGGTCGGCGAGCGGTGCGGCGAGCCCACCGGTGACGGTGTCGGTCATGTGGTGCTCCTCTACGAGGTCGATGCAACAGGTGTCGCGGGGCAGTGGTGAGTGCGACCTACAGGTGGTAGGCGTACTCCCGGAACTCCCAGTCGGTGACCGAGCGGCTGAAGCGCTCGACCTCGTTGCGCTTGTAGGTCAGGAACGAGTTGACGAAGAACTCGCCGAGCACCTCGATGAGCTCGGTGTCGGCCTCGAGTGCATCGAGCGCCTCGGGCAGCGACTGCGGGAGCATCGGCGCGCTCTCGGGGTCATAGCCGTAGCCCTGAAGCGGTGCCGGCGGCTCGAGCTTGTCGCGTACGCCGAGGTAGACGGCGGCGCTGACCGCCGCCATCGCGATGTAGGGATTGGCGGTCGCGTCACCGAGACGCACCTCCATGCGCGAGGCTCCGCCGCGCTCCGGCGGGATGCGCACCATCGCACTGCGGTTGTCCATGCCCCAGTCGATGAGCCACGGAGCCAGGGTGTCGGGCCCGAACCGCTTGTAGGAGTTGATGGTCGGGTTGAGCAGCGCGGCGAGCGCCGCAGCGTGCGCCATCACGCCGGCGACCGCGGACCGACCGGTCTGGGACAGGCCGTCCGGTCCTCCAGGGTCGCCGAAGACGTTGGTGCCCTCGGCGTCGACGAGCGAGAGGTGCAGGTGGAAGCCGCTGCCGCCCTCGTCGTTGAAGGGCTTCGCCATGAAGGTGGCGAGGAGCCCCTGATGACGGGCGATCTCCTGCACGGCCGACTTCATCCGGAAGGCCCGGTCTGCGGCATCGAGCAGCTCGGAGTGGTTGAGGTTGATCTCGAACTGGCCGGGGCTGAACTCGTGGTTGGCCGCCGTGACCTGCAGCTGCGCGTCGCGCATGAAGCGCAGCATCGTGAGCAGGATGCCTCGCGGGTCGCCCTTGCGTCCGACGACGTAGACGTTGCCCGGCTCGTCGGCATAGCGCTTCCAGCCGCGGTCGCAGGTCTCGTCGGGCTCCATGACGTAGAACTCGAGCTCCGGACCGATGATCGCGGAGAGGCCGAGCTCGCCGAGCCGCGCGCTCACCCGACGGGCGAGGCCACGCGGTGACTCCATGGCCGGATCGCCGACGGAGGTCGTGTCAGCGAGGCACCAGGCGGCGCCGGGCTCCCACGGAAGGTCGGTGAGCGTGGAGAGATCGGGGTGCGCCGCGATGTCGGGGAGGCCGCTCTCGAGGCCGCCCTGCACCGGCACGACGTCGCCGCGAGGGGTCGTGTGATAGATCGCGCGGCAGAAGGCGATGCCGTGACCCATGACGCTCGGGAGCTCGTCGATGAGGACGTCGCGACCGCGGTCGACGCCGATGAGGTCCGGGTAGGACACCCGGATGACGTCGATCCCCCGAGCGCGCAGCTCCTCCACGACACCGCTGACATCCACGTGCTCCATGCGGTAGCTCCCGTTCCTGCCGAGTGGCTGGCTGTAGACGACCCGTGTCCGATCGAGGCAACTCGTTCGGACCCGAACATTCTGGGTGGCCCGACGATAGACCCTCCCACACGGTCGAGGGAAGCACTTGCGGACAACTACGTCGACCGATCAGCGGCTTGCGGTCATGACACCGGTCACGGATGCTCGCCTGACTCCACGTGCACGGTTGGCGCTCGTGCTGCTCGGGCTGTTGACGGCTGCCGATTCGGGACTTACGTTCGGATCCGAACGAAGGCAGACCTCACGTGCTGCCTCGCCTCAGGAGGATTCGTGCGCGCGCTGTTCGTCCAGCAGGACCACGTGTCGCCGACCGGCCCCGTGGGCGACCGCTTCCACCACCACGGCTATGCGATCGAGGAGTTCCTCGTCGTGCCCCCGGAGCGGTTCGAGAGCCCCGACGTCACCGTGACGTTTCCCGACCCGGCGGACTTCGATGTGATCGTGCCGATGGGTGCGCCCTGGTCGGTCTACGACGTGGCCACGATCGGCTCCTGGATCGGCGACGAGATCACTTTCCTGCGCACTGCGCACGAGGCAGGCGTGCCGATCTTCGGCATCTGCTTCGGCGGGCAGGCTCTCGCCGCGGCGCTGGGTGGCACGGTTCAGCGAGCGGAGACTGCCGAGATCGGGTGGTACGACGTCGACACCGACGATGCGGGCCTGGTCGGGCCGGGGCCGTGGTTCCAGTGGCACTACGACCAGTTCACGCCGCCGCCGGGCTCCCGGATGTTCGCACACACTGCGGTCGGACCCCAGGCGTACACGATCGGTCGCAGTCTTGGCCTGCAGTTCCACCCCGAGCTCACGCCGGGACAGCTCGTCGCCTGGATCGACAACGGCGGCGCTGCCGCGCTCGACGGGGCCGGTGTCGACGCCGACGCCCTCGTCGCACACACCGAGGCGACCGCCGACGAAGCCGCTGCTCGCACCCATGCCCTGGTGGACGCCTTCCTCGCTCAGATCGCCACCCGGCGGCACGGTCCCGCCTGACCGACGACCCGTGGGCGCCGTAGCAGCGGCTCGGGGTCAGTCCGGTTCGCGGGTGTCGAGCCAGGTGAGGGTCTTGGGGCCGATGGCGGCGATTTCGCCCTCGCAGCGTTCGTCGCCTGGGCCGCTTCTGCCCGTACGCCTTCTGACCTCCGTGCGGGCCGCAGGGTCAGGAGACGCGGACGGGGAACCTCTTGATGCCGTTGACGAAGTTGCTGCGCACCCGGGTGACGTCGCCGGTCACGGCGATCCCCCCGGAGAGCCGCGGGATGAGCTCCTCGAACATGATCTTGATCTCCATGCGCGCGAGCTGGTTGCCGAGGCAGAAGTGCGGGCCGCCCTTGCCGAAGGTCACGTGGTCGACACGCGTGCGGGCGACATCGAAGCGGTAGGGATCCTCGAAGACCCGGTCGTCACGGTTGCCGGAGGCGAACCACACCACGACCTTGTCGCCGGCCTTGATGGTCCTGCCGTACATCTCGACGTCTGTCGTCGCCGTGCGACGGAAGTGGTAGACGGGGGAGGCCCACCGCAGCATCTCCTCGACCGCGCCAGGGATCAGCTCGGGCTGCGCCTGCAGGAGTGCGAGCTGGTCAGGGTTGTCGATGAGAGCCTTCATCGAGTGCGAGATTGCGTGCCGGGTGGTCTCGTTGCCGGCCACCACGAGAAGCAGGAAATAGTTGCGGAAGTCCCGCTCTGACAGGGCTACACCGTCTTCCGGCACCTGGTTGACCAGCTTGCTGACCAGGTCGTCGCCGGCCAGCCCCTTGCGCTGTGCGGCGAGCTCGAAGCCATAGTCGAAGACCTCGAGGGCCGCGGGGGAGCGGAACGGCAGCAGCCGGAACTCCTCGCTCTCCTCCGAGTCCGCGAGCACATCGGCGTAGTCGGGGTCGGAGTTGCCGACCATCCGGTTGCCCCACTCGATGAGCTGGTCGGTTCGCTCGTCGGGCACGTCGAGCATCCGCGCGAGCACCCGGATCGGGAAGTCGGCGCTGACCTCCTTCACGAAGTCGAACTCCCGCTTCGCCAGGGCCGCGTCGACGGTGGTGCGGGTGAGCCCACGCAGGAACGTCTCGTAGCCCACGAGCCCGCGAGGCGTGAACTGGTGCTGCAGCAGGCGCCGCAGCGCCCAGTGCCGTGGGCCGTCGGTCTCGAGCATCGACTTGCGCATGTCGATCTGCTCGTCGTCGAGCTCCTCGAGGTTGGCACCGCCGAGTTCGGAGGAGAACGTCGCCTCGTCGCGGGTGACGGCGGCGGCGTCGGCGTGCCGGGTCACTGCCCAGAACCCGTGAGCGGGACTCGCCTCGGGGTTCCAGTGCAGCGGCTCCTGCTCGCGCAGCACGTCGAACAGCGGCCACGCCTTGTCCTGCTCGAAGACATCGAGATCGCTGAGGTCGACATCGGCCGGTGTCATCGCGCCTCCTGCTGGGCTGTGCGACATGATCAGTCGTTCGGGCCCGAACGACTGTGTGGACTCTAGGACCGCGCCACCGACCGTGACAAGGGGTACGGCGTACCGGATCGGCACGGTGCTGCTCGGGTCTGCTCGACGTACGGCGTCGAACGACAGCGCGCGTCTAGGATCAGCACGTGGCCAGGGCGGAGCACCGGAGCGGTCCGGACGGCGAAGGCATCTGCGTGCCGGACGACTGCCCCTGTGAGATTGGTGCCTGCACCTTGAGCAAGTACGTGCGCACAACCAACGAGTCGCGCGGCGACCACCATCACACCCTTGCCGAGACCGAGACTGCAGTCGCGGAGATGCTCAGCGGGATGTCGGTCGACATGGAGTCGATGGCCGCAGTGCAGAACATCTATCGGGCGGCCAATGCGGTTCGCAAACGCCTAGAGAGCTCGGTGCTCGCCCCCCACGACCTCACCTGGACGGGTTGGGTGGTGCTCTGGGTCGTCTGGATCTGGGGTGACATCGAGACCCGCCACGTCGCCGCCGAGGCCGGAATCTCGAAGGGCACGCTCACGGGCGTCATCGGCACCCTCGAGAAGCGCGGCCTGCTCAAGCGACGGACCCACCCCGACGATGCGAGGCGGGTGCTCGTCTCGCTGACCGCGAAGGGCCGCAAGCTCATGATCGTGCTCTTCCCGAAGTTCAACGAGGAGGAGTCCTACGTGACCCACTCCCTCTCCTCGCCCGAGAAGGCCACCCTCGCCCGCACCCTGCGCAAGGTTGCCCTCCAGGTAGAGCCCTAACCCGCCCGTCGATGTGTAACCACGACGTCCTATAGCCCGTCGTGATTACACATCGACGGAGGCGGCGGCGATGAGGGCTTGTACGACGGCCACCTGGGCGGGGTCGGTGGTGAAGGTGTCCTCGGGGTGCCACTGGACGGCGAGGAACCAGCCTGCTGCATCGGGCTTGGCGAGGGCCTCGACCGTGCCGTCAGCGCTGTGAGCGATGGCGACGAGTCCGTCGCCGAGGCGCTGCACCCGCTGATGGTGATAGCACGACGCGGCCACGGAGCCGCCGACGGCGCCCTTGAGGACGGTGCCGTCGTCGATGGCGACCTCGTGGACGAGGTGGCGGTGCGGCTCGGCCATGTGCTGGTCGAGGTCACCCCCGAGCGCGACGTTGACGACCTGCATCCCGCGGCACACGGCCAGCAGCGGCGTGCCGGACGCCAGGGCCCACTGCGCGATCGCGAGGTCGAACGCGTCCTGCTCGTCGTCCACGTCGTAGACCTCGTCGTGGGCGGCGTCCTGGCCGTAGCGGGTCGGCGACAGGTCGCCGCCTCCCGGGAGGAGCACCCCGTCGACGAAGGCGAGGCGATCTCCGACCGCATCGGGTGTCACGGCAGCACCGGGTGCCCATGGATGCACCGTCACAGGCTCGCCGCCGGCGGCGAGGACAAGCTCGGAGAGCGCCCGGGCGGTCGTGAGGGCACGATGGCGGTGGGCCGATGCGGATGAGGAGAACCGCCCAGGGATGGCGATGATCGGACTACGCGACATCTCTTGACGCCTCCCGGTGTCGGCAATACGTTTGGCCCCGAACGATATCGGACGGCAGCCTGATCCGTCACCCCATCCTGATCGCACCACGTCGTACGCATACCCCACTTGGGAGGGTCCAGCCGGTGACCACAGCAGTCGTCGCGGGTGTCGAGGTCGACACCCGGCACTGGATCGGCGGGCAGCGCGTCGAGAGCGCCACCACGTTCGAGACGGTCTCGCCGCTCGACGGCACCGTCATCGCGCACCTGAGCCGCGGCGGGCAGGCGGAGGTCGACGCGGCAGTCGCGGCCGCCAAGGCTGCGTTCGTCGGCTGGTCGCAGACCTCACCCGCCGATCGCGCGGCGATCCTGCACCAGGTCGCCGACGGTGTCGAGGCGCGGATCGAGGAGCTGAGCCAGGTCGAGACCCTCGACAACGGCTCGCTGCTGCGGTCGCACCGGCGCGGGGTGATGCCGCGGGTAGCGATGAACTTCCGCTTCTTCGCCGATCACCTGCTCGAGCTGTCGCACCCTGACTTCGAGACGCGGGGACATCGCAACCACGTCTCGTGGGACCCAGCCGGAGTCACCGCGATCGTCACCCCGTGGAACGCCCCTCTGATGCTGGCGACGTGGCGCATCGGTCCGGCCCTCGCGGCGGGGAACACCGTGGTCGCGAAGCCGCCGGAGTGGGCCCCCCTCACCGCGTCGCTCCTCGCCGACATCGCGCACGACGCCGGACTCCCCGACGGCGTCCTCAACGTCGTGCAGGGCCTCGGCACGGAGGCGGGAGCACCTCTCGTCGCGCACCCGGATGTCCGAAGGATCTGCTTCACCGGCTCGGTGCCCACCTCGCAGCGGATCGGCGCCAGTGCGGCGGCGAACGTGACACCGGTGAGTTTTGAGCTCGGCGGCAAGTCGCCGCTGCTCGTGTTCGACGACGCCAACCTCGACCTCGCGGTCGAACTCGCGGTCGAGCAGTTCGACAACTCGGGTCAGGTCTGTCTGGCAGCCGTCCGCATGCTCGTGCAGGAGGGCGTCTACGACGAGTTCCGCGCCAAGTTCCTCGCGAAGGCCGCGACCATCACCCAGGGCGACTCGCGCGACGAAGCCACCGACATCGGTCCGCTCGTGAGCCGAACCCACTTCGACCGTGTCGACGGCTTCGTGAACAGAGCGATCGCCGACGGTGCGCAGGTCATCCTCGGTGGTGAGCCGAATCACGAGCTCAACGCAGCGACCGGCGGGTTCTACTACCGTCCCACCGTCTTCGAAGGGTTCGACACCGGGGCGGAGATCGTGTGCCACGAGGTGTTCGGGCCGGTGCTCACGCTGCAGTCCTTCGCCACGGAGGAGGACGGCGTCGCGATGGCCAACGACACCGACTACGGTCTCGCAGCCACCCTGGTGACCGGTGACCGAGACCGCGCCGAACGGGTGTCGGCGAGACTGCGAGCCGGGACGGTCTGGATCAACTGCTTCTTCGTACGCGACCTCTCGGCACCGTTCGGCGGCAGCGGCCGGTCGGGCATCGGTCGTGAGGGCGGCACCTGGTCGTTCGACTTCTACTGCGACGTGAAGAACTCGGTCTTTGCACCGAAGGGATGGAACTGACATGGGCGAGGTAGTCGGCGCAGGGTTCCTGTCGCACGTGCCGACCATCATGCTGCCTGAAGCCACACGTCGAGAGATCAATGAGGGCAGGGAGATCTCCCTCGTCCCGGCGCTGCGCCGCCTACGCGCGGAGAAGTTCGAGCAGCTCGACTACGACACCGTGATCGTCCTCGACTCGCACTGGTTCACCACGATCGAGTTCATCATCGCGTCGCAGGCGCTGCGGGCCGGCCTTTTCACCGCCGAGGAGCTGCCTCGCGGCATGTGCCGCATACCCTACGAGTGGCGTGGTGACCCCGAGCTGGCGAATGCGATCGCTGCCGAGGGTGACCCGGCGGGCACCTGGATCACCGCGATCGATGACCCCTATCTCCCGCTCTACTACCCCTCGATCAACCTGTGGACCTACCTGGGGAAGGGTCTGGACAAGCAGTGGATCTCGATGTCGGTGTGCCAGACAGGTGAGACCGACGACTTCCTGCGAGTCGGCCGCGCCATAGGTGCGGCGATCGCAAAGACCGACCGCAAGGTCATCATCATCGCCACGGGATCGATGTCGCACACGTTCTACAAGCTCAAGGAGATGCGCAAGCACGAGGCGAGCGACCCGTCTCACATCTTCAGCCAGAAGGCACGCGACATGGACCACGAGCGGCTCGCCTGGTTTGCCGAAGGCCGTCACGACCGCGTGCTGGAGACCATGCCGGAGTTCATGTCGGTGCGTCCCGAGGGGATGTTTGCGCACTACCTCATGATGGCTGCGGCCCTAGGCGAGAACCACTTCTCGGCACCGGGCGTGCAGTACGGCGACTACGAGAACTCGGTCGGCACCAGCCAGGTGCACGTGTGGTTCGACCGCCCCGCCGCGGGATGGACCGCCCCGCGCGACGCCTGACCCTCGACTGCGATCCCTGGAGACCACGTGCCTGAATACCGCCGCATCCTGCTCGACGGCAACGCCGTCCAGACGGTTCGCCATGGCGACACCCTGGTCGCCGCCGACGGTCGCGAGATCGGTGTCGACGACGCGATCCACCTGGCACCGAGTGAGCCGTCGAAGATCATCGCCGTGCACCTCAACTACGACAGCCGCACCCAGGAGTTCATGACGAAGCTCCCCTCGGCGCCGACCTACTTCCACAAGCCGATCACCGCGCTCAACGCGCACAAGAGTGCCGTCGTCCGTCCGCAGGGGTGCAAGTGGCTCAACTACGAGGGCGAGATCGTCATCGTCATCGGACGTACGTGCCGCAACGTCTCCCCCGAGGAGGCGGGTGACTACATCGCCGGCTACACGGTCGGCAACGACTATGGGCTGCACGACTTCCGCGACACCGACGCCGGCTCGATGCTGCGTGTCAAGGGCAGCGACACGCTCGCGCCAGTGGGCCCGGGGCTGGTCACCGACTGGGACTTCCGCGGCAAGACCATCCGCACCCTCGTCAACGGCGTCGTCGTCCAGGAGGACACCACCGACGGCATGGAGTGGGACATGCACTACCTCGTCGCAGACATCGCGCGGACGATCACGCTCTCGCCCGGTGACCTGCTCTTCTCCGGCACGCCGGCACACTCACGTCCGGTCGAGCCCGGGGACGTCGTCGATGTCGAGGTCGAGGGCCTCGGAAAGCTCACCAACCACATCGTCACCGGCCCCACGCCGATCCGCACCGACGTCGGCGCCCAGCCGACCGAGAGCGAAGAGGTCGTCTCCACCGCACTGGGTGGCGACTGGGAGTTCCGCGGGATCCGCACGCCCAGCAAGGATCTCTACCCCTCCACCGTCACCGAGAAGGAGTAAGCGCGTGAGTCTCAAGGTCGTCGTCGACTTCAACGTCTGCCAGGACCACGGTCAGTGCGTGTTCGCTGCACCCGAGGTCTTCGAGATCGACGAGGCAGGACGCCTGGTCGTGCTGGTCGAGGAGCCCGACGAGACGCTGCGCGCCAGCGTCGAGGACGCCGCCGACGTCTGCCCCGTGCAGGCCATCACGATCGCGGGCTAGAGGCCGTGACGTCGCAGCGCGCGCTGGTCGTCGGTGCCGGGCTCGGTGGGCTGCGCACGGCGGAGGCGCTGCGCACCGGGGGCTTCACGGGCGAGGTCCTCGTCGTCGGCGACGAGGACTGGGCGCCCTACAACCGGCCACCGCTGTCGAAGGAGGCGCTGGCCGGAGAGCTCGCGCACGACAAGCTCGCCTTCCGCGTACGCAGTAACGCTGCCGACGTCGTGTGGCGTCATGGCGTGCGCGTCGACCACGCCGACCTCGACGGTCGTGCCGTCACCCTCGCCGACGGCGAACGCCTGACCTACGACGTACTCGTCGCGGCGACCGGTGTCAGCGCGCGACGCCTTCCGATCCCCGGACCTCCCGCCACCGCTGCCGGCGGCCGTCACGTGATCCGCATGCTCGACGACGCCATCGGCCTGCGTGCCGCGCTCGTGCCTGGCGCGAAGGTCGTCGTGCTCGGTGCCGGCTTCATCGGCTGCGAGGTCGCCGCGACCGCGCGCAAGCTCGGGTGCGAGGTGCACAGCGTCGCGATCGACGCCTATCCGATGGTGCGTCCCCTCGGCGTCGATCTCGCCTCCGAGCTGCAACGCCGCCACGAGGCACAGGGTGTCGTCTTCCACCTCGGTGTCGGCGTCTCGGAGTTCGTGGGGGACGAGCACGTGACCGGCGTCGTGCTGTCCGACGGCACCCGCCTCGACGCCGACGTGGTGCTCGAGGCGCTGGGGTCGCGATGCAACGTCGAGTGGCTCGAGGGCAACGGGCTCGACCTCACCGATGGCGTGCTCACCGACACCGCCCTGCGCCCGCTGCGTGACGGAGTGCCCGTCGACGGTGTGGCTGCCGTGGGTGACGTCGTACGGTTCCCCAACCGACGCTTCGACGACAGGGCCTGGCGCGTCGAGCACTGGAACATCCCGACCGACTCCGGGCGTCGCGCCGGAGCAGTGCTGTCGGCCTGGTTGGCCGCTGATGGCTACGACGAGGTCACCACTGCGGACTGGACCCTGCTCCCGGCGTTCTGGTCGGACCAGTACGACACGCGCCTGCAGTCCTACGGCATGCCGGGTCTCGCCGATGCCGACGGCATCCGGGTGCTCGAGGGCTCTCTCGACGACGAGTGCGTCGTCGGCTATCACCGCGGTGACGACCTCGTCGGTGTCGTCGGAGTCGGCATGCTCCGCGTGGTCAACGGCTATCGCGACCGGGTGGGTCGCGGGCTGGTGGGGCCATGACAGCCGACCGCAAGGTCATGCTCGTCACAGGTGCCGGCTCCGGAATCGGTGCTGCCACAGCCACTCTCGCCACTCAACGCGGCTGGCAGGTCGTGATGTGCGGTCGCCGACGTGACGCGCTCGACGTCGTCGCGGCGCGGACCGGCGCTGCTGTCCGGGTGACAGATGTGACCGCGTCAGGGGCCGTCGACGAGCTCGTGGCCACCGTTGTGACGGAGTTCGGCCGGCTGGACTCAGTCGTCGCTAACGCCGGGATCATGGCCGTCGGCTCCGTCGTCGACACAGACCCGGCCGACTGGGACGCCGTCATGGCCACCAACCTGACGTCGGTGTTTCTCCTCGCGCGTGCTGCCGTCCCACATCTGGTGACTGCGGGTGGGACGCTGGTGGGCGTGAGCTCCATCGCGGCCCTGCGCAGCTCGCTGTCGACTGCTGCGTACGCCACGAGCAAGGCCGGGCTGGTCGCTCTGGTGCAGAGCATCGCCCGCGACTTCGGACCACAGGGTGTGCGCGCCAACGTCGTGTGTCCCGGATGGGTGCGCACGGAGATGGCCGACGGCGAGATGGCAGAGTTCGGCTCCCCGTTGGGCCTGAGCGTCGACCAGGCCTACTCCGAGGCCACCGAGCTGGTGCCGCAGCGTCGGGCAGGTGACCCGGCCGAGGTCGCGTCGGCCATCGAGTGGCTCGCTGGTTCGGAGTCGTCGTACGTCAACGGCGCGACCCTCGTGGTGGACGGCGGCACGATCCTCGTCGATGGCGGCACGGTTGCGTTCGACTACACGCTCACCCCGCGCGTCACGACCTGACGACCAGCTGACGGTCGTCCCACCCAGATCCTCACGACGACAAGGACTTTCCCGTGTCACGCGTCAAGCTCCTGCTGGTCCTCACCGAGAACGAGACCCTCGTGGATCCTCGTGACCTTCGAGGTCTCGTCGACGTTGCGGTGCAGGCGGAGGCGGCGGGGATCGACGGAGTCATGATGAGCGAGCATGTGCTCCTCGGCCCCGACTCGGGAGCCGCAGGGGAGATGACCAACCCGCGGGACTACGCCGCACCTGGCAACCAGGATCCGGCGTATGCCTGGCCGAACTCGATCGTGATGCTCTCGGCCATCGCCGCCGCGACCACCACGCTTCGCCTGGTCGCGGGCGCCATCATCGCGCCGCTGCGGCATCCCCTGCTGCTCGCCAAGGAGCTCGGCACCCTCGACCTGCTGTCGGAGGGTCGCCTCGTGGTGCTCCCGACCGTGAGCTGGTCCAGGGACGAATACGCAGCACTCGGTGTCCGCTTCGCCGAGCGCGGCAAGATCCTCGACGAGCAGCTCGAGGTGCTCGCGAAGGCATGGGGCCCCTACCCGATCCGGCACGAGGGGCACTACTTCCCCTTCGACGACGTCTGGCTCGCACCCGGCGCCTACCGCCCGGAGGGGCCGACGTTCTGGTTCGGAGGGCAGGGGATGCACCCGCCGCTGGTTCGACGGCTCGCCCGCTACGGCCACGGCCTCAACCCGTTCGGTTCGCTGACCGACGACGACCTCGCGATGCTCGCAGCGGGGATGCGCGAGGTGGGGCGAGACATCACCGAGCTCGAGATGGTCGGCGGGATCCGGGGCACGTTCCACGGCCGCGACGATGTCGCCGACCTCGACGAGGCGCTCGAGTCGCTGCCGCGTCAGCTCGCTCAGGGCTACACCACCATCTGCTTCAAGCCCGCGATGTTCGTCCAGCACGTCGACGAGCTGCCCGCGTTCTACGCCGAGCTCATCGACAAGATCGACCGCATCGCCGAACACGCGGATCGCTGACCGGAAAGTGACATCGTAGGCGGTCCCAGGCGTCCGTCGCGGGTGACTGTCGGCCGCGTCGGTCGGCGCACTTCTGGGGACATCCCGTGGATACAACAATCGCGTAACAGGTTGTGTTATATGGGCTTTCAGAGTTGACCTTATATCATACAAGTGTACAATAAAGCCATGATCGAGCAGCGGTGGTCGCAGGTGATGCAGGCTCCCGCGCCTGTCGTCGTCTTGGCCGCCGTCGACGATCGTCACGGTCGTCACGGTCTGACCCGCCTGGCGCAGGTGTGGGCCGACTGTCTCCGTGCCGCGCTCGCGGAGCCGGCGACGGAGCACACCGCTGCGATGCTCGCTTCGGTGCCGGTGGTGCCGCTCGACGAGGAGGGTCTGCTGCTGCGGGTGCAGCTCGCGGACCGCTGCTGGCGTGGGCGCAGGCTCAGTCGCACGCCGCGTTGGCTGACTACGTCGGCCCACGCTCGGAGGTCCAGGACCGGGAGCGGCACCTGCGGCTCGAGGTCAGGATCGCCCGCGGGTGCTCCGATGATGCGGCGCGTGGCGACATCGAGTCGGCTCGCCGGCTCGCCGGGCCGTGCCGCGTGGTGCGCGACCTGCTCGAGGCCGGGGAGATCTCCCAGCGCCACGTGTGGCCGATCCTCAACCGCACCGAGGGGATCAGCGACGAGGTCACGGTCGAAGCGATCGACCGCATCGCCGGGCGCCTCCCGCGGATGGCCTCGACCGGGGTCGGTGGGTCGATCACCCGTGCGTTGGCGAAGGTCGACTCCCGCGCGCAGGCCGCGAAAGCCCGAGCCGCTCGCGCCCACAACGTCGGGGTGACGTTCCGAACCTTGCCCGACGGGCTCGCGCAGGTCACCGCGACCCACAAGGTCGAGGACGCCCGACTGATCATGGAGATCATCGACACCACCGCCGACCGGTTCCTCGCCCACCAGGCGACTGCGAACCCTGCGCCGAGGCGGTGCCCCACGAGATCGGGCCGGCCCGCGCTGCCGCGCACCTCGCGATGGTGCTCAACTCCGACCCCGACCCCGACCCCGACTCCGACCCCGCACCGGACGGCGCACCACTCGCCGCAGTGCCGGAGCCCACTGCGGTCCACGAGCTCACCATGGTCCCCGAGCCGGCTGCGGTCCGGTCGACGGCGGTGAAGCGACGCCGGGGTGGGACGCGTCGGCGTCGGGACGAGACCCAGGTCGTCATGGACTTCACGACGTGGCTCGGCCTCGACGACAACCCCGGCATGGTCGCGGGACACCCGATCCCCGCTGACATCGCTCGCGAGATCGCCGCCACGACCGGGTCGCTACGCCGGATCGTGACCGACCCCGCGGACGGGCACCACATCGATCACGGCGACCGGATCTATCTGTCCGACGACCTCCGCCGACATGTCATCGCCCACGACGCCCACTGCCAAGCGCCTGGCTGCCGACAGCCCGCCGACCGCTGCGAGCTCGAACACATTGTCCCGTTCCCCGCAGGGGCATCCAGCACCGCGAACACCGACATGTACTGCAGACGCGACCACATCTCGAAAACCCGCGGGGACATCGAGATCTTCGACCACGGCAGCGACGGATCCGCGACCTGGCGAACCAGACACGGACAGACCGGCGTCATCGAGGCTCGCCCCTTCCTCAATCCACCCGAGCCACCCACACCCCGGGACCCGTGGATCGATGACCCGCCTCCGTTCTAGAACCACGCCCAGAACCCGGAAGCAGAGAACGCGGCAGCGAAAGAACCGGCACTATCGCTCGGGTGAACAACGAGCTGGGGGCCTTCAAAACCATCGTGATCGCGTATGCGACTCGCTACGCCGTTGACCTGCCGGACGTGCTCGACGAGGCCAAGTATCGGCTACCTGCTCTACCGGACAGCGAACCCCGACGGGCGACGCGTGACCTGTTGGTCGGGATGATCGACGAAGGACTCATCACCCTGCTCCGGGATGGCAGCGGCAACGAGACATTCCACTACGGCGAGGCGTCTGCGGCTCGACCGAACACGGACGAGGCCTGGGTCTCAGTCGACCTTCCGCCGGACTACGTGGTCACCACGCCACGCGGCGCGGAGCTGGCCGACGCCATGCCTGAGGAGATCTGGCTCGAATGGGAGTACCCCGCAGGCTAGATCCCATGGCGCCCCCCTCGAAGTGCCGATCGCGCTCGGCGGTGATGGAGGATGAGGCCATGATCGCTCGCGTCACGCAGGCATGGCTCGGCGCCTGACCCAGCCGCCCGCTCGTCACGGCAATCACGCTGCCGCGCGACGACGTCTGTCCCCGCCGCCCACGACGAAGGCCCCCACCGGTCGGGTGGGGGCCTTCGTCGTACGGTGCGATGCGGTCAGAGCTTGACGGGGCCCTGCTCGAAGACCGGCAGCTCCTCGAACGAGGTGTGCGCCGTCTGCGGGCCCTTGGCGACGGCGGCGAGGATCAGGCCGAGCAGCAGGACGATGCCGACTCCGTAAGCCGCGTAGATCGTGGGTGCCGGAACCTTGTAGATGGCGCCGAACACCGCCGCCCCCGTTACCAGGATGCCGACGACCGCGGTGAGCACGACGATCGGGAAACGTGCGTGGTCGCGGAGGCCCCGCAACGCGCCCACGCAGAGCAGCAGGTAGATGACGGCGAGCGCCAGGCCGCCGAATGCGGAGCCGAAGTTGAACATCGCGAAGTAGTGCGGGTAGGGCGGGATCGCAAACAGGCCGGGCAGCTGACGGGTCAGCACGATCCAGATCGCGAAGAAGACCAGCACGACGCCGCTCGCGTTGAGCGGGGTGCCGCGGCGCGACACCTTGCCCAGGACGCTCGGGAACCGATGGTCACGGCTCATGGCGAAGATTCCGCGCGATGAGGCGACGGAGATCCCGATCAGCACGGCAAGCATGTCGAGGATGACGACGAGCTCCAGGAGGCGCAACATCGTCGGGCCGCCGAAGCCACCATCTTCCGGTGCGGCCCCGAGCCCGAACAGCGGCGCACTCGCAGCCTTGCCGATGTTGTCGAGGCTGAAGCCATAGCCAGCAACCTGGGCGTAGGACACGACGATGTAGAACACGGCGACGACGACGACGGACGTCACGATGGCGCGCGGGATGTCCCGCTTCGGGTGAGCGGTCTCCTCGCCGAGGTTGGCTGCGGTCTCGAAACCGGTGAAGAGCAGGACTCCGTAGACGATGCCGAACGCGATGCCGGACCAGCCGCCGGGAGCGTTGTTGGGATTGAACGTCGACGCGACGTCGTTGGCGCTGCCGACCTGCTTGATGACGTAGAGCGAGAACAGCAGGACAGTGACGACCGAGAGCAGGGCCAGCACGAGCTGGAACCGGGTCGAGAGTGCGACACCGAAGAACATCACGATGGCGATGAAGACCAGCAGGATGATCGCCCAGCCGGTGACCGGGATGCGGGTGAACTCGAACTCGCTGGCGAGCGTGTCGTGGATGGTGCCCGCGATCAGCACGAGGAGCCCGGCACCGAGTGCCATCACCCCGACGTAGTAGAGGAAGCCCGCGGCCGCACCGATCTTCTGGCCGAGGCCGTCGGTGACGTAGTCGTAGAGGGCGCCGGCGGCCTGGATGCGCTTGGCGTACTCCGCCACGAGCCACGCGACGGCGAGGATGCCGACCGCCGCGATGGCGATCGACAGCGGCGCGGCGATGCCGGCGCCGTTGCCGGTCGCGCTGATGATGCCCATGACGAGCGGTACCAGGAAGGCGATCGAGAAGACCGGACCCATGAAGCCGACGGACTGGGCGACGACGTCGACCAGGGTGAGCTTGCGGCCTGAGCCACCGAGCTTGGTGGGCTCGACAGGTGCGTCGGTGGGTGTGGCAGGGCTGTGCGTCATATGGCTCTCCTCGCAAGGCGCCCAGTCGGGGTCTTGGGCAGGTCATACGGACCCGAATGATCGCACAGAGTGTCGGACCCCTGGGGTCCCGTCAAGGGTTTGAGGACAATTGTTGTTCGGGGCCGAACGTATTTTCCTCGGTCCAGGCGCGCGAACGCCCGCGCCCCCGGCCGGAGCGGCCAGGGGCACGGGCGTCGAGTGCTGCGCGGAAGCGAGGGGACCGGCGGGCCGGCTCGACATCCGCCGGTGAGCGGGCGCTACTTGCGGGTGAGGCAGTAGTAGACGCCCTTCTCGCTGATCGATCCCTCGGCGGAGTCCGGGCAGGAGCTCGAGGTGGCCGCCGTGGAGGTCGCGGTGTAGACGGCGCTGCTGTCGCTGCACTCGACCTGGACGACCTTGTCACCGGACTCGGCCCAGCACGAACCCACGGCGGCGGTGAGCCTGGGGGCGGTGAGGGTGCCGATGTACTGCACCACGAAGAGCGCGGTGAGGACCAACGTCGCTGCGCCGAGCACCCCGACGATCGCCTTCTGCGGTGGCGTGAGGCGCTGCCCCGTCCGCGCAGCGGTGGACTTGTAGTAGGCCCACGACCGTCGCCAGGCGGCGAAGGTGACGAAGTAGCCGCCGAACCAGTAGATGCCGCTCGAGTGGGTCTTCATGATCCACAGGCCGAGTGCTGACACTGCGATGCCGACGGCTGCGCCGAGCAGGAACGACGGGGCCGCGGCCCTGGCGGGTGACTCGACGGGGCCGGGTGCGACCGGGGCCGGGGCGCCGGCGTACGACGGGACACCGTGCGGCGGCGCTGCGAGATCACCGGGTGCGGGCAGCCCTGCCTGCTGGTCTGCGACCGCTGCCACGACGAGCGGGCGGGTGGTGTCGGCAACCCAGGTGCTGCCGTCCCAGTAGAGCTCGCGGGCCGGGTCCTCGGGGTGCGGATACCACCCCGGCGGCGGCGTGGTTGTTCCCCCCGGAGTGGCCGGAGCCTCGGGCGTGCCTGAGTCGTTGCTGTCCATGCGTGGTCCCCCCACCGATCGCTGACGTGTTCGCCGGACCCTACCTGCGGGAAGGTCCCGCGCGGTCCAGGCGCTCCGGAACGACCTCGGCGCCGACGGCACTCCTGAAGCGGTCGCACCTGACCACCCTGATGGCCTGAGCGTGCTGAGCCGGGCGGGTGGTCCGAGCGTGTGGTCGGTCGTCGACCGTGAGCCGTCCGGGCGCACGTGTCGAGCAGGCTTCCCGGTCCACGGGACACAACCTGAAGGCTCTCCCCCGCCTTGCGAGTTTCCCTCGCGGGCGCACCCTGACGGATGTACGGTGCGCGCACGACGACGGCCGCTCGGGACGCCGCCTACTCCCCACCCATCCCCACATCGGGAGAGACACGATGATCCATATCGGCGTCACGGTCGACGGCATCCTCCGCCACGGCGACGTGGAGCCTCGCACGCTCCTCGTCCACTGGCTCCGCGAGGACCTCGGCCTGGTCGGCACGCCCATCGGATGCGACACGTCGAACTGCGGTGCCTGCACCGTGCTCATCGACGGTCGCAGCGCCAAGTCCTGCAGCGTGCTTGCGGTCCAGGTCGAAGGCGCGACCATCACCACCATCCAGGGCCTCGCGCAGGACGGTGAGTGGCACCCGGTCCAGAAGGCGTTCAAGGAGTGTCACGGCCTCCAGTGCGGCTATTGCACTCCGGGCATGGTCCTGGCTTCGGTCGACCTGCTCTCGGAGAACGCCAACCCGACCGAGGACGAGATCCGGCACGGGCTCGAGGGCAACCTCTGCCGGTGCACGGGCTATCACAACATCGTGAAGGCGGTCGCGATGGCAGCGGCCGAGATGCGGGGGGAGTGACGACATGACCGAGACCGTCGAGCGCACGGGCGGACCGGCCATCGGCCGGCCGATCCGCCGCAAGGAGGACGCGCGCCTGCTCACGGGGCGCACGAACTGGACCGACAACATCCAGCTGCCCGGCACGCTCTACATGAGCCTGCTTCGCTGCCCGATGGCGCACGCGAAGATCATCAACATCGACACGTCGGCCGCGCTGGCCGCTGAAGGTGTCGTCGCCGTCTACACCGGCAAGGACTTCCCCGAGCTGCCCGGCTCCACCTGCGTGTGGCCGGTCACGGACGAGATCGTGATGAGCCACTTCCCGGCCATCTGCCTCGACGAGGTGAAGTTCGGCGGCGACGTCGTCGCGGTGGTGCTCGCGACCGAGAAGTACCTCTCCGTCGACGCCCTCGACCTCATCGACGTCGACTACGAACCGCTCCCTGCGGTCGTCGACATGGAGGACGCGCTCAAGCCGGGCTCACCCCTCGTGCACTCCGACAAGGGCACCAACGAGTGCTACGTCGCGAAGATGCCGTGCGGTGACTACGAGGCCGCCACGGTCAAGGCCGACCGCGTCGTCAAGCGCCGCTTCATCAACCAGCGGCTCATCCCCAGCCCCATGGAGCCGCGCGCCGTCGTGGCCGCGCCCATGGGCATGAGCGACGAGATCACCATCTGGACCTCCACCCAGATCCCGCACGTGCTCCGCGTCCTGCTCGCCCTGCTCACCGGCATCCCCGAGAACAACCTTCGCGTCGTGGCTCCTGACGTCGGCGGCGGCTTCGGCGCCAAGCTGCAGATCAACCGCGAGGAAGTCCTCGCCGTCGTGCTCGCGCAGAAGCTCGGTCGCCCGATCAAGTGGACCGAGACCCGCAGCGAGCACATGGTCGGCACGCACCACGGTCGCGACCAGATCCAGGACATCGAGATGGCCGTCATGAACGACGGCACGCTCGTCGGCATGAAGGTCGACCTGCTGGCCGACATGGGTGCCTACCTCCAGATCATCACGCCGGGCACCCCGCTGCTGGGCATGTTCATGTACTCCGGCATCTACAAGATGGAGGCGCTCGACTTCACCTGCACCGGCGTCTACACGACCAAGACGCCGACCGACGCCTACCGCGGCGCCGGGCGACCGGAGGCGACGTACGCCATCGAGCGGATCATGGACGAAGTCGCGTTCGAGCTCGGGATCGAGCCGCTCGAGCTGCGCAAGAAGAACTGGATCAAGCACGAGGAGTTCCCCTACACGCAGATCGCCGGGCTGACCTACGACACCGGCAACTACGAGGCCGCCACCGCGCGTGCTCTCGAGCTCTTCGGCTATGACGAGCTGCGTGCCGAGCAGGCCGAGCGCCGGGCAGCCGGAGGTCCCGTGCAGCTCGGCATCGGCATCTCGACGTTCACCGAGATGTGCGGACTCGCTCCGTCGCGCACGCTCGGTGCGCTGAAGTACGTCGCAGGCGGCTGGGAGCACTGCACGATCCGTGCACTGCCCACCGGCAAGATCGAGCTCATCACCGGAACCTCGCCGCACGGCCAGGGTCACGAGACGGCGTGGAGCCAGATCGCCAGCGACATCATCGGTGTCCCGGTCGAGGACATCGAGGTCGTGCACGGCGACACCGGACGTGCGCCGTACGGCATGGACACCTATGGCTCGCGGTCGCTCGCAGTCGGCGGCCAGGCCATCAAGCTCGCCGGTGAGCGTCTCGTCGAGAAGGCCCGCATCATCGCGGCGCACCAGCTCGAGGTGAGCCCCGACGACGTCGAGTTCGCCCACGGCACCTACTCGGTCAAGGGTGACCCGGAGAAGTCCACGACGATCCAGGCGATCGCCTTCGAGGCGTTCACCGCCCACAACCTGCCTGACGGTGTGGAGCCGACCCTCTCGGGTGAGTCCACGGTCGACCCGATGGACTTCTCCTACCCCCACGGCACGCACCTCGCGGCCATGGAGGTCGACACCGAGACCGGCCAGGTCACGCTGCGCAAGTACGTCTGCGTCGACGACTGCGGTGTGCAGATCAACCCGCTCATCGTCGAGGGCCAGGTGCACGGCGGTCTCGCGCAGGGCATCGCACAGGCGCTCTTCGAAGGTGCGCTCTACGACGCCGAGGGCAACCTGCTCACCGGCAACATGGGCGACTACCTGCTGCCGAGCGCGGTCGACCTGCCGTCGTTCATCACCGACCGCACGGTCACCCCGTCGACCACGCACCCGCTGGGCACCAAGGGGATCGGCGAGGCAGGCGCTATCGCGTCGACCCCGGCCATCATCAACGGCGTCGTCGACGCAATCCGGCACCTAGGCGTCAACGACGTCTTCATGCCGGCCAGTCCGCAGAACGTCTGGCGTGCGATCCAGACGGCCCAGAACGGAGGCGCGGCGTGATCCCCGGAGCGTTCGACTATGTGAAGCCGGAGACGGTCGAGGAGGCTGTCGCGGCACTTGCCGAGGCGGGTGACGACGCCAAGGTGCTGGGCGGCGGACAGTCGCTGCTGCCGGTGCTCCGACTGCGTCTCAACCACCCGACGGTGCTCGTCGACGTGAGCCGTGTCGACGAGATGCGCCAGGTGACCGACGAGGGCTCCTCGCTCCTCATCGGCGCTGCCGTCACGACGTATGAGGTCATGCACCACGAGGGCATCAGGGCCGGCGTGCCGCTCCTGTCGATGGCGGCCGGCGAGGTGGCCGATCCGGCCATCCGCCATCGCGGCACGTTCGGCGGTTCGTGCGCCCACGCCGATCCTGCAGGCGACCTGCCCACGATCGCGCGGGTGCTCGACGCGGAGTTCGTGATCGCTGGCGCATCGGGTCGACGTACGGTCAGCGCTGCCGACTTCTTCCTCGACTTCTTCACCACCGCAGTCGGGCTAGATGAGGTCCTCGTCGCTGTGCGGGTGCCGAAGCTCGGTGCTGGCTGGGGCTTCGACTACCAGAAGTTCCACCGCACCGCCCAGGCCTGGGCGATCGTCGGTGTCGCTGCCGCGGTCAAGGTCGACGGCGGCACCATCACCGAGGCACGGGTGGCACTCACCAACATGGGGGCCGGTCCGATCCGCGCGGCCTCCGTCGAGGCGGCGCTCACCGGTGGTGCGGCCACGGCCGACGCTATCGCCGCCGCTGCTGCTTCGGCAGCCGACGGCACCTCGCCGACGACCGACACCCACGCCGACGCCGAGTTCCGCAAGCACCTCGCACGAGTCCTCACCAAGCGAGCAGTATCAACAGCAGCCGGCCTCTAGCCAGCCGCCCGCACCCGAAGCGCCACCGAGTGCCCCAGCCCTGTAGAGGGCTGGGGCACTCGCGCACCCGGGGCGACTCGCGCACGCGGGCCACTCACGAACCCGGGCCACTCACGAATCCGGGCCACTCACGAATCCGGGCCACTCACGCACCCGTGAGGTGAACACAGCCAGCCGTGGACGAGCCGGGTCGAGCTCAATCAGCTCCCCGAGCCTGACTCGACCATCGGCGCGCGGCAGCGCCTGGTCGATGTCGGTCTGGTCATCCGGGATAGACCTCAAGCTCGGTGGCCTTGGCGGAGAGCCAGACCTCGGTGCCGCGACGTACGCGGAGGTCGGCCACGGCGTCGGCAGTGACGTCCACCATCACGGTCGGCGAGCCCGACACGGTGACACGCACCCGGTCGCCGATCGACTCGATGCCATCGACGGTGCCCGGCCAGACATTGCGTGCGCTGCCCTCGGGTTGCTGCGTGTGCAACGAGATCGCACTGGGCCGCACGGCGACGAGCACGGCACCGCGGACGGCGCGGTCGGTGACGTGCAACGTGCCGCCGCCGTCGACCGAGACGTCGCCATCGTGAGCGGACCCACGCAGCAGGTTGAGGCCCAGCAGTCGCGCGACGTAGTCGCTCGCGGGTCGACGCGCGACGTCGAGCGCTGCGCCCTGCTGCGTGATGCTGCCGGCTTCGAGCACCACGAGGCGGTCGGCGAGCACGAGCGCGTCGAGCGGGTCGTGGGTGACCAGGAGGGTCGGACCGCCGAACTCGTGCAGGTGGTCACGTAGGTCACTGCGTACGTCAAGACGCGTCCCCGCGTCGAGCGCGGCTAGCGGCTCGTCGAGCAGCAGCACTGCGGGATCGCACGCCAGGGCACGCGCGAGGGCGACGCGCTGCGCCTGTCCGCCGGACAGCTCACCAGGTTTGCGGTCGGAGAGGTCGCCGAGGCGCAGGCGTTCGATCCAGGTGCCTGCTGCGGCGCGCGACTGCTTCGCCGTACGCCCCGATGAGCGGGGGCCGAATGCGATGTTGTCGAGCACTGTGAGGTGCGGGAAGAGGCGGTAGTCCTGAAAGACGATGCCGACCCGCCGTTCCGCCGCGGGCACGAGAATGCCGGTCGACGGCTCGTCGACGACGGTCTCGCCGAGCCGGATGTGCCCGTCCCCCAACGGTTCCAGGCCGCACACGGTGCGCAGCAGCGTCGACTTGCCCGCACCGTTGGGCCCGAGCACGGCCACGACCTCGCCGGGTGCGACATCGAGTGTGGCGTCGAGGGTGAAGGCCGCGCGACACACGACGACGTGCGCGTCGAGGCCCGTCATGACGCTGCCCCGGTGCGCAGCCACTTGTCGCGCAGGGCGACGAGCACGATGACCGACACCGCGAGGAGCACGAGACTCAGAGCGATGGCGTCGGCAGGGTCGCCCTCGAGGCCGACGTAGACCGCGAGCGGCAGCGTCTGCGTCACCCCGGGGAGGTTGCCGGCGAACGTGATGGTCGCTCCGAACTCCCCGAGCGCACGCGCGAAGGTGAGGACGATTCCGGCTGCGATCGACGGGAGGATCAGCGGCACCGTCACGCGACGGAACACCGTGAGGCGACCGGCGCCGAGAGTCGCTGCCGCATCTTCGAACCGGGTGTCGAGGCCGCGCAGCGCACCCTCGATCGTGATGACGAGGAAGGGCATCGCGACGAACGTCTCGGCGACGACCACGCCGGGTGTGGTGAACGGCAGCGTGATGCCGCAGCACGAGTCGAGGTACTGCCCCGCGATACCTCGCCGGCCGAACGCGAGCAGCAGCGCGATGCCGCCGACGACCGGTGGGAGCACCAGGGGGACGGTGACGAGGGCCCGGACGAAACCTCGCCCCCGAAAGTCGGAACGCGCAAGAATCCAGGCGAGCGGGATGCCGATGACGATCGTGACAAGCGTTGCGGCAGAGGCGGTCACGAGCGACAGGCGCAGCGCGTCGAGGCTCGTGGGTGAGGTGAGGACCTCCCACATCCGCGGCCAGGGGGCTCGCACGAAGAGCCCGACGATCGGTAGGCCGAGGAAGAGCAGGGCGAGCCCACCCGGTAGCCAG
>JANXWJ010000077.1 GCA_025351185.1 Candidatus Nanopelagicales bacterium
CCCCCCTTCTGCGTACCCGGATCCCGAGGGAGTCGACTCCGGGAGCTCAACCCGCCCCCACCCACTTTTCAGATGAGTGTGGCCTGGGCCCCCGCTGACGCGTTCGGCGTCAGTAGGGGAGTGCGCCAGGCGTAACTCATCTTCCCCACTTCATCCACAGGCGCGGCGGCGTCCGTGGATGAAGGGCGCCTGACGTGCGCCTATCGCACGCTGGGGCACATTCATCGGGGGCCGGGGCGGGAGTCGGGGGTGGTGTCGCGGAGGGTGGCGTAGGCGTCGCGTACGGCGGGGGTGGGGTCGGCTCGAAACCAGGTGCCGGCGGTGGTGGGCCACTGGGGCTCGGAGCCGTCGTGGGCGAGCCAGGTCTGGGCTGCCTGACGGGCGGCTCCGTCGGCGACGTACTCGCCGGCGTCGGCCACGAGCACCGGGCGGCCGAGGATCTGTGGCGCGATCGCGGAGACCGCGGCCGACTGCGCTGCACCGCCGATGAGCAGCACCCGTTCGACGGGTACGTCGAGGGCCACGAGCGCGTCGACCGCGTCGGCGAGTCCGCAGAGCATCCCCTCGACGGCCGCTCGGGCGATGTTGCCCGGGGTGCCGTTGCCGAGCGTGAGACCCGCGAGATGGCCGTGCGCGTCGGGGCGGTTGGGCGTGCGCTCACCGGCGAGGTACGGCAGCAGCGTCACGCCTCCCGAGCCGGGAGCAGCCTCGAGCGCGAGCCGGTCGAAGGTCGCGTGGTCGACACCGAGGATCCGGCGTACGACGTCGAGCACCGGCGCGGCGTTGAGCGTGCAGACCAGTGGCAGGAACCGACCGGTCGCGTCGGCGAAGCCGGCGACGGCACCGGAGACGTCGTGCGTCGGGGTCTCCGACACCGCGAAAGCGGTGCCGCTGGTGCCCAGCGACACGACGACGTCACCGGGACGCGCGGCCAGCCCCAGCGCCGCGGCCATGTTGTCGCCCGTTCCCGCGGCGATGACAGCTCCAGGGGCGGCACCCCACGCGCCGCAGACCTCTCCCACGACCTCCGAGGGCGACGCCACACGTGGCAGCTCGAGGTCGCGACCGAACGCGCGCCCGAGCAGGTCACGTCGGTAGTCGCCCGTGGCCGGCGACCAGTAGCCCGTGCCGCTCGCGTCGCCACGGTCGGTCGTCAGGGTGCTACCACCACGGAGCAGGTGCGTCAGCCAGTCGTGCGGCAGGCACACCGACGCGGCTCGCGCGGCGGCGTCCTTGTCGTGCTCGGCGACCCAGCGCAGCTTGGTCACGGTGAACGACGCGACCGGTACGAGGCCCGTCGCGTCGGCCCACTCCTGCGCGCCGAGCTCGGCGACGAGATCCGTAGCCGAGCTCGCGGAGCGGGTGTCGTTCCAGAGGAGCGCGCGGCGCGTGACCTCACCGTGCTCGTCGAGCAGCACCATGCCGTGCTGCTGCCCACCGACCGACACCGCGCCTACGTCGGCGAGACCGCCGGCGTAGGTGAAGGCAGCGCGCAGCGCGTGCGTCCAGGCCCCGGGGTCGACCTCGGTGCCGTCGGGGTGCGGCGCACGTCCGGTACGCACGAGCTCACCGGTGTCGGCGTCGCGGATGACGACCTTGCACGACTGGGTCGAGGAGTCGACCCCTGCGACGAGACGACGTGCCACCACGATCAGGCGGTGCCGAGCAGGTGCTCGATCGCGAGCTGGTCGAGCTGGGCGTAGTGGTAGCCACGCAGACCGGCAGCCTCGACGTCGAAGTTGGCGTCGACGTCCGCAACGAGGTCGTCGTAGGTCTCACCGGGAGCGAGGGTCGGGATGGCGGTGCCACCGACGCGCGAGGCCTCGAGGGCCTCCTGCACGCGCGGGTCGGCGCGGAACGCCTTCGCCTTCTCACGCAACAGGATGTAGGTGCGCATGTTGGCCGCTGCCGACGCCCAGACACCGGTGATGTCCTCGGTGCGCATGGGCTTGTAGTCGAAGTGGCGCGGGCCGTCGTAGTCGGAGCGCTCGAGGAGGTCGACGAGGAAGAACGCGTTGATGAGGTCGCCGTGGCCGAAGACGAGGTCCTGGTCGTACTTCGGACCGTGCTGGCCGTTGAGATCGATGTGGAAGAGCTTCTTGTGCCATAGCGCCTGGGCGATGCCGTGCGCGAAGTTGAGGTTGGACATCTGCTCGTGCCCGACCTCGGGGTTGAGGCCCACCATCTCGGAGTGCTCGAGCTCGTGGATGAACGCGAGCGCGTGCCCGACCGTCGGCAGCAGGATGTCGCCGCGCGGCTCGTTGGGCTTGGGCTCGATGGCGAACTTGAGGCGGTAGCCCTTGTCGATGACGTACTGGCAGAGGAGGTCGAGGCCCTCCTTGTAGCGGCTGAGCGCGTCGCCGATGTTCTTGCCGGCGTCGATCTCCGAGCCCTCGCGACCGCCCCAGAAGACGTAGGTCTCGGCACCGAGCTCGGCGGCGAGGTCGAGGTTGCGCATGATCTTGCGCGTGGCATAGCGGCGGATGTCGCGGTCGTTGCTCGTGAAGGCGCCGTCCTTGAAGACGGGGTGCGTGAAGGTGTTGGTCGTCATCATCGGCACCTTCATGCCGGTCTCGGCGAGCGCGTCCTTGAAGCGCGCGATGACCTTGGCGCGCTCGTCGGCGTCGGCACCGAACGGGATGAGGTCGTCGTCGTGGAACGTCACGCCGTAGGCACCGAGCGCGGAGAGCTGGTGCACCGACTCCACGGGGTCGAGCCACGGGCGGGTCGCATCACCGAACGGGTCGCGGGCCTGCCATCCGACGGTCCAGAGACCGAAGGTGAACTTGTCGGCCGGGGAAGGTGCCGGGAAGGCGGTCATCGCGAGCTCCTGGGGGCGGGTGGGCTATATTAGTTCAGAGCCCAAACATACTCCGCGGGAGGTGGCATGTCGACAGAATCGCAGCCCTCGTCTCGCGTGCCTGCCGTCGCCCGCAGCGGTGACCGGCCACGCCCGACCGACCAGGCCGACGTACGCCGGCACAATGCCTCCCTCGTGCTCGAGTCGGTCATGGTCGACGGCCCGCTCAGCCGCGCCCGGGTGGCAGCCCGCACCGGTCTGACCCGCGCCACGGTCGGGAGCATCGTCGACGATCTTCTCGGGGCATTGCTCATCACCGAGCAAGGCACGCGGACTCCCACGGGGGTCGGGCGACCAGGCACGGACCTCGCGCTCAACCCGGGTGGCGGCGCCGGCATCGGGCTCGAGATCAACGTCGACGGGCTCGCTGCTGTCGTCGTCGACCTCGGTGGCACGGTGCGTCATCGCGTCTCTCGCTCCGGCGACCAGCGCGGCCGGGCGACCAGCGCCGTTCTCCGGTCGGCCGCCAAGCTCGTCGACGACGCCATGGCTGCGGCCTACGACGAAGGCCTGTCCGTGCGCGGCGTCGGAGTCGCGGTGCCGGGACTCGTCGACCTCGCCGAGCAGGTGGTGCGGCTCGCGCCCAACCTCGGGTGGACCGACGTACGAGTGGTCGAACGACTTCGGCTGTACGCCGTGACGGCATGGCCCGACTCGATAACGCTCGACAACGAGGCCAATCTCGCGGCACTCGGTGAGCTGTGGTCGGGCGACCACGGCGGAGCAGAAAGCTTCGTGCTCGTCAACGGCGACGTGGGTGTCGGTGCGGGAGTTGTGCTTGATGGCCGATTGCACCGTGGCTCAAGGGGTTTCAGCGGTGAGCTCGGGCATCTCACGGTCGCGCCAGACGGGCCCGAGTGTCGTTGCGGGGCACGCGGATGCCTCGAGCAGGTCGCGGGTCTCGACTGGATCCTGCGTCAGGCGGGAGTCCGCGACGAACCGCGCATCGGCGAGGACGCGGTCGCGCCGCTCTTGGCTCGCCTCACCTCGGGTGACGGGCGCGCGATCTCAGCAGTACGCGAAGCAGGCGGGTCGCTCGGTGTCGGCGTCGCCGCCCTCGTCAACCTCTTCGACGTCGACACCGTGGTGCTCGGCGGCATCTTCGCACCGCTGTTCCCATGGCTCGACCAGCCCTTGTCCGCCGTCGTACGACGCCGTGTCCTTTCCGCCCGGTGGGCACCACTGCACATCACCGCATCGCGGCTCGGTCGCGACGCGGCCGTGATCGGAGCAGGCCAGGCGCCGCTGCAGTCGCTGCTCGCCGACCCGCTCGCTCCGATCGCAGAAGCAGGCTGACCACCTGCAGACCCACGGTTTCAGCGGACGACCTCGGGTCCGGTACGATCCTCCGGTTGCCTCCGGGCGACACGGCCAGGTAGCTCAGTTGGTACGAGCGTCCGACTGAAAATCGGAAGGTCGGCGGTTCGACCCCGCCCCTGGCCACCACATAACCGCAGGTCAGAGGCTTGGCAGCCGATCTTGAGACCCCCTCAGACCCGGGTGCCTCTCACGATCTCTCACAATCGCCTGAGGGCAGCCTCGAACTCCCCCAATGCAGTCCCGAGACGTGTCGTGATCCCGCGGTCGCGTATGTGGCGCTGAGCCCCAACGTCTCGGTCGCCCCCCTCCCGCCAAGCCCGATGGCATCAGACTGCCCGAGTGACGAGCGGGGACGTCTCGGGCGATGTGAGCGCCCGATCCGGACTACGCCTGGTCGCCTTCCCGAAGGTCGCCCACGTCCGCTCATGCCGATGAGCGTCACTCGCTTCCGAGTAGCACCGGAGGATGGTGGTGATGCAGCCGTCGGCTAGGGGTCGCCGTACGGGCTGACGCTGAGGTACTTGAATCCGGTGTCGACTGCGAGCGTGACGATCACCGCCGCGGGGCCGAGGCGTTCGGAGAGCCGATGCGCGCCGACGATGTTCGCACCGGTCGAGATGCCGGCGAAGATGCCTTCGTCGCGCGCAAGTCGGCGGGTCATCTCAAGCGCGTCGCCGTCACTGATGGGCTCGAGGTGATCAACCTTGTCCGGGTCCCAGTGCGGCATCACGAGCCCCGTCCAGCCCTGAATCAGGAACGGTCCGCGCACGCCGCCGCTGATCGCGGCTGAGGCCGCCGGCTCGTGCGCCTGGATGAAGACGCCCCGTGGTCTGAGAGCATCAGAGACGCCCATCAAGGATGACGCCGTCCCCATGCCGTGGCAGAAGGCGGTGACGCGACCGTGGGTCTGCTCCCAGATCTCTCGGCCGAGACGATCCCGGTGGTCGGGGATGATGTACGGGTTGTTGAACTGGTCGGTGGCGTAGTGCCCCGGCGCACTCGCGAGCTCGCGGGCGCGCGCGACCATGTTGTCGATGTCGCGGGAGGTCACCTTCGGCCGCCCCTCGACCGAGGGAACGACGTCGATGTCGGCGCCCAGAGCGCGCATCAGTTGGAAGCGTTCTTCGGTGAAGCAGTCCGCCATGACGATGAGCGCTCGGTATCCCTTCGCACGACACACGAGGGCGAGTGCTGGTCCAGTGCTGCCGCCGGTGTACTCAACGACCGTGTCTCCGGGGGCGAGCAGACCGTCCCGTTCAGCTCCCGCGATCATCGCGAGAGCCATCCGATCCTTCATCGAGCCGGTGGGGTTGCGGCTCTCCAGCTTCAGCCACAGCTCGGCCCCGTTCGTCGGAGCGCAGCGACGAAGGCGCACGAGCGGCGTGTCGCCGATCGCATCGAGAATCGAATCCACCCCCGGATCATGGCGACCCGTTGCCGGAAACGCCAGCGCCCTCGCCAATGCCGGCGCGTGGTGCTTGTCGCTGTCACGCGCGCGCATCGACCAGCCCACCTCCGTGCAAACGTCTGCTTCTGCCGCTGACGGCGCTCCTGGCGAATCCGAAGTTCGCCGGGCGGTTCAGCGTCTTGCCTGATGGTGAACCTCGGCCGTCCGCATCGTTTGTCTGCGATCCTGACCGGATGTGGCCCGCATAGGCTCCGCCGGTGAACGTCATCGAGGCGCATGGCCCGCGCCGACCTGATCGTCGTTGACGACATCGGGATGCTTCCCGCCGGGCAAGCCGCCGGCGAGGCGTTCTACCGAGTCGTCGACGCCGCCTACGAACGCCGATCCGTCGCCGTCACCTTGAACCTGCACCCCTTCGGCTTCGACACCATCATGCCCAAAACCCTGGCCACCGCCGCCGTCGACAGGCTCCTGCACCACGCCCACGTCGTCCTGACCGAGGGCACCTCACTCCGGTTGACCGAAGCCACCACCGGTAAGGGAGTGACGCCCCTGGGCTAAACACCAGCAGGAGATCAGCTGTCCGCCCACAGGGAGATCACGTGTCCGCGGACAAGGACACCCGATGTCCGCCCACAGGGATTTCAAGGTGTCCGTTGACACCGGTTAGACATTTGGTTAAACCCGTCGACCACTGCCGCAGCCGAAGCCCTGTCGAAGGTCGCGGCCCGCCCATCGACGTGAGCGGTTGGGCCCCCGGGCCACGGGGTATTCAGACCCGGGGCGCAGCGGCGTGTCGCGTTCATCCTGCTTTCCAAGACCCAAGTCACGCCACAAGATCAGACACGACAAGAAAAGTTCGAGGCTAGCCTCGCTCTTTGCCCTGGGGTGTGATCAGTTGGCCTGGGTTCTGGGCCATGCAGGTCCGCGGACCACACCACCTGGTCGATGAATCGGAGGAGTCCAATGCGCGTACTGGTGGCTTGCGTGTCCCAGACGGGGCATCTGGCGCCCGTGCTGCCGCTGGCCGCGGCGTTCGCGGCACGCGGGGACGAGGTCATCGTGGCCAGCGCCCCGGAGGCTGCCGGGGTGGTCGCCCGGCACGGGCTGGAGTTCCGCGCCGTGGGGCCGGACTTCGGCGACTGGTTCGCTGAGCTGGGGCGCCGCATGCGGGGCCAGCCCGGTGACGGCATACCTGCGGAGCGCGTCCTTGGCTACTGGGTCCCGCGGCTCTTCGGCGAGGTTGGTGTGTCGCTGGTGGTCGACGACCTGCTCGCGGTGGCCAGGGAGTTTGGCCCCGACCTGCTGGTGTTCGAGACGTGTTCCTTCGCCGGCCCGCTGGTGGCGGCGCTGACGGGGGCCCAACCGGTGCACCACACCCTTGGCCCATTGGTAGTGGATCCCGCTGTCCTGGACCTCGTCACCGACGCCGTTTCCCCCATCTGGCGGGAGTTCGGACTCGATGCGCCGGCGGCCGCGGGCATCTTCTCGGGCCCTACCGTGCACCTGCTTCCCGCGGCACTTGGTCCGAACCCCGAAGGCGTTGTCGACTCCCTGTTCCTGCGCCCGTCAGCCCTGCCGATGGCCGCCGCGCCGGCACTGCCCGTGACGTTCGCCGACCCCAGTCGTGCCCTGGTCTACGTCACCCTCGGGACGCTGCAGAACACCGACCTCGACCTGTTCCGACTGATCCTGGCAGCGCTGGCCGACGAGCCGGTCAACGTGCTGGTCACCGTTGGGCGGGAGAACGATCCTGCCTTGCTGGGGCCGATCCCGGCTAATGCCCGGGTGGAGCGCTTCATCCCCCAGGCCGAGGTGCTGCCGCACTGCGCGGCGGTCATCCATCACGCGGGGGCCGGCACCATGTTCGGGGTTCTCAGCCACGGATTGCCGTCGGTCGCGCTGCCCCAGGGGGCGGACAACTTCACCAACGCACACCTGATGGCCGAAGCCGGCACAGCCGTCCTGCTGATGCCCGAGCAGGTGTGCGCCGAGGCGATCACCGCCGGGCTGCGCGCCGTCGTCGGATCAGGCGACTACCGCCAACGGGCTGTCCTGGTCGCCGCCGAGATGCGCGCAATGCCGACCCCTGCGGAGGTCGCCGAGATGCTGGCCACCCGATTCGGCGACAAACCCTGATTCCACTACCCACCACGTACCCCGGCATCGGAAGGGCAACCACGCTGGTCGGCAGCCAGTAGCAGCAGCCTCGTCGTGCGTCAACCTGGGTGGCGAGCATAGGGACACGCGGGGACATTCACCGTCAGCCTTCATCACCCGACCTGACTCGTGCCACTGGCTTAGTGACCCGTTTGGAGTTGGTTGAGGAGGTTGCGGGCGGCGGGTTTGAGTTCGGGGTCGAGGGTGAGTCGTTGGCTGTTGATCTCGATGGTTGCTGAGCGGGCGACTCGTAGGGTTTTGACGATTTTCTTGATGCTCACGCCGGAGGTGTCTTGGAGGTGGCGGCTGATGGCGAGGGCTGCGAACACGACGGTCAGGTGTGCTTCGATCGTGTCGCGTTGGTGGTGGAACACCGGCCTGGCGCGTAGGTCGTGCTTGGTCATCCGGAAGGATTCCTCGACTCGCCACAGGTCGTGGTAGGCCTCGATCACTGCGGCACCGGTCATCTGGGCGCGCGGCAGGTTGGTGACGTATCCCTTCAGCCCGGCCAGTTGCCGGGCTCGGTCGATCGTTGTCTGGTCGAGCTCCTTGGTGGCACCGCTGATCTTCAGGAACCGGGCCTTGTTCAAGGGGGCGCGCCCGTCGGCGATCTTCTCCGCTCGTTCGATCATGGCGTTGATGGCCTTGTCGTCGTGCTTGTTGCGTTTGAACCGCCGCTGGTAGACAACCCTGCGGGGCCGGGCGGCGGTGCCGGTGCCCATGTCGCGGGCGGACTCCAGGATCTGCCCGTCGGTGAAGTAGTTGCGTGGCGTTCGAAGTGCTCGGCCAGGTCGTAGGGGGCTTTGGTCAGCCGGGAGCCGACGATGAAGGAGAACCCGGCGTCCTCCAGGGCGTTCAGGTTGGTCGCCGACAGCATCCCGGCGTCGGCGACCACGACCATGTCAGTGACACCGTGACGGGCCGTGAACGCCTCGAGCACCGGGATCAGAGTTTTGGTCTCGGCCTTGTTCCCCTCGAACACGTGCATTTCCAAGGGGAACCCGCCCGGGTCGACCAGCAGGCCGACCTGGATCTGCGGGTCGACGCGGTGTTCTTTGCTCATCCCGACCTTGCGCAGGTCGTCCTGCTCGCTCTCGAAGTGCAACGTCGTCACGTCGTAGAGCACCATCGCCGCCGTCCCGGTCGTGCGCGCCGAATGAGCCAGGCACGCCCTCGCCAGCTGGCCCCGGTAGTCGCCGATCTGGGCGCGGTCCAGGGACCGAAACATCGTGCGCACGCTCACCGCGGGCGCACCGATCTCCTCCAGGATCCGCACCACCTGCGCCTTCGACGTCGGTTCCACGATCCGCGCCACGACCATCGCCCGGAACCCCATCGGCCAGCACATCGAAACCCAGCCGGGCATACGCGTCGGTCGACACCTGCCACAGCAGCACCGCCGACGTGCCCAGGACACGACCACCGGCACCGGCCGACGGCCGGCGCCCACCCACCGGGGCGGCGACCGGGTCGGTGGGCCCCGACGACGTGGTCCAGTCCGAGACGTCATCCATCCGGGCCGGCACGACAGCCGCCTCACCCAGGTCCAGACCGACCTGCCCTGGCAACAATCGTTCTCGTGCCGCAGCAAGCAACAACGCGAGCTCGGCATCGGTGTGAGCTGCCCCCACGTGCTCCACCTGCTCAACCAGTCGGCCTCGACGCGTGACGACCTGGACCGCGACAGCCCCCGAGGCCGTGCGGACCTTGCGCACGAACCGCGAGCCCACACCCAAAGGCTTCCACGCGAAGGTGCTTAGTGACCACTTCCCGCACCCAGCCACGCCAAAGCCGCAGGTCAGCGCCCTGCCGTCACCCCCAGAGTCCGACCGTGGCACGAGTCAGGATAGAGGTCATCCACGGGTCCGACCGGCGCCAAGTCAACGATTCCTCGATCTGCTCCCGGAGCCAGCGGACCCGCCGCGCCCGGGTCTCATCGATTCCGATCATCGCTGTCGGTGCGGCCTGGCCCAGGACGTCGGTGCGGCCTTGACCAGGATCCGGTGCACCGTCCACCACGCGATGCCGTGGTCGGCCGCGACCTCGCTGACCGTCCGGTTCGTCGTGCTCACCGCAGCGGCGACCTTCACCTTCAACCTCGTGGTCACCCTGGCCCGGGCTGGCAGCTGCTCGACATCCTCCAGGCCTGGGCGGACGGATCGTCGGGCCAGATTCGCGGAGATGTTCTCCCGCCTATCCGACGACGTCGGGCGTGTCTCCGCGACCACTGCGCCATCGACGGTCACTGAATCCATGCTCTTTCGGTCGGTATCCAGGTCAGACCATCGACCTCGTCGACCAAGGCTGGGTCCGCGAACGCGATCACGACGGCGAGCAGGTCGCCGAGGTCGATGGGCAGCCGGTCGCCGAGGCGTTGCTTACGCACCCAGGCCGCCCATCGGATCTTGGCCAGTTCGACGTAGCCGGCCAAGACGTCCGAAAGTGGTGTCATCGCCGCTCCCCTGTGCGTCGCGACCGTGACCAGCGACCTGTGCAACTGCGTCCCGTCGATCTCGTGACGGCCACTGAGCAGGTAGATGTCCGCGCCGTCCGCCATCTCGTGTTGGCCGTGCCACGTTGGATCGCGGTCACGATCTTCTCGGCGAGCACCATGGCCAACGGGTAACCGAGGACTGAGATCGACCCGCCGAGCAGGCGTGGGATCTCGACGATGCCGGGCGCCGGCCAGATCGGATCGCCGACGTTGACGTCGACGTTGACGTCGACGTGGAAGGTGAGCAGGGCGGTGGCAAATTGGCTGCTCATGCTCACCCGGACGCCGGAGTAGGCGTCCTCGTCCCTGATCGTTTCGGCGGTTGCTGTCTCGATGCTTTAGATCAGGCCGTCGTCGCGCTTGGTCGAGGCGATCTCTCGGACGAGGGCCAGAACCGTGTCGACGTCGTTGGCCAGCTCCTGGGCTTGGAGGTCGACGTCCCGGGTCGGACGGCGGGTCCCGAACGCGGCGAGAAGGACCCCTCTCTTCAGAACCAGCTCAGAGGCGCGTCTCGATCCGGACAAGCGGGCCACCCATGAGGGCTATCCATCAGATAGCATGTCTTCCGTGAATGCTACTAGGCCACGAAGCCTCACCGTGGATCTCTGACATGGCTTCCTGGCGCTCGTCGGTCCAGGAGGTTGACCGAGTCCTGGGTGAGCAAAACCCTTGGCACTCGGATGGGCTCGTGCCGGGTGTCCTCGCCCCTCCGGTGGAGCGGGCACTAACCCGACAGCTCTGGGCGCAGGTCCTGGCCGATGACCCGCGACGATTCCATCTGGTCCTGGGACCACGTCGAGTCGGCAAGACCACGGCGATGTACCAGTCCGTTCGGCACCTGATCGACGCGGGCGCATCACCCGAGCGGCTGTGGTGGCTGCGGATGGATCACCCTGTCCTGCTTCGGGAGTCCCTCGGGGACCTGGTGCGCCATGTCATCGAGGTCAGCGAAGCCCGTCCCGGGCACGAGGTGGTGCTGCTGCTCGACGAGCTGGTCTACGCCGACCAGTGGGACCTGTGGCTCAAGACGTTCTACGACGACCGCTGGCCAGTCCGCCTCGTTGCTACCTCCAGCGCCACCGCCGCGCTGCGCGGAGGGCGCGTCGAAAGTGGCGTCGGCCGCTGGTCGGAGCACTTCCTCATGCCGTACCTGTTCAGCGAGTACCTCGACCTGCTCGGCCAGCCGGCCGAGGTGGAGGTCGGCGCCACCCTGGCGAACACGTTGGCCGCGCTGCCCCGGACAGCACCACCGAAAGATCTGGCGTCACTGCGCCGACGGTTCCTGCTGGTCGGCGGCTTCCCCGAGCTCATCGCCCGGGACTCCGGACGTGAGGACGAGCCCGACGTTGATCGCCTGTTGCTGTCGCAGCAGGTGCTGCGGACCGATGCGGTGGAGCGCGCGATCTACAAGGACATCCCGCAGTCCTTCGGCATCGACCATCCGATGCTTCTCGAACGTCTGCTGTACATCCTTGCCGGCCAGGTCACCGGGATCCTGTCGCCGAGCAGCGTGTGCGCCGAGCTGGACAATCTGTCCCAGCCGACCCTGGACCGCTACGTCTCCTACCTCGAGCAGACCTTCCTCGTCTTCCGGCTCACGAACTACTCCGGCAACGAGTCATCCGTCCAGAAGCGCGGCCGGAAGATCTACTTCCACGACGGGGCCGTACGCAACGCCGCCCTCCAGCGCGGGACCGCGCCGCTCACCGACCCCACAGAGATGGGCCTGCTGCTGGAGAACCTTGCTGCCGCGTCGCTTCACACCCTGGCCTTGCACGAAGGCACTCGACTGCACCACTGGCGCGAGGGCCGCGACGAGGTCGACCTCATCCATGACCACCCCACCGAACCGTTGGCGTTCGAGATCGGATCCTCGGCCCGGCACAGCACCAAAGGGCTGGTCGCGCTGCAGCAACGACACTCCCGGTTCGCCGGCCGCTGCTACCTGGTCGCCCCTGACGCGCCCACCCGCCGACCGGCCGAGTCAGGCGATGGCGTTGGCTCGCTCCCCCTGGACCTGTTCCTCGTCACGGTTGGTCGGCAGGCCGAACGGGCTCTCGACCTCACACT